>CAZOTV010000004.1:47302-61132 GCA_964582795.1 uncultured bacterium
CCAGGCGCCTCCCTACCCGACGAACCGATCACGATCGAGTTGATGGCTCCCGTCACGGCCTCGGGCGCACGCTTGCGCGAGGTCGCCGATGTCCTGCGCGCGGCCGGGGCGCGCGTCGTCGTGCTGCCGGATCACGCCGGCGGCGCCGCGTTCCGCATCGTCGGACTACTCGTGAACGAGGCCACGAGCGCGCTCGCCGAGGGGTTGGCCACGGCCGAGGACATCGACACGGCGATGGAACTGGGCGTCAACTACCCAAGCGGTCCCCTCGCCTGGGCGGAAGCGCTGGGCCTGCCCGACGTGTGGACGGCCCTTCGAGGCCTCCACCTGGAGACCGGGGCGGAGCGCTTCGCCCCCCACCCGCTGCTCGCGAAACTGGTCGCCGCCGGCGGGCGCGCCTTCGCAGACGTCACAGCCAGCGGTGCCGGTCTCCGCCGCGCCCCCGGCGGCGGAGGCAACGAAGGCGCCGCGGCCGACGATCGCGCCACGAGGCGGAGCCGATGAGCTTCGCCCGAACCCTAGGATTCGAACGCGTGCCTGCGCCGGACGGTGTCGTGCGCCTGCGCGCGCGCGTGGACGAGCGCCACACGAACATGCACGGAACGGCTCACGGCGGCTTCCTCTACGCGCTCGCCGACGAAGCCTTCGCGCTCGCGTCGAACGCCGGCGACGCCGACGCCGTCGCTTTGTCCGTGCACATGGACTACTTCCGGCCGGTTCACGTGGGGGACCAGCTCGAGGTCGAGACGCGCACCGAGCATCTCGGGCGGCGCGTCGCCACGTACCGTATCGAAGTCCGGGTCGGCGTCACGCCCGTCGCCCTGTTCACCGGAACCGTATACCGCCGCCCGCGTGACGCGGAGCGAGCCGGCGCCCAACCGCCGCCGGAACCGAGGAGGCCGTGATGTTCCAACCCGACATCGAGACCATGCCGCGGGATGAGCTGCGCGCGTTGCAGGACGAGCGCCTGCGCCGCCTGGTGGCCTACGTGCACGAGCGGGTGCCGCTCTACCGCGAACGGCTCGACGAGGCAGGCGTGTCTCCGGCGGACATCCGCGGCGTCGAGGACCTTCCGCGCCTTCCCATCACGCGCAAGGACGACCTACGCGACACCTACCCGATGGGGATGTTCGCGGTGCCGCCTCACGAGCTGGCACGCGTGCACGCTTCCAGCGGCACCACCGGCAAACCCACCATCGTGGGCTACACCCGGAACGACCTGGAGGTCTTCTCCGAGGTCGTCGCGCGTTCCTTGGCGGCGGCCGGCGGCCGCCCCGGGATGCTCTTTCACAACGCGTACGGGTACGGGCTGTTCACAGGCGGCCTGGGGCTGCACGGCGGCGGCGAGAAGCTCGGCATGGCGGTCGTGCCGGTGTCGGGAGGCATGACCGAGCGGCAAGCGACGCTGATCCTCGACCTGAAGCCCGAGATCATCGCCTGCACGCCCTCGTACGCGCAGACGCTCGCCGAGGAGTTCTACCGCCGTGGCGTCGCGCCGGAGGACATCAGCCTGCGCTTCGGCATCCTGGGCGCCGAACCGTGGACCGAGGCCATCCGACAAGACGTCGAACAGGGCCTGGGCATCCGTGCGACCAACATCTACGGGCTGTCCGAGATCATCGGACCCGGGGTGGCCAACGAGGACGTCGAGGAGAAGGACGGGAGCTACGTCTGGGAAGACCACTTCTACCCGGAGATCGTCGACCCCGACACCGGTGAGCCGGTCCCCGAGGGCCAGGACGGGGTGCTGGTCATCACCACGCTGACGAAGGAAGCGCTGCCCTTGCTGCGGTACTGGACCGGAGACATCACCAACCTCACGCGCGCGACCGGACCGAGCGGCCGCACGCACGCCCGCATCGGGCTCATCCGCGGCCGCAGCGACGACATGCTCATCGTCCGCGGCGTCAACGTCTACCCCACCCAGATCGAGGCGATCTTGCAGCACGTGCCAGAAGCGTCGGCGCACTACCAACTGGTGGTCCGGCGGCGCGCTACGCTCGACGAACTCGAACTCCGGCTCGAGCTGACCCAGGAGGCCTTCAACCACATCGGTCAGGAGGTGCTCGAGGGCGGCGTGCTCGGCGCGGACAAGCAGGTGCACGCCCTGCGGGACCGCATCCAGCACCGCATCCACGACATCATCGGCATCAACGTGCAGGTGACGCTATTGGCGCCCGGAACGGCGCCGCGTTCGGCAGGCGGGAAGCTCCGCCGCATCTTGGACGAACGGAGACTGTAGGGCCCATGCGTTCGATCCCCGACCGTTACGAGACGCACCACGCCGTGGTGGTCACCCCGGCGATGACGGTCGACTTCGAGCACGAGCACCACGACCCGCGGCTCGGCAAGCTCCATCCCGTCTACGCCACCTACTGGCTGACGAAACACATGGAGCTCGTCAGTCGCAAGATCATCCTTCCGTTCCTGGAACCGGGCGAAGAGGGGATCGGTCACGCCGTGGAAGTGCGCCATCTCGCCTCGGCCCTGCCCGGCATGCGCGTCGACTTGCGCGCCGAGTTCGTCCGCTTGGAAGGCAACCGTGTGCACGCCACCTGCGAAGCGACCAGCGAGCTCGGCGACCGGATCGGCGAAGGCGCCACCATCCAGGTCATCCTGGCCGTGAACCGCCTCGAAGGCGCGTTCGAACGCCTTCGCCAGCGCTGGGAGCGACACCGCGGCCGCGCCTGACGCGCGCGATCCAGCCACACCACGCCCGGCCCGCCGCCCACGAACCTCCGCCAAGGCATGCCCACGACCCATCGCGCCCTGCGCCCACGAGCCATCCACTCGCCTCCGAAGGAGTTCACCATGGTGAAGCTGATCGCGCTGTACCGACGCCCCGACGACGAAGCCGCCTTCCTCGAGCACTACGAGCGCGTCCATACGCCGCTGACGCTGGCCGTGCCGGGCCTCGAGCGCCTCGTGCTGAACCGGGTGACGGCCGACGCCTTCGGCGGCGAAGCGCCTTACTTCCTGATCGCGGAGATGCACTTCCCCGACCGCGCGACGTTCGACGCGGCCATGCGCTCGCCCGAGAACCGCGCGCTGGGGAAAGACTTGATGAGCTTCGCCAAGGGGAACGTCACCGTGCTCTTCGCCGACGCGGACACCACCGAGGTGGTGGCGTGAGCGAGCCCGTGAACATCCGCGTCGAGCGTCCGGGTGACGGGGTCGGCTTGATCCGCATCCATCGGCCCGAGCGAAGGAACGCGCTGAACCAAGCGACGCTCTCCGAGATCGCCGAGGCCATGCGCGCCTTCGACCTCGACGACGCCATCGGCTGCATCGTGCTCACGGGGGACGACGTGGCGTTCGCCGCCGGCGCCGACGTCACCGAGATGGACGGCAAGAACGTCGCCGACATGCTGGGCGGCTACCGCTTCGAGACCTGGGAGGCGCTTCGTCGCGTGCGCACGCCGATCGTGGCGGCGGTCTCCGGGTTCGCGCTCGGCGGTGGCCTCGAACTGGCGATGACGTGCGACATGATCGTGGCCTCGGAGACCGCGCGGCTCGGGCAACCCGAGATCAACCTCGGCATCATGCCGGGAGCCGGGGGAACGCAACGTCTGACGCGGCAACTCGGCAAGTACTTGGCGATGGAGGTCGTGGTGGCGGGCCGCGTCCTGACCGCAGAAGAGGCCCTGCGCCACGGGCTGGTGAACCACGTGGTTCCGGTGGAGGACTACCTCGCCAAGGCACTGGAAGTCGCCCGCGTCGTCGCCGGCCGCGCGCCCATGGCGGCGAGACTCGCGAAGAGCGCGGTTTCCAGAGCCCAAGACCTTGGCCTAGAGGACGGCCTCGCCTTCGAGCGCAACGCGTTCTACCTGCTGTTCGGCACGGAAGACCAGAAGGAAGGCATCCGCGCGTTCCTGGAGAAGCGCCCGGCCGCGTTCACCGGACGCTAGGAGCACGCGCGGCCGCGGCGACGCATCCGTTCGCCTTCATGAAGGCCGGCGCGCCGTCGCTTACGCCGGCGGTGTGCGTGCCGTCGCCGAGGCGCCGGAACGTGCCTGTATCATCCGGGAAGTGCGGTCGCCCTGAGAAGGCGACCCGTCCAGGAGGACCCGGTGGGCACGCTGCATCTTCTCGGAACCGGCGCCGCGCTCTCCGGCAAGGAGCGCACGACGACCATGCTCGCGCTCGAGGGGCGCGACGCCCTGGTCGTCGTCGATTGCGGCGGCGACGCCGCCCAACGGATGCTCGTCAACGGCCTGGACCTGAAGCGCGTGACGGCGCTCGTCGTGACGCACGAGCATGCCGATCACGTGGCCGGCTTCCCCCTGCTCATGGAGCGCCTGTGGCTGGCAGGACGCACGCAGCCGTTGGACGTGTACGGGATCGCGCCCGCGCTTGCTCAGGCGAAGCGCGTCCACGACGCGTTCGACACGACCGATTGGCCCGACTACCCCGAGATCCGGTACCACGAGATCGCGCACGTCGAGGACGCGCCCGTGCTCACCAACGACGACTTCGAGATCCGCTCGACGCCCGGCGAGCACGCCGTGCCCGTCGTCGGCCTACGCGTGCGCGACGTCCGCGGAGGTGGCGTGCTGGCGTACTCCTGCGACACCGAGAGGTGTGCGGCCATCACCCGCATGGCCAAGGGCGCAGCCCTGCTGGTGCACGAAGCGACTGGAGCCTGGCACGGCCACTCGAGCGCGGCGGACGCGGCCGAGGTCGCGCAGGCAGCCGGCGCGGAGCGCTTGGTGATGGTGCACATCCCGCCTTTGCCCGATGACGGAGACGCCATGCTGCTCGAAGCCCGCGCCCGCTTCCCGCGCGCCGAGCTCGGCTACGACGGCAGCGTGCACGCGTTCTGACGAACAGGCGGTACGGCGCCCGTGGCCTCAGGCCGTGTCGGTGGTGGGCCAGTCGTCGAACGCGGTGGTGAAACCGTCCTTGGCGCGCTGTTCGACGACCATCAAGGCGGCCGTGAGCGCCAAGCGCGCCACGTCGGTCAGATCGAGCTCGCTCAGCGCGCGCTTCGGCGCCACGTAGGCGAAGCCCTGTCCCTCGTTCAACTGCAACGTCTCGAGCGGCGCGTCGATCGCGGCGAGGTAGAGGTCGTAGACCTGGCGCTTGCCTTCGATGACGATCAGCGGCCTCAGCGCCTTCAGGCGGTAGCCGATCTCCTCTTCCACCTCGCGCAGCACCGCGTCGAGCGGGCTCTCGCACGCGTCCACCCCGCCGCCGAACAACGACCACTTGCCAGGCTCCACGATGGCCGGGTCGTCGTCGCGATGTTGCAGCAACACCGTGCCGTCCGCACGCCACAACACCGCGCCCGCCACGTGCCTACGCCCGTCCGGGCCGAGGCGGATCGGTTCGATCGGCTCGCCCGTCACAACGCCTCGAGGTAGGTGTAGCCCACCAGTTCACGGTCGTACAGCGCCAGCAGCTCGCGGATCTCGTCGTCGTCGAGCCGACCTTCGTCGCGCAACTCCTGCGCCTGGCGCTCCATGGCGGCGTGCAGGTCCGGGGTCTGGTAGCCCATGTTCTGGATCACGCGCCGCGCCTTCTGGCCTTCGACGTAGAGCTCCACCCGCGGCCCATCCGCCCCCAAGCGCACGTGCGCCTCGTTCACCCGCCCGAACAGGTTGTGCGCGTTCGCGAGCACGTCCTGGTACGCCCCGGCCAGGAACACCCCAAGGTAGTACGGCTCCCCAGGTCGAAGGTCGTGCACCGGCAGGGCGTTCTTGACGTCGCGCAGGTCGATGAACTTGTCGATCTTGCCGTCGGAGTCGCAACTGATGTCGACGAGCGTGGCGTTCCGGGTGGGACGCTCACCGAGCCGAGCGAGCGGCACGATGGGGAACAGCGCCTTGATGGCCCAGTGGTCGGGCAGGCTCTGGAACAGACTGAAGTTCACGACGTACTTGTCGGCCAGCATCCGGGGCAGCAGCTCGAACTCCTCGGGCACGTAGTCGAGCGTCTCCACCACCCGCGCGACGCGCGAGAGGATGCGCGCGTAATGCTGCTCGAAGTGAGCCCGCTCGAGCAGGCTGAGATAGCCGAGGTCGAACAGGCTGTGCATCGTCTCCTTGTTGCTGACCGCCTCGTTGTAGACCTCGCGGTAGGTCTTGACCGTGATGTCTCGCTCGAGCTCGCGCATGTCGCGGATGAGCCCGTGGATCTCGCCCTCGAGCGGCGGCAACCGGATCGGCTCCCGCGTCGGGCCGATGGCGTCCACCACCGGCATCACGATCACGGAGTGGTGGGCGGTGAGGGCTCTGCCCGACTCGGTCACCAGGATCGGTTGCGGCACGTTCCACTCCTGGCACGCCTCCATCACGGTGTAGACGACGGTGTCGGCGTACTCGCGCAACCCGTAGTTGGCGGAGACGTAGAAGGTGGTCTTGCTGCCGTCGTAGTCGACCGCCAGCCCGCCGCCGACGTCGAGGTACTGGACGCCCACGCCCATCTCCGCCAACTCGACGTACGCCTGCGCGGCCTCGCGGATGGCCGAGCGGATGCGACGGATGTCGGTCAGCTGGCTACCGACGTGGCAGTGGAGCAGCACCAGCGCGTCTTCGAGCCCCTCTTCCTTGACGCGATCGGCGACGTGGATGAGCTCGGACGCGGTGAGCCCGAACTTCGCGTCGTCGCCCCCGGAGGCCTCCCACTGACCGGTGCCGCGTGCGTGGAGCTTGAATCGCACGCCCAACGCCGGCTTCACGCCCATCTCGCGGCTGATGCGCAGCACGCGCTCCAGCTCTCCTGCCTTCTCGAGCGTGATGATGACGTTGCGGCCGAGTTTCCTGCCCCACAACGCCAACCGGATGAAGTCGTCGTCCTTGAAGCCGTTGCAGCACAGGAGCGCTTCGTCGTGCGTGTCGTGGGCCAGGCACAGCGCGAGCTCGGCCTTGCTGCCCGCCTCCAGCCCGGTTCGATAGCGGGAGCCGTAGCCGGCGATCGTCTCCACCACCACGCGGCGCTGGTTGACCTTGATGGGATACACGCCCTGGTAGCGGTTCTGGTAGCCGGCCTCGCGTATGGCGGCGGCGAAGGCCTCGTTGATGCGGTCGAGGCGGTCCTCGAGGACGTCGGGGAAGCGCAGCACCAGCGGCAGCGCGTGACCCTGCGCACGCAGGTCCTCGACGATGCCGGCGATCGGCGCAGCCGGGGCGCCTCGCACCGACACCGTCAACTCGCCCTGTTCGGAGACGGCGAAGTAGCCGTTCGACCACGAGCGGATGCCGTACAGCTCCTCGGCGTCCGCGATGCCGAAGCCGGGGTCGAGGGTCGGTCTGGTCACGAGAGTGCCTCCGTCGCGAAGTCGAGACGTTCGTGCGCCGAGCGTGCAGGCGCGAGGGCGCGCTCCAAGCGCTCCAAGCGCTCCAAGCGCTCCAAGCGCCGCAAGCGCTCCAAGCAGCGTAGCGTAGCACGTTCGTCGCGCTACCCCGGACCCCGCTGGACACGTAGCGTTCTGCTAGCATGAGCGGTCCGGCGGGCGGGCCGTAAGGGCGCCCGCGCGGTACGAGTAGGGGCGCCGAAGGCCCTCGCACCGGCAGCGAACGGCCGCGAGCGCCGATGCCCGAAGCGCCATGGAACCGGGACGGTGCCGGAGCGGTACCAAGACGGTACCCAGGCGGTACCCAGGCGGACGAGAGGCACGAGCTTGGACACGCGCACACAGGGAAGCAGCGTTCACCACCTCGGCGCGCACGGGCGTGGCCAGGACGAGCACGGCGTGCTCGCCGGCGGCGCTGCTCGCGGTTCCGACGGCCGGACGCCCGCGGCGATGTCGATGCGGATGCCCCCCGAGTGGGCGCCGCACGCAGCGACCTGGACCAGCTGGCCGTTCGACGACGAGCTCTGGGTGGGGCATCTGGAAGGCGTTCGCCAGGAGTTCGCGACGCTCGTCGCCACCATCGCGGCGCACGAGCCGGTGATGCTCAACGTACGCGACGACGAGACGGAGCACGACGCCAGAACGCGCATCGCGCGCGCGGCGGCCCAGCGGTTCGGTGAGCCGGAAGCGCGCCGCGTGACGGCCAACGTGCGGTTCCACCGCGTGCCGCTCAACGACGTCTGGTTCCGCGACAACGGGCCGCTGTTCGTTACCGGACCCACGGGCGTGGCGCTGACGGACTGGCGCTTCAACGCCTGGGGCGGCAAGTACGCGCCGTGGGACGACGACGACCGCGCGCCTGCGGCGGTCGCGCGCACGCTCGGCATGCGGCGCTTCGAGGTGCCGGTGGTGATGGAAGGCGGCTCGCTCGAGATCAACGGCGAAGGCGTCTGCCTCACCACGCGTTCCTGCCTGCTCGAGCCGAACCGCAACCCCGGCCTGACGGAGACGGACCTCGAGGCCGTGCTGGCCGAACACCTCGGCGTGCGGCGCGTGGTGTGGCTGCAGGAGGGACTCGAGGGCGACCACACCGACGGCCACGTCGACACGTTCGCGCGCTTCACCGACGACCGCACCATCGTGTGCAGCGTCGAGCCCGACGCGTCCGACCCGAACCACGTCGCCATGGCCCGCAACCTCGCGGACCTGCGCGCCCTCGAGGACGGTGACGGGGCGCGCTACCGCATCGTCGAGCTCCCCCTTCCGCAGCGCCGGATGGAACTCGAGGGCAAGCGCCTACCCCTCACGTACGCCAACTTCTACGTAGGCAACGGTCTCGTGGTGGTGCCGACCTACGACGACCCGAACGACGAGCGGGCGCTGAACATCCTGAGGCCGCTGTTCCCGGGCCGCGAGGTCGTCGGCCTGCCCGCGCGGCATCTCATCACCGGCGGGGGAGCGTTCCACTGCGTCACGCAGCAGCAACCGCGCGGGAAGGTGGACCATGGCTGATCGCCCGAACCCGAATCAGGCCCCGACGTCGACGCCCGCCGGCACCGTGCGGCTCGCGGTCGTCCAGATGTCGTGCAGCGACCGGCTGGACGACAACGTGAAGAAGGCCGAGCGCTACGTCCGCGAGGCCGCCGCCGGCGGGGCGAACGTGGTGCTGCTGCAGGAGCTCTTCGAGAGCCTCTACTTCCCGCAACTCGAGCGGGAGGAGGCCTTCGCGCTCGCGCACCCGGTCGACGACCACCCGTTCCTCGAGCACTTCGCGCGCCTCGCAGCCGAGCTCGGCGTGGTGTTGCCGATCTCGTTCTTCGAACGCGCCGGTCAGGCGCACTTCAACAGCCTGGCCATGATCGACGCCGGCGGAGAGGTTCTCGGCGTCTACCGCAAGAGCCACATCCCCGACGGGCCCGGCTACGAAGAGAAGTACTACTTCGCACCGGGCGACACCGGCTTCAAGACGTGGCGTACCCGCTTCGGCGCCATCGGGGTCGGCATCTGCTGGGACCAGTGGTTCCCCGAAGCGGCGCGGGCGATGGCGCTTCAGGGCGCGGACCTGCTCCTCTACCCGACGGCCATCGGTTCCGAGCCCCCCGAAGCCGGCGGGCTGGACACGCGCGACCCGTGGCGCCGCGCCATGATCGGCCATGCCGTATGCAACTCGGTGTATCTGGCCGCGGCCAACCGCGTCGGCCGCGAGGCGGACGCGACGTTCTACGGAAGCTCGTTCATCGCCGACTACGCCGGCTCGTTGCTGGCCGACGCAGGTCGCACCTCGGAGACGGTGCTCTACGCCGATCTCGACTTCGCTGCCGCGCGCGCGTACCGGGCCGGGTTCGGCTTCTTCCGCGACCGACGACCGGACCTCTACCGACCGCTCCTGACCTACGACGGCATCGAACGCTGAGCCGGCGGCGCGGCGATCGGAGGACCGGTACGGTGCCAAGGCGCAGCGGGCCACGCTCGGCGCCGCGGGCCAAACGGAGCGCATCGGGTCGCACGCGCGGCCCCGCCACGTTCACACCGCGCCGATCACGTAGGCCCGTTCACACCGCCATCAGCACGGCGTCGTCGCCCACGCGCGCGCCCACGCGCGCGCTGGCGCCCGAGCCCTCGAGTTCGCTCGGCTCCGCGTCGTACAGGCGGCGCACCAGCCCGGCGTGTTCGGAGAGCACGCGCTCCCGCCGCACGCTCAGCTTCGGCGTGATCGTGCCCGACGCGGTGTCGAGCGTGGCGAGGCTGACGGCGACGCGATGCACGGCCGACCAGTGCGGCATGCCGTCGTTGCCGGCGCGCACGGCAGCGCGCAGCTCCTCGAGCGCGCCGCTGTCCGAGAGACCATCGAGCGTGGCCGGCGCGCCGCGTGCCGCAAGCGCCTCGTGGTCCACGAACACCACCGCCGCGCAGTACTTCTCGCCTTCCCCGACCACCAGGGCGGCCGCCACGATCGGATGGGCCTCCAGGCGCTCCTCGAGCGGCTGCGGCATGACGTACTTCCCGGTCGAGAGCTTGAACAAGTACTTGATGCGTCCGGTGATGGTGAGGAAGCTCCCGTCCAGGGAACCCAGGTCGCCGGTATGGAACCAGCCTTCTTCGTCGATGATCTCGGCCGTCTCGTCGTCGCGCGCGAAGTAGCCGAGCATCACGTGCGGCCCCCGGGCGAGCACCTCTCCGTCGTCGTTCACCGCCACCTCGGTGCCGGCCACCGGTTCGCCCACCGTGCCGGGTCGGTTGCGGCCATGGCGATTGAACGTCATGACGGGGCTCGTCTCGGTGAGCCCGTACCCCTGCAACACGTCGACCCCCGCAGCGCCGAGCACGTTCACGAGTTCGGCGCGTAGGGCCGCCCCGCCGACGATGATGGTGCGCAACCTGCCGCCCAGCGCCTCGCGCCAGCGGCGGAAGACCAACAGGTCGAGCACGCGATGCTCGAACCGCGCCACGCCCGACGGCGGTCTCGTGACGTCGAAGCGGCGCGCGAACGCCAGCGCACGGCGGTAGAGCAACCGCTTGGCGCCACGCAGGTCGTCCCCGGCGCGCTGGATGCTCTCCCATGACTTCTCCAACACGCGTGGCACGGCCGCGATGAACGTCGGGCGCACCTCGGCAAGGTCGTCGCGCACGGTCTCCGGCGTGCCGAAGTACACCGTCGCGCCGGACCACATCGCGGCGTAGTGAAGCGTGCGCGCGAACACGTGACTCAGCGGTAGGAAGGAGAGCACCACCTCGTCGTCGCCACGCCGGAACGTCGAGAGGCCGGTGATCGACGCGATCGCGTTCGCACTCACGTTCTCGTGGCTCAACATCACGCCCTTGGGCGTGCCGGTGGTTCCCGAGGTGTAGATGATCGTCGCCAGCGCACGGGCGTCGATGTCGGCAGAGAGCACCCGTGGGGCGTCCGGGTTCGACGCGCGGACCTCGGCGCCGACGCGCTCGATCTCGGCGAAGGTCGTTCGCCCGGAAGACGGAACGAACGCCGGCCCAGGGTGCGCCACGGCCAAGAACATCACGCTCGAGACTTGGTCGGCCACGTCCTCGACCTCCCGCAGCAGCGTGGCGTCGCTGACGAGCACCGCGCGGCAACCGCTCTCGCTCAGGATGTGGCGCACCGCGCCGGGAGGGTGCGTCAGGTAGATCGGAACGCTCACGAGTCCTGCGACGAGGCACGCCATGTCGGCGATCGCGAAGCTCAGGTCGCTGTGCGTGAAGAGCGCGACGCGGTCGCCTTCGACCAGCCCCGCCTTGCGCAAACCAAGGCCCATGTCATGCGCACGATCGCGCAGCGTCTCGTTCGACACCGAACGCCACGCGTCGCCGAGCCGCTCGCAGAACGCCGTCGGGTTCGGCCGCTTCGCCACCGCCTCTTCGAGCAGCGACGGGAGCGTCCTCCCGAGTTCGACACGAGCGCCGTCTTCCGGTGCGGTGGCAACGCGCGCTGGCACGACGTCTTCCTACCGGGATCCGGCGTCAGCCGCCGGGCGCGCGCCCTTGCGCCGTGGCGGCGCGGGAAGCCTTCTCGGCGAAGTCGCGGGCGAAGAGCTTGATCTCGGCCATCAGGTTCGTGTCGTTGGTGGCGTTGCGGTAGGTGTCGGCCATGGACAGGAGCGTCTGGAAGAAGAAGTCGTTCATGTCGTCCACGCTCAAGTCCTTGGTCCAGAGGTCGATCCGCAAGGCGTTGCGTTTGCTCGCGTCCCACAGAGCGAGGATCATCGCCTTCGCGGCCTGCTCACCGGGCTCCGGACCATCGTCGGCCTCCCAGCGGATCGCGTCGATGCCATCATCGTCCATGTCCACCCGCAGGCGGATCTCGGAAGTCTTCGTCATGCCGCATCGTACCTTCACCCCGGCTTCGCGGTCGGGGCGGCGGCACACCGCGTCACCTCACGGTGCGGCATCCCCGCGGTATCGTCGGGCGAACGATCACTGCCGACGCCCGAATCGGCTCTTTCCGTGGCAGGTACGGGCGTTCCGGCGCGCTACGACATCACGACGTACCGTGCACGCCTCGATCCGCAGGGTGGAGCCGAGCGACGCGCACAGCGACATGAGAGGACGCCCATGAAGGGACTGATCCTGGCCGCGGGCCTCGGTACCCGCCTGCGCCCCATCACCAGCCTGAAGCCGAAGCCGACCATCGCGGTGGCGAACCGCCCCCTCATCCATCACGCCGTGGACAACCTGATCGAAGCAGGCGTGCGCGAGATCGGCGTCGTCGTCAGCTACCTGACGATCAACTCGATCAAGGAGACGCTGGCGAGCTACGAGAACGTACGATTCGAGTACATCCTGCAGAACCCGCCACAGGGCCTGGCGCACGCCGTGCAGGTCTCGCGCGACTTCTTGGGCGACGACCCGTTCGTGATGTACCTATCCGACAACCTCTTCGAGAACGGGATCCGCGGCTTCGTGGAGGCGTTCCGGCCCGATGAGGGCGTCAACGCGGTGCTCGCGTTGGTGCCCGTCTCGCGCGAAGCCGCGCGCTCGCTCGGCGTCGCGGTCGTGAAGAACGACCGCATCACCCGCCTGGTGGAGAAACCGCAGGATCCCCCAAGCACCCTGGCGGTGGCGGGCGTCTACGTGTTCGACGCCGCCATCCACGCCATGATCGAGGGCCTCCAGCCAGGCGCCAAGGGCGAGTACCAGATCACCGACGCCATCCAGCGCCTGATCGAGGCGGGTCACGAGGTCGCGCCGGTAGAGGTGCAGGGCTGGTGGAAGGACACCGGCCAACCCGAGGACATCCTCGACGCGAACCGGCTGCTGCTGGCGCGCGTGAAGCGCGACGTGCGCGGCAGCGTCGAGGGTTCGACGCTCGTGGGCGAGGTGCTTGTCGGTGAGGGAGCGGTCGTGAAGGACACGACCGTGTTCGGCCCCGCCATCATCGGCGCCAACGCCCGTGTCGAAGGCGCCTACGTCGGACCGTTCACGTCGATCGGCGAAGACGTCGTGCTGCGCAACGCCGAGCTCGAGTACGCGGTGGTGGGGGCGCGCACCGTGATCGAGGGAGTCGGGCCCCGCATCCAAGCCAGCCTCATCGGCGAAGACGTTCAGGTGGTCGGCCACCACGGGCGGCCCAGCACGCATCGTCTGATCGTCGGCGACGAGAGTCGGATCCAGCTGCAGGAACTCTGATCGCCGCAAGCGGGTCGACCACGGCCGGCACACGCACCGGTACGAAGACGTCGAACGGTTCGCGTTCGCACGCCACAGGCTGACGACGAGCGGAGACACGACCGCGCATCGTGGGCGGGTGACGCAGGGCCACGTTGCCCGCGCGGGCGGAGCCGTGTTCGGCGGACGTCTGCAAGCTGTCATCTCCTAATCGACCAGCTGTCAAAGTTCTGCGTGACGCTACGCACGGATGTGGCTGCTGACTGCATGGCGTTAGCGTACTTGCTGCCGCTCGGCAACTTCTTGCTTGACAGTGAGTTCTTATGCAGATATGCTCCTGCGCATCGCGCCCACCGGCGCGCGAACTGCTCTGGGAGGTCGAGATGAGCCGTCCATCCAACTCCGCGATGCGCGCCACG
>CAZOTV010000004.1:61232-72817 GCA_964582795.1 uncultured bacterium
CTCGACACCCTCTGGGTGCTGGTCGCCGGGGTGCTCGTGTTCTTCATGCAGGCAGGCTTCGCCCTGGTCGAGGCGGGGTTCCACGCCGCCAAGAACGTCGTGAACATCCTGATGAAGAACTCCGCGGACATCATGATCGCCGCGGTCGCGTTCTGGGCCGTCGGCTTCGCGCTGATGTTCGGCGATGGCAACGCCTTCACCGGGCTGTCGGGCTTCTTCCTCGCCGGCGCCGACGCCAGCCCCGCCACGGGAGACGCCTACCAGGGCGTGTTCGCCTCCCTCGACTGGACCGGCATCCCGCTCTACGCGAAGTTCTTCTTCCAGATGGTCTTCGCGGGCACCGCCGCCACCATCGTCTCGGGCGCGATCGGCGGGCGGGCCCGGTTCGGTGTCTACCTGGCGTTCGCCGCGGTGCTGACGGCTTTCCTCTACCCGGTGCTCGGCCACTGGGTCTGGGGCGGCGGTTGGCTGGCCCGTCTCGGCTTCGTCGACTTCGCCGGGTCCACCGTCGTGCACGCCGTCGGCGGGTTCGCTGCCTTGGGCGCGGTGCTGGTGCTCGGTCCTCGCATCGGGAGGTACGTGGGCGGGAAGCCGGTGGCGATGCCCGGGCACAACATGACCTTCGCCGCGTTGGGCGTGTTCATCCTGTGGCTCGGCTGGTACGGCTTCAACGCCGGGTCCACCATGGGGATCGCGAGCGATCCCGGTCTCGTCGCCCACATCGTCCTGACGACCACCATGGCAGCCGCTGCCGGCGGGGCGACGGCGCTGCTGCTCTCGTGGGTGCGGCACCACAAGCCGGACTTCTCGCTCACGGTCAACGGCGTCCTCGGGGGCCTGGTGGCGATCACCGCGCCCACCGCGTTCGTCGGGCCCCTCGCCGCGCTCGGCATCGGCATGATCGGTGGCGCGATCGTGGTGGGCGCGATCGTCCTGCTCGACCGGCTACGGATCGACGATCCCGTCGGCGCGATCGCGGTGCACGGCCTGGCCGGCGTCTGGGGAACCATCGCCGTCGGCCTGTTCGGTAGGCCGGAACTCGGGATCGACGGCCTGCTGGCAACCGGAAGCACTGCGCAACTCGGTGTGCAGCTCTTCGGCACGCTGGTCGTCAGCGGCGTCGCCTTCGCCGCCAGCTACGGCGCCTGGCGCCTCCTGGACGCCATCGTCGGCGTACGGGTCGCGCCCCGTGACGAGTTGGTCGGCCTCGACGTCAGCGAGCACGGCACCGAGGCGTACGTACCCGCCGACACGCTGCGCGATCCGATCTTCGTCGGCGCAGGCGATTGACCGAAGGCCAGGAGGACTCCATGAAACTGATCACCGCTCTCATCCGCCCCGAACGGCTCGCGCCCGTCAAGGAAGCGCTCGTGCTGGCGGGCGTACGAGGCATCACGATCGCGCGCGTCAGCGGTCACGGCGGCGAGCGTGGCGTCACCGAGCAGTACCGCGGCGCGACCTACATGGTCGAGTTCCACGAGAAGGTGAAGATCACCATCGCCGTCAGCGATCCGTTCGTTCAGCCCACCATCGAGGCGATCGTCGGCGCCGCCCGCACCGGCGACGTCGGCGACGGCAAGATCTTCGTACAGCCCCTCGAGCAGGTCGTGCGGATCCGCACCGGCGAGCGCGACGAGGAGGCGCTCACACCGGTCACGTTCGCAGCCGCCTAGTCGCGCTCGACCGCCACCAGCACCATGCCGCCGCGCGCCGGCACCAACGGCGCGCCGGCGGTCTGCTCCACCACTCGATCCGTCAGAAGGTCCCGGTACCAGCCCAACGGCAGATGCTCCAGCGGCACGGTCGAGGCCGCGCCCGCCACGTTGGCGGCCACCAGCACGGTCGCCTCACGACCACCCGTTGCCGGGCGCGCACCGCCTGCCTCCGCAGCGCCAGGCCCTCTCTCCAATGTCCGCTCCACCAGCACCAGATCGTCCTTGGGCGCGAACAGACGCGTCGCCCCTCGCCGCAACTCCGGCCGCGCGTGGCGGATCTCCGTAAGGCGCCGGATCCAGGCAAGCAACTCCTGGTCCCAGTCGTCTTCGCGGTCCCACGGGATGGTGCCCCTGCACTCGGGATCGTGGCCGCCGCGAAGACCGATCTCGTCGCCGTAGTAGATGGTGGGCGCGCCGGGCAGCGCGAACAAGAGCAGGTACGCCAGGCGCACGGCCGCCGCGTCGCCGTGAAGGATGGTAGCGACGCGCGCCGTGTCGTGCGAGCCGAGCAAGTTCATCTGACTGAACACCGCATCCTCGGGGTAGCGCTCCAGCAGGTCCTCGACCGCACGCACCCACGCCCGCGCGTCGAGCGTGTCGATGTGATGCAGACCGCTCTTGGCGACCTCACCCTGGGCAACCTGACGTCCGACGAAACCGTAGATGGAGCGCGTCAAGGGGTAGTTCATCACGCCGTCGAACATGTCGCCGTGAAGCCAGTGCAGCGCGTCCGTCCAGATCTCGCCGACGATGTAGGCGTCGTCCTTCAGCGCCCGGCAGCGCCGCCGGAACTCGCGCCAGAACGCGTCGTCGTCGATCTCGTTCGGCACGTCGAGGCGCCAACCGTCGATGCCGAACGCCAACCACCGCTCCGCGACGTCCCACAGGAACTCGCGGACGGCGGGCGTGCGCACGTCGAACTTCGGGAGCGCAGGCAGGTTCCACCACGCGCCATAGCCGATGTCACCGCCGCCGTAGGCGTGAAGCGGGAAGCGATGGATGTGGAACCAGTCGAGGTAGGGGCTGCTTGGCCCGTTCTCCAAGATGTCGTGGAACTGGAACATGCCGCGGCTGGCGTGGTTGAAGACTCCGTCGAGGATCACGCGCATGCCGCGTTCGTGGGCGGCATCGAGCAGCGCCCGAAGCGCCCCGTTCCCGCCGAGGAGCGGGTCGACTTGGTGATAGTCGTGCGTGTGGTAGCGGTGGTTGGAACCCGACTGGAAGATCGGGTTCAGGTAGAGCGCGTTCACGCCGAGTTCGTGAAGGTACCCGAGCCGTTCGGACACGCCCAGGAGATCGCCCCCCTTGTAGCCGTGCACGGTGGGAGGTGCGTGCCACGGTTCGAGGTTGCTCGGCTTTGCGAGGCGTTCGCTCTTGGCGAAGCGGTCGGGGAAGATCTGATAGAAGACGGCGTCGCGCACCCACATCGGGCTTCGCTCCAAGGGATCGCTCATGGCCTGGATCGTACCGCTCACGACGCGCAGAGGACGTTTGGCCCTTCGGGAACGCGCGAAAGCGCTCCTACACTCGCGTCAACGGAAGATGCGCAAGGAGTCCGCGCGATCGCCGCGATGGGGGCGTCCGGTGCGTCATCGTCCGTCGGAGCGAAGGGTGCACAGGTTCGTCGAGTACAGCTACTTGGTCGATCGCGTCGATCGCTGGAGCATGCGGGATCTCGAGGATCTCATGCTCGAGATCGAACGGGACCGCGAACTCGACGACGCCCAGAAGAAGGAACTCCTTCGCCGCCTCTACGCTCTGCTGTGGCGTCGGGCCAAGGGCGAGTTCGAGCACACGAACGACGCGCCGTCACCGACGCCGCACGCCAGCTGACCCTGGACCACGCAGTCGACTTCGTTCCCCGAAGCGTCGCGCCAACTGCCGCTTGGAGCCGCACCGCCTGTCGGGCGACGGTGTAGGCTCGGCGCCATGGCCCGGTTCGCTCGTCCTCCGTCGTGGCGCCTGTTCGGCGTCAGGATCCTGCATCTGAACCTCGGTCTCGCGCTCTACGGCCTGAGCATCGCCTTCACCCTGCGCGCCGGCATCGGCCTCGGCCCATGGGACGTCTTCCACCAGGGGGCCGCGCTACGCACGCCACTGAGCATCGGCCAAGTGATGGTGGTCGCGGGGTTCTTGCTGTTGCTCTACTCCGGTTTCGTGGCGCGTGTGAAGATCGGCCTCGGGACGCTGATGAACATGGTCCTGATCGGAGTGTGGGTGGACGTCTTCCTGGCTCGCCCATGGTTCCCGGAGGCGACCGGTTGGTGGGAAGGGGCGGCTCTGTTCGCGCTCGGGCTGGCGCTGAACGGTGTCGCGACCGGCCTGTACATCACCGCCGGGCTCGGGGCCGGGCCTCGCGACGGCTTCGTCCTCGGCGTCGCGGCGATGACGCGCGCGCCGGTGCGCCGGGTACGAACGTTGGTCGAGATGAGCGTGTTCGCCGTCGGCTGGGCCTTGGGCGGGAACGTAGGCATCGGCACGTTGGCGTTCGCGCTCGGCATCGGCCCAGCGATGCAGGCCGGCCTCAAGCTGTTCGCCGGCTTGGAGCGGCGCTACCGACGAGCGGACCGTCGCGCTCGCGGGCAAGACACGGCTTGCGAAGCCCCGCTCGCGGCCGCCGATGGTCGCCTCACGACTCGGGCCTGAGTAGCGGGAACAGGATGACGTCGCGGATGCTCGGCACGTCGGCGAGCAGCATCGCCAGACGGTCGATGCCGAGCCCGAGCCCACCCGTCGGCGGCATCCCGTACTCGAGTGCCGCGAGGAACTCCTCGTCGAGCATCTGCGCTTCGTCGTCGCCCGCTTCCCGGAGCTTCTGCTGAAGCTCGAAGCGCATGCGTTGGTCGATGGGATCGTTCAACTCGCTGAAGGCGTTGCCAAGCTCCATCCCCACGGCCACCGGCTCGAACCGCTCGACCAAGCCCGGTCGGCTGCGATGGCGCTTGGCGAGGGGGCTGATCGCCTCGGGGTGATCCATCACGAACACGGGCCCCACTAGATGCGGCTCGACGTAGATGTCGTAGAGCTTGTCGTACACCTGGTTCAGTGGCCGTTGGGCAAGTGGCGGCTCGCCGCTCGTGGGCACCTCGCCGCCGGCGCCGGGGTGGTGCTTCGCCACCCACGCCCGCAGCTTCGGTTCGTCCAGTGGGTCGAAGTCCATCCCGGCGCGTCGCGTCAGCTCGCCGGTGTAATCGACACGCGGCCAGGGCGGCGTGAAGTCGAGTTCCTGACCTTGGTACGTCAGTCTCGTCGACCCGACCAACTGCTGGACGAGCCGGGCGTACATGTCCTCGACCAGGCGCAGGATGTCGAGATAGTCCTTGCCGGCCCAGTACGCCTCGAGCATCGTGTACTCGGGGTTGTGTTTGTAGCTGATGCCTTCGTTGCGGAAGTTGCGGCCGATCTCGTAGACGGCGTCGAAGCCTGCCACGATCAAGCGCTTGAGGTACAGCTCGAGCGAGATCCGCAGGTGGAAGTCGTGGTCGAGCGCGTTGTGATGCGTCACGAACGGACGCGCCTCCGCGCCTCCCGGCACCGCCTGCAGGACCGGCGTCTCGACCTCCAAGAACCCGAGGTCGTCGAGGTACCGCCGGATGAACGCGATCGCGCGGCTGCGTAGTTCGAACGCGCGGCGCACCTCCGGGTTCATGATCAGGTCGAGGTGGCGCTGTCGGTAGCGCGCCTCCTTCTCGACCAAGCCGTGGTGCTTGTCCGGCAGCGGACGCAGGCTCTTGACGAGCGGCCGGAAGTCATCGGCGTCGACCGTCAGTTCGCCGGTCTGCGTCGCGTAGAGCGTGCCCCGCACCTCGAGCCAGTCGCCGAGATCGACCTTCTTCAGCGCGTTGTACCGCTCGAGCTTGTCCTTCTGGAAGGAAGCCTGGATACGCCCGCTGGCGTCCTGCAGCGTGGCGAAGGTCAACTTGCCGAGCATCCGCAACAGCATGACGCGGCCCGCCACGACGACCTCGTCCCCGCCGAGCCGCGCGCCGGGTTCGGGTTCGGGATGCGCGTCGTGAAGGTCGGCCGCGAGATGGCTGGCCGTGAAGGAGTAGGGGTACGCTTCGAACCCACGCTCGACCAGCGCCTCCAAGTTGCGGAGGCGCTGGTCCCTTTGCTCCTGCAGTGACTTCTGCGTCATCGCGCTGGCCGTGGCCCCATGGGCCTCAGCCGATCGCCTCGATGGTGTACTCCGCCGTGCGCTCCTGGATGGTGACCTTGAAGGTGTCCCCTTTGCGGCGCCCCAGCACGGCCTTCCCCAAGGGCGACTCGTCGCTCACCTTGGGGATCTCGCCTTCGAGCACACCCGCTTCGACCGGCGACACGACCTGGACCTGGAACGAGTCCTTGCCCTTGGTGTCGGCCAGCGTGACGACGTTCCCGAGGTCGACGGTCTCGACGTTGTGATCCTCGATGACCTCGGCGCGGTTCAGCTGCTCCTCGAGGTCGTCGATGCGATGCTCGATGCGCGCCTTCTCCGCTTTCGCGTCTTCCAGGCCGGAGTCGTCGTAGTCGTCGGAAGACCCCGACAGTTCCTGGAGGATCTTCGTCGCTTCCTCGAGGCGCGCGTACTCGTGCTCCAACGTGGTCTTCAGGCGCTCGTAGCCCTGCTGGGTGACACGCACTTTCATCGGCATGATGCTCCTCCGTGATGCTCCCCGGCACCGTGGGAAAGCGGCTTGCCCCGAAGGTCGGGGCAAGCCGTCCGGTCCGTCTACTGTTGCGGAATCATACCGCATGTGTCACGGGAAGGATGTCCCTCACGACTTGCACGACGCAGGTCCGTGCGGACGTGGTGGAGCGCTCATCAGACGCTCGCCCGGCGTTCGTACACTGGTCGTGTGCTTCGCTCGTCGCGTCCGGCCGGTTCCCTGCTCCTGATCCTGGCGCTCGCTGCCGCCACGACGCTCGTCGTGCGCGAGACGCGCGTGCGTCTCACGGCCCACGCCACGCCCGACCTCGTCGCCACCGTGTACGACCCCTACGCCTCGGACTTGCTCGCGCCCTACGGCACGCTCCGCGACGCCATGGCAGCAGGCGACGCGACGACGCTACGCGCGTTGGCGTTCTCAGGCGACGGGTACGTCGCGTACCTCGCTGCCTCGGAGTTGGGGTCGTGGGAGACGCTGGAACCGGCAGACCGACTGAAGGCGCTGCAGCGACGACTGGAACTGCGGATCGAGGATCCCCTGCGCCGGGCGGAGAACCGACTGGCAACGCTCGAACTCGCGGCCGTGGCGGAGGAAGCTCGAGACCTGCCCACGGCGATCGCCGCGTACCGCGAAGCGCTGCCCGACGAGCGGGCCGTCGCCGCGATGCAGCGCCTCGAGACCGATCCGTACCGCCTCGCTGCAGCGCTCCAGAGCGCCGGGCTGGCGCGTGCCGCCCTCGAGGCGTTGGACGGACGCAGCGCACCGTCCATCGAGGCGCCCTCGCTGCGCTCCATGGGCCGCTACGAGGAGGCGCTGGAGGCGTACCGCCGTTGGCTCGACGAGGTCCCTGGCGACGACACGGCCGCGCTCGGCGAAGCGTGGTGCCTGTACTACCTGCAACGCGACGCCGAGGCGGACGCGGCGTTCGCCGCGCTCGGGCCGGCCGGCGCGTACGGCCGCGGGCTGATCGCCAACCGGCGGGGGGACTTGGACCGTGCCGTGACGCTCCTCGCCTCGACCGGTCGCGCCGATCTTCTTTGGCTGGCGACCGGCCTGCTCGAGGCGAAGGACCGCTACACCGACGCGGTGCCACTGTACTTACGACTGGCCCGTCGCGGCGGCACCAGCGCCGACGACGCGGCGTACCGCGCGCACGTGCTCGCAACGCGCCTCGGCATGCCCGAGGCGGCGGCCGAGGCCGCGGCCTTGGTGCCTCGTGGAAGCTTCTTCGGGCTCAAGCTCGGGCTCGCCCCGGTCGCACCCGATCCGGCCGCGGCGGCCTCCGAGATCGCGCCGGCCGGTCCGTCGTCCGCCGTTGGCGAAGCCGGCGCGGGCGACGCCGCGTCTGCCCTCGGCGCGAACCCAGCCTCTTCGCCCGACCCGAGCGCCACCGAGGCGGCGTCCGTTCGTCATGCGATGCGAGTCGCCAACGCGCTCTACGCCATCCACGAGTCGGATGCCGCCGTGGGCGAGCTCCTGTTCGCGCTGCGGCGCGCCGAAGCCATCGGCGACCCGAGCCTGATCCTCGACGTCGGCGAGTCGTTGCAGAGCATGGACGAGTACCGGCACAGCGTGCGGGCAGCGCGGGCCCTGCTGGGCGCAGGCGAAGACGGGCTACGCGTGTGGCGCCTGGCCTACCCGCCCGCCTGGCCGGAGACGGTCCTGGCCGCTGCGGGCGAACACGACGTCGAACCGCATCTGATCTGGGCCGTGATGCGCCAGGAGTCGGCGTTCAGCGAGGTCGCGGTGTCGCACGCGAACGCCCAAGGGCTGATGCAGGTGATCCCTTCGACCTGGGATTGGATCGCCGAGCTGCGCAGCGAGGAGCCCGGAGACCCGTTCGACGTGCGCGACAACATCCTCTACGGCACGACCTACCTGGCCTGGCTCATGCGCTACTTCGACGGTGACGTGGAACTCGTCATCGCCTCGTACAACGGTGGGCAAGGCTACGTGCGGCGCTTGTTCGAGAGCGAGTGGGTCGCTCAGGACAAGGACGACTTCTACCGCGAGATCGACCGCAGCGAAACGCGCGAGTACCTCCAGCGCGTCTTCGAGAACCTCGCGGTCTACCGCACCCTGTACCCTTCGCTGACCACCGTCGCGCCTGCGCTAGCCGCCGCCGGCACGCCCGCGTCGCCGGACTGAGAGTCCTTGGCGAACGCGCCGTCGGCCGCAGACGGCGCGGTCAGCCCGACCGCCACCCTGTGAGAACTTCGAACGCGCGCTTCACCGTCTGGTGAACCCAGATGTCGTCGGGGTCGCGTCGCTCGAGCAGAGCGTCCGTCTCGTCCGCCCGCAGCCAGCGGCCCAGGTCGTGCTTACCCGCTTCCAAGACGGGGTGGTCCAGGTCGCCCTCGACGTTGACGAGCAAGTCGATCTCCCGCCTGAGGACGCCGCCCGCCTCCCAATCGAGACAGGCGACGACCGGACCGATCCGCTGCAGGCGCCAACCCGTCTCTTCGCGGACTTCGCGCGTCAGCGCCTCGCTGACCGTTTCGCCTGCCTCGACGTGGCCGCCGACGAGGTCCCAACACCCTGGTAGAAGGGCCCGCGCCATGCTGCGACGCTGTACGTAGGCCCGGCCGCGTCCGTCGGTGACGACGGCGCCCACCACCAGAGCCCGGCCGGCGACGCGCGCGGCCTTCGCGAACGCTTCCAGTTGGTCCGCCGTCGGGACCGCGCCGATCGGGACGAGATCGCACGGCGCCGAAGCGTCCTTCTCCTGGATGCTCACTCCCTCGTTCACCATCCACCTCCGGCCCGCGCGGACGGCGACCGCCAGGCGAACGCGTTCTTCGCCGCTTCCGGAACGCGGTCGCCGTGCGCGTGCAGGTCTTCGCACTACCCCGAGGATTCTAGACCAGCCTGACGACGGACCGACCGTCCCCGCCCCAGCCGGGTACGGGACGGGCGGGACATGACGCCACCCCGGCCGGAGCCGCGCTCGGCAGGACCGAGACGCCGCCGGACCGAGACGAAGCAGGACCGAGACGCCGCAGGACGCACGCCAGGTAGCCGGATGACGGCTCCTTCAGCGCGTTCTCATGAGAGGCATGGCGGCGCCGCTATGCTGAACGTGCTCTCGAGCGGGAGGTGGTGACCGCGGCGCACAAGGCGTCGCTTGGCACCGCCGAGCGCCACACGGGCGTCACACGCCAGGGTCGCGCCGAAGACGGCGCATACGCCCACCGCGGCGTGAACACGCCCACCGCGGCGTGAACACGCTCGTTCGGAGCGCACGCGCTCGACCAGGGCGCGAAGGAGGCACTCATGCGGAACCTAACGATCATCGGGGTCGTCTTGATCGTCCTCGGCTTGGCCGGCTTCGTCGTTCCACGGATCACGTACACGGAGGAGACCACGGCGGTCGATCTCGGCCCACTCGAGGTCACCGCGGAGCAGGAGCGGTCCATCACCATCCCCGACGTGGCGGCCGGTGCTGCCGTCGTGGTGGGCGCCCTACTCGTCGTCGTAGGCGGGACGCGCAAGCGCTGAGGATCGCGTGGCCGGCCGGGCGGCGGCTCGCCGGACCAACCGCAACGCCAACAACACCGCGAACACCGCGGCGAACTGAAGCGGCCGCGCCCGGTCGGCCTTCTGGGACCAGAAGAAGTGCAACGTGCCGAGCGCGGCCGCCGCGTAGACCCACCGGTGCAGGCGACGCCAGCGCGGACCGAGGCGACGGATCCAACCGTCGGTCGATGTCACGGCGAGGGCAGCCAAGATGAGCCAAGCCGCGAAACCCACCGTGATGAAGGGGCGAGCGACCACGTCTTCGGCCAGGTGCGAGAGATCGAGGCCGAGGTCGAGCAAGACGTAGGTGGCGAGGTGAAGCACGGCGTACACGAAGGTCGCGAGACCGAGCTGACGCCGGAAGCGCACCAGTGAACGCCAACCCGCCAGGCGACGCAGCGGCGTGACCGCGAGCGTCACGGCCAGGAGCGCCAACGTCCACCAACCGGTGCGGTCGGTGATGGTCTCGATCGGGTTGGCGCCGAGCCGACCGCGGAAACCATCGACCAAGATGAGCATGCCGGGCACGAGCGACGCAAGCCACACGCCGACACGGACCCAACGGTCTCGCCTGCCCCTCCTCGTAACGTTCTTTCGCTTCACGTCGTCGCTCGCCGCCTGCGCCGTGTGCCCGTCTCAGAAGTTCCGGCGAAGGTCCATGGCAGCGTAGAGGTCTGCCACCGCCTCGCCGTACCCGTTGAACGGCAGCGTGTCGCGACGTCGGAACTCTCCGATGCGCCGCTCGCTCGCTTGGCTCCAGCGTGGATGATCGACCTCGGGGTTGACGTTGGCGTAGAAGCCGTACTCGTGCGGCGCCATGAGGTTCCAGGTGTTGGGCGGCTGGTCTTCGACGAAGGAGATCCGGACGATCGACTTGATGCTCTTGAAACCGTACTTCCACGGCACCACCAGGCGAAGCGGCGCGCCGTTCTGGTTCGGCAGGTCGCGTCCGTACAGGCCCGTGGCGAGGATCGTGAGCGGATGCATCGCCTCGTCCATGCGGAGGCCCTCGACGTACGGCCAGTCGAGGATGCGCCGGCGTTGCCCAGGCATCTGGTCGGGATCGTACAGGGTGGTGAACGCCACGTAGCGCGCCTTGGACGTCGGCTCGACGCGCGCGATCAGATCGCGCAGCATGAACCCTTGCCATGGGATCACCATCGACCACGCCTCGACGCAGCGCATGCGGTAGACGCGCTCTTCGATGGTGACGTTGGCCAGCAGGTCGTCTAGGTCGTACTCCCCGGGGCGCTCGACCGCGCCGTCGATGGTGACGGTCCACGGCCGCGTCACGAGGGTGTGGGCGTTCCGCGCGGGATCGCCCTTGCCGACCCCGAACTCGTAGAAGTTGTTGTACGTGGTGACGGACTCGAACGAGGTGAGCGCCTCGTCCGTCCGGTCCAGGCCGAGCAGCTCGCTCGCGACGTCGTCGGCGCCGCCTACGCCGGCTTGCGCCAGCGCCGTTCCGAGCGCAGGGCCGACCACCAGGCCGGTAGCAGCGATGCCCGCCGCCTTCAAGAACTCCCTGCGATTCAGGTAGAGCTCTTCGGGCGTCACCTCGGACGATGGGACCTTCAGCAACCGCTTGATGACGTCCACGACCACCTCCGCTCCAGCCGCACCAGGACCTGGCGCCTTGGCCTGGCCTTCTCATCGTGCCACGCGGCGGGGGTGGGATTCGTCACGCGTCCATCACGCGGGCGAG
>CAZOTV010000004.1:72917-75417 GCA_964582795.1 uncultured bacterium
TCATCGTGCCACGCGGCGGGGGTGGGATTCGTCACGCGTCCATCACGCGGGCGAGCCGTCTTACCCGTGGACGGCCCGTGGATCGCGCAGCCGTTCTTCACGCGGCCCGTCCGGCTCGTGCGCCGAGTTCGGCGGCGCGAGCCGGACGGGCGGGTGAGGCTAGCGCCGCACTTCGAACGACAGGTGAAGCGCCGGCAACTCCTCGCCGGGGTGATCCACGTGGTTCAGCATCGGGAGTTGCAGGTAGGTGGCGTTCGCGTCGGGGGACGCGGGCGCCCCCGGTCCGGTGACCTGGCCCTGGTAGATGGAGGGGTAGAGGCTGATGAAGTGCACGCCTTCACGGCCGGGCGCCTTGAGGTGGATGGTGACGTCGCCCTGGCTGTTGAACCCGCAGCCGTACCCCATGTACCCGTTGTCGAGCAGAAGCGTGTAGATGTTGGCCGTCTCGGTCCAACCGACGCCTTTGATGGTGAGCACGATGTCCCCGCCGGGCTCGACCACCTGTGGCGTCACCTGCGAGACGCTTGGCGTGATGGTGTAGACGGTCTCCACACGCTGGTCGCCTACCACGGCGCCGACCCGGTGCGCGCCGCCCAGGTCGTCCGGCGTGTCCGTGGTGAAGGTGAAGGCGCCGCTCGCGTCCGCCGTGACGGTCCCGAGCTCGCGGTCGACCTCTTCCCAGCCGGCGCCGCTGATGCGGTTGCCGCGCACCGAGCTCCAGGTCACGCTGACGCTGGCACCCGGCGCGAAGCCGGCCCCCTGCAGCGTCCACTCGCTGCCGACCGGTCCGGAGACGTAGTCGAGCGCGAGGCGCGCGCCGTCCCCAGTGGCCACGCCTTCGCCTGGCTTACGCGGAAGCACCTGCTCGCTGGGGTCGGCCCAAAGGGCGGCAGGGCCCTCGGTGACCTCGAAGAGCGCTCCAAGAACGGTGGGAACGGCGGGCTTGTAGTTCGGCGACTGCTGCTGGTTGAGGTACGGCACCGGGTGCGTGCCGGAGATCGCTTGCAGCGTATGCAGGCCGACTTCGCCGGTGGCGGGGATGACGACCTTGGCCGTGCCACCGGTGGTGATGGCCGAGAGCCAACCGGTATGCGCGCCGTCGTACGCGAGCTGCCACACCATCTCCCAGAAGCGGTACCCGGCGCCGGTGAGGGTGATCGTGATGGGCGTGCCCACCGGACCCGACGTCGGTTCGATGGTCATGTGGGGCGCCACGATGAAGCCCTGACGCGCGACCGTCTCCCCGCCGGACTCGGCGAAGACGTTGTGCACGTAGCCGTAGTCCTCGGGCACGACGAAGCTGGCGGTGGCGGTGCCGTCGGCTGCGGCCGTGGCGGTAGCGACGACGGTGCGGGTGTCGGTTGCCACGACACCGTGGAAGCGGCCTTCACCGACGTTCCAGTCGGCCTCGGCGCTGGTCCAAACGATATCGATGGCGGCGCCGGCGGGCAAGCCGGCGAGGGTGGCGACGACCTCCGTGCCGACGGTACCGCTGGGCGGTTCGAACACCATGGTGCCGCTCGGCTGGGCCGACGCGGCGCTGAGCACCCCCGCCGCGACGACGAGGAACGCGACGACGACCATCGGCGCCACGGTGCGCCGTCCGCGCGTGCTCAGAGGCGGTACGCGGCGCCGAAGCGGTGTTTCACGACGTATGAGCATAGGGTCTCCTCCGGACGAGCGGCCCGGCTTCGAAGCCGGGCCGCTCGGGTGTCTCATGTCGCCGTCTCGCCTTGGAGGCTGCGGGACGACGCGAGCCAACTGCGATTACTGAGCCGCTTGGATCGTGATCTGCCCGGCGCCGAACTCACGGCCGATGGGCTGGAAGCTGGCCGTGGCGCCGGAGGCGTCGGTCACCTCGATCCACCAGTCGAACAGGCCGGTGGCGGCGTCGGCGGGGATGGCGAAGGGTCCGCGGAAGAAGAGCATCCCCGGGCCCATGCCTTCGCCCGAGGGCGGGAAGAACATCGGGATCGTCGCCAGATCCTGGATGTGCACCGTGGCCTGGATGCCGCGCTCGGCGATCGCGTCCTCGAGCATCTCCTCACCGGTGGCGGCGTCGTAGACGACGGCGCGGAACACGATCATCTCGGTCGGGACGAACACCGAGTTCGGCACGCACACGTTGCCCTGCGCGCCTTGCGCGCCGCGCACCATGTCGGCCTTGATGAAGTAGCTGTTCTGGGCGCCGGCCCAAGCGAACAACATGACCAAGGACACCAACGCGAACCTTCGGAACATGAACTCGACCTCCCTCGGGGTGGCGCGGCGGGCGGGGCTCCCCGCGGTCGCCGGTACCGTCGCCGCGCGCAAGTATACATGTCGGCGACTACTGCGCTGTGCGCTTCGTCACTGCGCTTTCGCTATGCGGTGTTCATCCCGTTTTTCGCGCGCCCAGCTTCGACCGTCGTGCCGTCGTCGGCATGCGGTCGGCCCCTGGCGCGGGAACGCCGCGCTTCGCTTCGGCGCTCCACGGCGCCAAACGACGACGCCGGCCGCC
>CAZOTV010000005.1:0-5158 GCA_964582795.1 uncultured bacterium
CCTGCTGTTCGAGCGCTTCCTCAACCCCGAGCGCGTCTCGATGCCCGACTTCGACATCGACTTCTCCGACGTGCGGCGCGGCGAGGTCATCGACTACGTGCGGCAGAAGTACGGCGACGACCGGGTGGCGCACATCGCCACGTTCGGGACGCTGGCGTCGCGCGCCGCCATCAAGGACGCCGCTCGGGTGATGGAGGCGCCGTTCGCCGAGGCCGACAAGGTGTCGAAGCTGATCCCGCTCAAGTTCGGCCGCAGCGTCGGCATCGAGGACGCTCTGCGCGAAGTGCCGGAGCTGCGTGAGGCGTACGAGAGCGGCGCGAAGTCGTACGTCGACGTCGCCATCCAACTCGAGGGGCTCACGCGTCACGCGTCGGTCCACGCCGCCGGCGTCATCATCGCGCGCGACCCGGTGCAGGAACTCGCTCCGGTCTTCCGCGCCGGCGACGGGCCGGTGGTGTGCCAGTACGACATGGGCTCGGTGGAAGACCTCGGCTTCGTCAAGATGGACTTCCTGGGCCTGCGCACGCTGTCGTTCATCGAGGCGGCGGTGCGCATCGTCGAGGAGTCGCGCGGCGTCACGCTCGAACCCGACGCCTTCCCCACCGACGACGAGGCGACCTTCGAGCTGCTCTCTCGTGGGGAC
Source organism: uncultured bacterium (assembly GCA_964582795.1). Lineage (GTDB taxonomy): Bacteria > Deinococcota > Deinococci > Deinococcales > Trueperaceae > CAZACZ01. The sequence goes on from CAZOTV010000005.1 coordinate 644, forward strand.
GCCGCCGGCGTCTTCCAGTTCGAGTCGCCTGGGATGGTCGACACCCTCAAGCGCCTGAAGCCTCGGCGCGTGCAGGACCTGATCGCCGTGTCGGCGCTGTACCGCCCGGGCCCGATGGAGAACATCCCCACGTACATCCGGCGCCACCACGGGCAAGAACCCGTCGATTACTCGGACTTCCCCAAGGCCGAGCGGCACCTCGCGCCGATCCTGTCCGAGACCTACGGCATCCCGGTCTACCAGGAACAGATCATGCAGATCGCTCAGGCGGTTGCCGGGTACTCGCTCGGCGAAGCCGACCTGCTCCGGCGCGCGATGGGCAAGAAGAAGGTCGAGGAGATGGAGCGCCACCGCAGCATCTTCCAGGCCGGGGCCGAGAGGAACGGCATCCCGCGGGAGGAGTCTGCGCGCATCTTCGACCTGCTCGAACGCTTCGCCAACTACGGTTTCAACAAGTCGCACTCGGCCGCCTACGGCGTGCTGTCGTACCAGACGGCCTACCTCAAGGCCCACTACCCGGTCGAGTTCGCCGCCGCGTTGCTCACGGTGGAGCGCGGCGACTCCGACAAGGTCGCGCAGTACGTCACGGACGCGCGGCATCTCGGCGTCGAAGTGCTGGCGCCGGACATCAACGCCTCGCGCGGCGACTTCACGCCGGTCGAAGGTGTGGTCCGGTTCGGTCTCTACGCCGTCAAGAACGTCGGCGAGGGGGCCGTGAACCACATCGTGCAGGAGCGGGAGCGCCGCGGGCCGTTCACCGACCTCTTCGACTTCTGCCGCCGCGTGGACACGACGTTGGTGAACAAGCGCGCGGTCGAACACCTGATCAAAGCCGGCGCGTTCGACGGGCTGGCGGCCGCCGGCGAACCGGAACCGGAACGCCCACGAGACGCCACGAACGCGGCGCAACGCGGCAGGCAGCGCCTGCTCGCGAACCTCGACACGGCCATGAAGTGGGGCGCGGCGCAACGCGAGCAGGCCGCGCTCGGGCAGATGAGCCTGTTCGGCGCCGAGGAGGTGGCGCCGCCCACGATGGAGGCGGGCGAACCGCTCAGCGACCTCGAGGTGCTGCGCTTCGAGAAGGAGGCGCTGGGGCTCTACCTGAGCGCCCACCCGATGGGTTCGTACCCCGGATTGGCCGAAGCCGCCACCTGCGCGGTCGACGCCATCGAGCGCGCGTTCCGCGCGCAGCGCGGTACCGGAGGCGGGCGGGTGAAGGTGGTCTTGGCGGGCCTTCTCCAGAACGTGGTCAAGCGACCGACGAGAGCGGGGAGCATGATGGCGCGCTTCGAGATCGCGGACGAGTCCGGCAGCCGCGAGTTGCTCGCCTTCGGCCGGACGTACGACGACGTCGCCCCGCTGCTCGAAGAGGACGCGCCGGCGGTGGTGGTCGTCGACGTCACCGAGGACGGCGAGTCGCTGCGGCTGATCGCCAACCGTGTAATCCGCTGGGACCTGCGCGGCGAGGACGGTAACACCGCCCCGGAGGTGGCGCTCTTGCGCTTCGACCTCGCCGACGTGGCGCCGAACCAGCTGCTGGAACTGCGATCGCTGCTCGACGAGCACGCCGGCCGGACGCCGGTACGGCTGGACTTCGCGACGCCGCAAGGGCGCGTGCTCTACCAGGTCGACGGCGTCCGCATCGACGTCGCGGCGCTGGCCGAACTCGAGGCGACCTGTCCGTGGCTTCGAAGCCGAGTGACGGTCGACCGCCAGGCGTTGCTGGCCGAGCGCGCCAACGGGTTCGGGCGCCACGCGGCCGCTCCGGCGGTCGAAGTGCCGTTCTGACGACCGCCCCTTGCATCCAGGATCTGTGTTGACGACGCGGCACGCCGCGGTTCGGCGTTCCCTCGGCTCTCCGCAGGCGCGTTCTGCCCGGCGCAATGAAGACGCGCCCGGACGGCGGGCCGCCCAGGCGCGTGGAAGGAAGAGTGGCTCAGTTGGCGGCCGGAGCGTGCCGCCCGACGTCGACCTGCGTTGCCGCCATCTTGAAGGCCTGACTCGAGGTGGCCGCCGCCATCCCGGTCTCGAACTCGATGATGCCTTCGGCGTAGAGCTCGGCCAAGTGGTCATCGAAGGCGCGCATGCCGTCGAGACGAGCCTCGCGCAGGACGTCGTAGAGCTCCGGCGTGCGTTCTTCGTCGCGGATCAGGTCCTTGACGCGCAGCGTTCCCTTGAGGATCTCGGTGGCGGCCACGCGGCCCTTCCCGCCGGCCCGGGGCAGCAGGCGCTGCGAGACGATTCCGACCAACGACTCGGCGAACAGGATGCGCGCCGTGTCGCGTTCGTGCGGCGGGAAGAGCTCGATCATGCGGTTGATGGTGCGCACCGAGTCTTGCGTGTGCAACGTGCTGAACACCAGATGCCCGGTCTGCGCGGCGGACAGGGCGGCCGCGGCGGTGGCGTGGTCGCGGATCTCACCGATCATGATGACGTCGGGGTCCTGCCGCATGGCCGCCACCAACGACTCGGAGAACGACGGCGCGTCCACGCCCAGTTCGCGCTGCACCACGATCGACTGCTTGGCGCGATGCAGGTACTCGATGGGGTCCTCGACGGTGACGATCATCTTGGCGTGGACCTGGTTGACTTCGTCGATGATGCGCGCCAGCGTGGTCGACTTGCCCGAGCCGGTGGGCCCGGTGACCAGCACCAGGCCCTTCTCTTGGTCACGGAAGTGGTCGATGGTCTCCTGCGGGAGGTTGACGACCTGAAGCGCCGTCTCGGCGGAGTTGATGATGCGCAGCACGGCGCTGACGCTGCCGCGTTGACGGAACAGGTTCACGCGGAACCGACCGAGCCCGGAGACGCTGTACGCCATGTCGACCTGGTGCTTGGTCTCGAAGGTCTGCCGTTGGCGGTCGTCGCACATGAGGTCGATCAGGGCCTCGGTGAACCGGGGCGTGACCTTGGCGTCGGTCGCGGGCGCGAGGCGGCCGTTGACTCGAGCCATGGGGGGAAGGCCGACGTGCAAGTGAACGTCGGACGCTCCGCGTTCCACGATGCGCTGGAGGAGTTCGTTGAAGTGCATGAGGCTACGGTATCGAACCGCTCTGACGGCGTCCTTTCAGCCTTCTTACGCAGTTCTTACGGACACCTTGGGTTCGAGCCGGTAGACTGGCTGGTCATGAGCCGAGACGAGGAACGAGCTGATCGACGGTGGGTGTCCGCGTGACACGCATCGCGGCGCTGGTGCTGTTGGTGGTGCTGTTGGTGGCCACCGGGTTCTGGCTGGTTCGCGACCGCAACGGTGCGAGCGGGCTGACGGGCGACGTCTCCGGCAACGGGACCGCGATCACGACGGACGGGTCCGGTGGGGCTGCGAACGCCGGCGACTCGGCCGACACCGCCTCGGCCCAAGACGCACCCGCCGGCGACGACGCGGCGGCGCGGGGCGCGAGCGAGAACGGCGCTGTCGACGCGAAGGGCGTGTCCAGCGTGGTCGCGGCGCCCGAGTCGACGGGCGACGTGACGGCGGACCACGCCGCTACCTCGGAGAGCGCCGCAACCCCTGAGGGCGCCTCGTCCGAAGACGCCGCCGCCTCGACGCAAAGCGGAGAGTCGACCGAGCCGGCCGACGCACGAGGCGACGATGTGGGATCCACGGGCGCGGGCTCGGGCGCTGGTGACGAGCAGAGTGAGGGCGACGACGACCTCGCAGAGGACGCCGTAGGGCCGCCGTTACCCGACGGGTACAGCGCCGTACCGTTCCAGTCCGCCGAGCCGCAGCAGGTCTTCGACGCCGCCGGACAGGTGCTCCAACAAGGCCTCGACTACGTCGCGGTGCTTCGCACCAACCGCGGCGACATCGTGATCGATCTGTACGAAGATCGCACGCCCGTCACGGTCAACAACTTCGTCTTCCTCGCCCTGCAGCGTTACTACGAGGGTGTGCCCTTCCACCGCGTGTTGGAAGACTTCATGGCGCAGACCGGTGACCCGACCGGCAGCGGTCGCGGCGGCCCCGGCTACGCCTTCGAGGACGAGATCGTGCCTTCCCTGTCGTTCGACCGTGCCGGCCTGGTGGCCATGGCCAACGCCGGACCCGGCACCAACGGGTCGCAGTTCTTCATCACGTTCGCTCCCACGCCGTGGCTCGATGGCAACCACACCATCTTCGGTCACGTGACGGCTGGGGAGGACGTGCTCGACGCCATCACGCGCGTCGATCCGCAGACGCCCAGCGCCGTGGCCGCCTTCGACGACACCGTCGCAGCCCTGGCCGAACAGGGCGTGATGCTCCCCGGCGACCCGAGCCGCACCGTCGCGGACGCCCTCGAGGAGATGCTCGGCACGGTGCCGTTGGCAGGCCAGTCGTTCACGGTCGCGGGTTACCGTGGCGCCGTGGGCCAGCTCGGCGGCGAGCCCGCCTTCGGGTTCTTCCCCCACCCCGACGTGCTCGAGAGCGTCGTCATCGCGACGGCGCCCCGGCCGTAGCCGCACGCTCACTCGCGAGCGTTCGCACGCACGCCCCCGTGTGGGCGCGCAAGGGCCTGCCGGAGCACGCACGGGCCC
>CAZOTV010000005.1:5258-21463 GCA_964582795.1 uncultured bacterium
ACGCGCACCCGCAGCCCGTCACGTGCGGTGCTCCGTTCCGATCGCTAGGCTCGTCGCCGGCCGACGCCGGCAGAAAGGTCCCCCATGCCCTCGACCGTACCGCCTGACTACACGCTCCTCCCGCCCATCGGTGACGCGCGCCAGACCCGTTTCGCGCGCGCCGAATCCGTCCTCGAGGAGGGCCGGGAGTACCTCGCCGTCATCGACACGAGCAAGGGCCGCATGGTCGCGACGCTGTTCGCCGATCGCGCGCCCAAGACCGTCAACAACTTCGTCTTCCTGGCGCTGCACCGCTACTACGACGGCATCGTGTTCCACCGGGTGCTGGAAGACTTCATGGCCCAGACCGGCGACCCTACCGGCACGGGAACCGGCGGCCCGGGATACACCTTCGCCGACGAGTTCCACCCGGAGCTGCGGCACCGCGGCGCGGGCGTGTTGAGCATGGCGAACGCCGGGCCGGGCACCAACGGGTCGCAGTTCTTCATCACGTTCGTCGACACACCCTGGCTGGACGGCAAGCACGCCGTCTTCGGCCAGGTCACGGACGGCGTCGAGGTGCTGGACGCGCTCCAACGGATCGACCCGCAGCGCCGTTCCGGTGTCGAACCCGACTCGATCGAGCGCGTCGAGATCTACGTGCGCGGCTAGGAACCGTAGCAGGACCCGGTCCGCGCGCCCTTCCTCACACGCTAGTTCGCTTCGAGCGGCGCGACGTTCAACAAGCGGCGTCGCGCCGCGTCCACGACGTGGGCCGTGAACGCTTCGGCGCCTACGCCGTTGCTGTCCGGTTCCTTGCGGCTGCGGAAGCTGACGGTGCCTTCGTTCTCCTCGCGGTCGCCGACGATGACGATGTAGGGCACCTTGTAGAGCTCGGCGTCGCGCACCTTGGCGTTCATGCGCTCTCCGCTGGCGTCGACCTCGGAACGGAGTCCGGCTTCCGCGAAGCGGCTCCGGAGGCTCTCGGCGTACCCGATGTGACGATCGGCGATGGGCACGATCCGAACTTGTTCGGGCGCCAGCCACACCGGGAAGTCGCCCGCGAAGTGCTCGATGAGGAAGCCGATCAGGCGCTCGTGGGTCGACAGTGGCGCGCGGTGAAGGCAGAGCGGCACGCGCTTCTCGTTGTGCTCGTCGATGTACGACAGACCCAAGCGCGCGGGCTGCGCGAAGTCGACCTGGTTGGTGGCCAGGGTGAACTCGCGGCCGATGGCGCTCGTGATCTGTACGTCGATCTTCGGGCCGTAGAACGCAGCCTCGTCGTCGGCCTCGACGAACGGGATGCCCGCCTTCGTCATCACGTCGCGCACCATCGACTCGGTCTTGATCCAGAGCGCCTCGTCGTCGACGTACTTCTTACCCAAGCCGTGCTTGCCGTGTTTCGACAAGCGCATCTCGTAGTCGTCGATGCCGAAGAGGCGGAAGTACTCGAGGTAGAGATCCATCACCTTCATGAACTCGGCCTCGAACTGCGCCTCGGTGCAGTAGATGTGAGCGTCGTTCATCTGCATGCTGCGCACGCGCATCAGGCCCATGAGCGCACCGGAGTCTTCGTAGCGGTAGCAGGTGCCGTACTCGGCCAGGCGGAGCGGGAGGTCGCGGTACGAGCGCGGCCGGGCGGCGAAGATCTTGTGGTGGAAGGGGCAGTTCATCGGCTTGACGAAGTAGCGCACGTTGTCGAGCTCCATCGCCGGGTACATCGAGTCTTCGTAGTAGGGCAGGTGGCCCGACTTGAGGAACAGGTCCTCTTTCGAGAGGTGTGGGCTGCGCACGCGCTGGTAGCCCTGTCTGGCTTCCATCTCCTTGGCCAGGCGCTCGATCTCCTCTACCATGACCGAGCCCCTCGGCAGCCACAACGGCAGACCCGGCCCGACGTCCTCGTCGAGCACGTAGATGTCGAGCTCGGCCCCGAGCTTGCGGTGATCGCGCTTCTTCGCTTCCTCGAGCTGCCACAGGTGGCGCTCGAGCTCCTCCTTGGTGGCGAACGCCACGCCGTAGATCCGTTGCAGCATCGGCCGTGACTCGTCCCCGCGCCAGTAGGCTCCCGCGACGCTCATCAACTTGAAGTGCGGCGGGATGACGCCGGTGCGCGGCACGTGGGGACCGCGGCAGAGGTCGGTGAAGCCCTCTTCCCCGCCCTGCTCGTAGAAGGTGATCGGCGCGTCCTCCGGAAGATCTTCGATGAGCTCGACCTTGTACGGGTCGCCTTGTGCGCGGTAGCGGGCGAGCGCCTCTTCCCGCGGCAGGGCGTACTTGTGGAGCTCCATGTCGTCCGCGATGAGCGCACGCATCCGCTGCTCGATCGCCTCGAGATCGTCGGGGGTGAGGCTGCGAGGCAGATCGAAGTCGTAGTAGAAGCCGTGCTCGATCACCGGGCCGATGCCCATGCGCACTTGGTTCGGCTCGTGGCCCTCGGACGCGAACAACGCTCGCACGGCTTGCGCCATGACGTGCGCCAGCGTGTGGCGCATCAGCCGAACGGCGTCGGCGTCTTTCTTGGTGAGGACCTCGATGCGGGCGCCGTCGGGCACGCTGCTCTGAAGGTCGGAGAGAACGCCGTCGACGCGGACGCCGAGGGCAGCGCGCGCCAGGCCGGGGCCGATCGCGGCCGCGACGTCGGCGCCGGTGGCGCGCTCGGGAAGGTCCAAGCGCTTGCCGTCGGGCAGAAGTACGTGCATGGGGGCACCTCGTGTAGTTTCGGGGGTAGCGGCGGGTGAGTTCCTGGCGGCTCGCAACGAGCCGGTTCGACGTTCAAGGATCGGGATGATTCGCGTCAGCGACGCGTTCGCCGCAGGGGTGCGAACGACCGCGGCGCACGCGCGATGGTCGCGCTCGCGCACCAGGATCCGTGATCGCGCCGCCGTTCCATGCGCGGACGATACCACAGCGCCGTGACCTCCGACTCCCAGGAATCGCGGCCGTCACGCGTCCCTGCGTCCAGGTGCCTGGTAAGCTGTGCGCCATGCATCTGGTGGCGCTCGTCAGCGACGATGCCGATCTACAACACGCCGTACGAGGCTTCCGCGACGGAGCCGAGCGCTTCCTGCTCCACCCGGTGCCGTCAGGCGGCATGCCGGAACTCCTGCGTGGCATGACGCGCCTCGACTTCGCGGGCGCGTTGGTCTTCGACGAGGCGCGGCAGTCGGAGGCACAACGGTCGGCCGACCGCTGTTCGCTCGACGCACAAGAGCTCGAAGCGGCGGACACCTTGACCGTCACGCCAGGTGGTGTCATGGCCGACCTGGCGTTCGGGCGCGCCGTCGCCGCGATGCTCGCGGGCCAGAGGTGGGACGCGGCAGGCGCCGACGTCGTCTTGCTCGGGGCCGGCACCAAGGCGGCGGCCGTGGCGCGCGAGGCCGCCAGCCTCGGGGCCGCGTCGATCGCGATCCTTGCTGCCGATCGCGTCGCAGCCGAACGCGCCTTGCCCCGCAGCGCCGCCGGCGCGGAGGTGCTGGCCCGCGCCAGCGCCGACCCGCTCGGGACGGCGCTGCTCGAACGCGCCGACTTGGTCGTTCGCGTCGACGAGGCGGTGAAGGTGCCCGACGAGGTACTGGGGCCACACCTGACGCTCGTCGACCTCGCGCCCGTGGTCGTCTCCGGCCTGCGCAAGCGCGCCATGGCGTTGGGCGCACTCACCTTCAACCGGCGCGACGTCGAGGCGTACCGACTCGAGCTGGGCTTGAGCCAGATCCTCGGCGGTCCGGTCGGCGTGGAGCCGATCTTGGCGCTGTTCCACGCGATCTGACGCCGCCTCGCCAGCCGCCACGCCACGTCGCGCTCGCGCGCTGCCCGAGTCGTATCCGCTTTCTGCGCGTCCTCGGAAGGTGTGCCGGTCTCATCGATTTCAGTCCTGGACCTGGGACACTCGGGACGATGCATGGCATGTCCGTCTTTCGTGCGGTGACCGCGCCACTCGCCGTCGCCCTCACACTCGTCGCGTTCGCGTCGACGTTCGCGTGGGGCCAGAGTGCGCCGCTCTTCGCGCTTCCGGGCGCCTTGGTCGAGATCGGCTCGGACGCCATCACCCTGCGTGTCGACGGCCGAGAGCAGGTGTACGTGCCGGGGCTCGGTTGGCAGCCGCACATCGACGCCCCGCCGCCCGTGATCAGCGATGGTGCGGTGTTCGTGGCCGCTGGAGTGCTCGACGCCCTCGGCGTGCGACTGCCGCGACTCGAACGGGTTCGCGCCGCGGGTGACGTCGAGGTGCGCATCGTGCTCGACCTCCCCGATCTGGACCCCAGTACGCTCGAGGGGCTCAGGAAGAAGGGCGCGGTGCAGGCAGGTGACGTTGTCGACTTCACGCTGCCGCCGTTGTTGCTTCCTGCCGGCGTGCCCGAGGACGTCGGCGGCGTGGCAGTCGACGTCGCGTCGGTGGACGGGGGCACGCGTCTGCGTCTCTCGGGACCTGCGTTCAGCTACGACGTCTTCCCCCTCGCACATCCCACGCGTTTGGTCCTCGACGTGCTGCCGCAGCGTTCCCTCGACGTCGCCGAGGTCGACGAGGAGATCGCCCCTGGCGTGCGGTACCAGCGCATGCTCGTGTCGACGGCAGACGGTGGCAGCGTCGTGCATCTGGTGCGCATCTCCGGCGGTTCGGGCGAGTTCCGCGTCGTCGGCGGCGACCGGTCACCGCGCACCGTTCGCGACCTCGCGTCCGGCGGGGTCGTGGCGATCAACGCGGGTTACTTCGACACGACGACGTTCGCGGCAATCGGCTACCTGCTGATCGACCACGGGTTGGTGTCGCTGCCCAGCAGGAACCGCGCCAGCATCGCGTTCGGGCCGAACGGCACCGTCATCGACCGGCTTCGCGCCGACGTCCGGCTCCACACGTCCTTCGGCCTGGTCGACGTCGGGGTACTCGGCGGCGACGGTGTCGCCGTCGTAACCGCACCCGGGGCGTTGGCCGGGCCCCCGAGTCGTGGCGTGCTCGTCGTCCAGGGCGGCCAGGTGCTCGAGAACAAGGTCGGTCCGAGACGCGTGCCCGAGGACGGCTACGCCCTCGTGTACCCGCCCGACATGCGTGAGCTGGCGCTGTTGGATCACGGCGACACCGTCATCCTCGACACGCGCCTCGAGCCTGCGACGTTCGAGTCGGCCCGGTACGCCGTCGAGGCCGGGCCGCTGCTTCTGAAGGACGGCCTGGCAGCGTACCAGCCCGACCTCGAAGGCTTCGCCAGCGGCCAACGGATCCTCGATGGGCTGACCCAACAGGCGGCCGTCGGCGTGATGGGCAGCGGCGAGGTCGTCCTCGTCGTCGCGGAGACGATGCGCGCCGAAGACCTGGTGCCGCTGTTCCTGCAGCTTGGCGTCAAGGACGCCATGCGGCTCGACAGCGGCAGCAGCACGACCCTGGTCGTGAACGGCGAGGTGGTGAACCGCAGATCGGAGCGGCGTGTCGCGAGCGCCATCGTGTACGTGCTTCACGCGCCGCAGTCGGCCACGACCGACTGAACGCCGACCCCTGGCGCAGGCGCAGCACCAGGCTGCCGGTCCATCCCGCTGCCGGCGGGACGGATGCCCATCAGGCCGTGCGCAGCGAGGCCGCGCGTGCGTATACTCCACCCGACGATGCGTACAGCGCTGACTCCTTCTTGCTCGACACTCCCGTCACGTCTTCGCCGGGGGGCGCGGGCGGCCACGTCGTCCAGCCGGCCGCCGGCCGACCGTGCGGCGCCGCACGGGGCGTCCGCGGCCGGCGCGACGCCACGCAGGTCGTTCATCGCTTTCGCACTCCTCGTGATGGTCTGCCTGCCGGCGGCGTCCGCCCAGGGCAACGAGGCCGTGCGATTCGAGCTCGGTATCGGCGGGCACGCCGTGTCGAACGCCTGGAACCCACTTCGACTCACCGTGCGCGACCTACCGGATGCCCTCCTTACCATCCGCATCGATCAGGGCACGCTCCGGAGCGGCGAGATCCCCATCGTCGTCGAGCGCAGCGTGCGCGGCGGCGCCGGCGCGGGCGTCTTCGAAGACGACATGTACCTTCCTACGTTCCGCACGCTGACCTGGAGTCTCGCCACCGCCGAGCGCGTGCTCGCGAGCGGCTCCATGGGCGCCCGCGAACAGGACGAGCGGCCGCTTGACCTGCTCCTGAGCGCCGACCCGGGTCGTTACCGAGCGGCGTTCGGGGGCGCGGCGCGCCTCGTCGACATCCCGGCGGCCGACCTGCCCCAGCGCGTGCCGTCGTTCGACGGCGTCAGGAGCCTCGTCATCGACGGGACCGTCGCGGCGCCGCGGCTGGCGGCGGTCGCCGCGGCGGCGGCAGGTGGCGCCTTGGTGGTGCTGCATGGCGCCCTCCCGTCCAGCCATGAGGACCTGCTGCTTCTTCCGCGCGACGGTGCGTCCCGCCTCGGGGCAGGGCTCGTGCTACGCACCGAAGGGCTCCCTTCGGCCGCCGTCGAAGCGGTGACGAGCGCGACGGTGCCGGAGCGCGCCACCTTGCTTGCCGCGGTGATGACCGAACCACTGGTCGAGGTGCCGAAACCGATGGCGCAGCAGACGATCCTCGCGATCACGTTCCTGTTCGCGCTTGCGGTGGTGGCGCTCGTCCGTTGGGTAGGCGCACCGGGGATCGTGGCCGCGGTCGCCTTGGCCTCCCTGCTGTCGCTGGCGGGTTGGCGCGTTCTCCGGCCGGCGGCTCCGCAGTTGACCGGCGGCGAGCGGCTCGGCATCTCCGGTGGCCCGCTCGCGTTGGTGACCGAGACGCGCGAGGTGTACACCCTGCCTTCCGCGACCATCGACTTCACGCCGACGGCGAGGCCACTCACGACGAGGACGTACCGCATCGACGACCATGGCGCGCACTTCGCCGTCGAGCGGTGGCGGTCGGTGCTCGTCGCTTTCCCGCCTGCGCTGGAAGACGCGCCGCTTCGCTACGAACGCGGCGTCCTCGGCAACGCGGGTGGCGTCAAGTTGCACGACATCTACGTCGTCGGTCTCGGCCCGCAGAGCGATCTCGCGCCGGGCGCGTCGCGCGCCGCCGCGATGGCGGAAGACGCGCCGCTGACCCCGGCGCTCTCCCACCTGGTGCCGCTCTTGCCGGAAGGCACGGCACTCGCCAGGTCGGGCTGCGACGTCGTGTGCACGACGTGGATCGTGAGCCCCGCGAACGGCGACGAGGAAGGGTCGATGCTGTGAGCGTGATGACTTCGGTGGCCGAGCGCCTCCGGCGGCCCGACATGGTTCAGGTGCTCATCGCCTGCTTCGCGGCGCTGTCGTTCGTCCTGGCCGTGCGGTGGCCCAGCGGGGGCAGCACGGTGAACGAGACGTGGTTCTCCATCGCGCCGGTGCGCTCTGCCCTGCTGGCGGTGATCGCCGCCGGCTTCGGCGCGGTGATGGGCGCAGCCTCGCGTCCTAGCCCGACGCGGGACGCGGACGAGCCGAGGCCCGAGTGGAGCTCCGAGGCGGCCAAGACCCTCGGCGCGGTGATCGTGCTCGCGCTCGTCACGACGCCATTCGAGACCGCCACGCACGCCGCCAGCTTCCCCAGCGTGAACGTCCTCTGGACCCTCCTGTCGCCGCTGCTGACGGTGACGGCCTTCTACGGGCTCGGCATGTCGCTCGGATGGCTCGGGCGACTGCTGCGCGTCGGCATCCTGATCCCCGTGTTGGTCCTCGGCTCGTTGGCGCTGGCGGGCTGGGTCGACATCGTCATCGGCCGCACCGTGTTCAACCCCTGGGCCGCGGCCATCGGTGTCGCGTTCCCGTACCTGGCGGTCACGCTGATCGGTTCCACGGTGACCATCGCAGCGCTTTCGCGCGCCGCCCGCAACGCCGCGAACGCGAGGGCCACGGCCCCATGATCGGCGCGAGTCGAAGACGCACACGCAGCGAGCTGTCGTTCGAGGAAGCGTTCTTGCTCCACCGGCGGATCGCTCGCAGGACCACCTGGGACCGGCGCTTGCTTCGAGGGGCGGTGGCCGCCCTGGCGGCGTCCGTGCTCGGCCTCCTGTTCCCCCTCACGATCCCCCAGCGCGCGCTGATCCTTACCACTGCATTCGTGGCGAGCGCGGCGCTACCCGTGCGGCGGCAACGCGAACGCGCGCTCAGGTCCATCCGCGAGCAGTCCGGCCTCGGGTACGAGACGGCGCTCGAGATCCTCGCGGACGGTGACGACGGGCCGCAGGGCGCGAAGACTCCTCAGCACGAGGCCGGAGCGCCAACTGGCGCCGACCCGTACGGTCTGCGCGCCGCGGTCGTGCATCGAGCCCGCAACGGGATCCGGGACGTACGTGTCCCGGATCTGCCGGCGTGGTGGCTGCCGCCCATTGCCATCGCGCTCGGTCTGCTTCTGCTGCCGGCGGTCGGGCCCGTCACGGGCACGGGTGGCGGTGGCAGCGTGGTGAACGGCGCCACGACCGGGGGCGATCAGGGCGCCGCAGGCGGCGACGGCGGCGAAGAGCTCGGCCCACCACAAGACGCTCCCGGGCGAGCCGACGAGCCCGACGGGATGGATGCGGCGAACGAAGACGACGACACCGAAGGGCCGGGAGCGGCGCCGCCGAGCGGCGAGGTGCCGTCCCAGGCGCCGCTCTCGCGCTTCCTGGACTCGCTGCGGGAACGGCCGCAGGATCAGGCGGGTGAAGGCGGTAGCGGTCAGCAACCGCAGGGTGGACAGCCCCAAGGCGGACAACCGCCGCCGGAAGGCGCCCCCGGCGAGCAGTCGGCGCCGCGCGGTGCGCCGCAGAACGCAGGCGAACCCGGTGCAGGCGAGGAAGGAGCCGAAGGGGGCGAAGCGGCGGAGGCCTCGACCGACACCAGCGCAGAAGATGGCGGCGCCGAAGGCGACGCGGCGGCGCAGGCGGGCGCCGACGACGGCGGCGCCGGCGGCGACGAGGCAGGACAGCAACCCGGCGGTGACGAGGGACAGGGCGCGCCGTCGGGTGAGGACGGCGGCGGCCAGGGCGAGGGCGAGCGCGGCGAGGGGCTCACGGACTCCGCCGGCGGCGACGAAGGCGGCGAAGGAATCGGGGACGCCGGGGGTGCGCCCGGCGCAGCGTCCGAGGCCGGGGTCCTCGACTCGGGGCCCGAAGGCGCTCCGGATCTCCTTCAGGGCGTCCTGGGCGAAGGTCCCGAATCCCCTGCCGGCACCGTTCGTCTACCGGGCGAAGACGAGGTCGAACTGCCGGCAGGAACGGCCTATGCGCCGTACCGCACGGCCGCGGAGGACGCGCTCACGGAGGGCGACATCCCGCTCTCCTACCAGGAGATCATCCGCCGTTACTTCCGATGAGCAGTTCGCGCATCAGGTACGGCAACTCGGCGCGGATGGCAGCGGCCAGCTCCGGCACGGCGGCGTCCCTGAGCGCCTGAACCGTGGTGTCGTCGCCCACGTCGACGAGCGGGGCGTCGTTGGCCTCGACCCGTGATCCGCTGAACGTGCGGGTACGCAGGACCTGCACGATGGCGTCGGTTCTAGGGTCGACGACCTGCGCTTCGAGCGCGACTCGAACGTCGATGCGGCGCGAGGCGCTGTCGCGCGACACGCTCACCTCGCGCTCCAACACGGGCGCGCCCACCATGACCGCCAAGTCCGCCCCCTGCGAGCGGGCGATGCGCGCCGCCCCGGGTGCCGCTCGGCTGTGGAACAGATCGGTGTGCGACTCGAGGAAGCGCATCGAGAAGGAGCTGACCAACTCGAACGGCGCGGTGGCGTCGCGCTCCAACGCTTCCTGCACGCCTTCTGCGCTGCCCACCAGCGCTGACTGCGCCGGGCCGTTGAGCACTGCGACCAACGGCAACTCCGAGGACTCGCGCGTCGGCACGCAAGCGGCGGCTGCGAGCATGAGGATGACCGATGCGGTCACCACGCGAACACGGGCTCTGTTCATGTCTTCATCCTTCCACCTCGGCGCCACCCTGCCGGTGAGCCGGACTTCATCGGATACTGAGCGAGAAGGCTCAGGACGGCACCGGTTCGATGCGGGCCGCGCCTCGCGTCACCTCTCGCAGCCTGTCCGCCAACGCGTCCGCCTCGGTCTCGGGCAGCGTGATCTCCAGCACGAGCCCGGTCGCTTCGTAGTCGGCGTCGCTCCGGTCGAGGTCCGGGACGGCATCGAGGGTGCGCAGCACCACGTCGGCGTCGGCGAACGATGCGCGGACGCGCAGGCGTGCCAGGTCGACCACGAGGTGCTCGCCTGCTTCGTCGAGCGCTCGTGCCGCTGCGGCGCCGTACGCGCGCGCCAGTCCGCCCGCGCCAAGCTTCCGACCGCCGAAGTAGCGCACCACGACCACCGCGACGTAATCCAGGTCCCGCTTGAGGATCACCTCCAGGATCGGTCTGCCGGCCGTTCCCCCGGGCTCCCCGTCGTCGGAGAACCGCTGCGCTTCGCCCACGCGGTACGCCCATACGTGGTGCGAGGCGTCGGGGTGAGCCGCGCGGAGTTCCTGCAGCAACGCAAGCGCCTCGTCCACCGTTGCGACGGGCGCGGCCACGGCAAGGAACCGCGAGCCCTGCACTTCGTCCAAGTGCTCCGAGCGCGTCCTGGCCGTCCTGTGTCCCACGCGGGAACTCTACCGCCTCACGCGCGCGCGTTGCCGCACCTGGACGGCCGATGCTTGCGTGCTACACTCCGCCCATGGCAGGGCGCCAGGACCCGATGAGCCAGACGCGCGCGGCACGGCGTTCGATGTGGGGCGTGGTGCCGGAGCGGGTCGCGGGTGCGTCCTTCGAAGCGCGATGTCGTTGCCCGCGCCCTCGAGGCGCTCGCTCGTCGCAGCCGCGTCGCCGCTAGCTTTCCCCCGCGAGTCCATCCCAACCCGAACGAGAACCGAACGCGTAGGGGCGAATCTCGCCCACGCTCGGAGGAATCCATGCCGCTCGAGCTCTACAACACCATGACCCGCCGCAAAGAACCGTTCCGCCCCGTCGTGCCCGGTCGCGTGGGGATCTACTCGTGCGGCCCTACCGTCTACTCGGAGCCGCACTTGGGGCACGCGCGTGGACCGATCGTGTTCGACGTGCTTCGCCGTTGGTTCGAGCACGAAGGGTTCGAGGTGCGCTTCGTCACCAACGTGACCGACGTCGGTCACCTAACCGACGATACCGACGACGGCGAGGACAAGCTCGAGAAGCGCGCCAAGCTCGAGCGCCTCGAGCCGATGGAGGTGGCCGAGAAGTACTTCTGGTCGTACTTCGACGCCCTCGCGGCCCTCAACGTCCGGCGCCCGAGCATCACGCCCCGTGCGTCGGGCCACATCGTCGAACAGATCGAGCTCACCAAAGACCTGATCGAACGCAAAATGGCCTACGTGAAAGACGGCAACGTGTACTTCGACGTGTCCGCATGGGAGCCGTACGGCGCGCTCTCCGGGCGCGATCCCGCGGAGCTGATGGAAGGCACGCGCGTCGAGGTGCGCTCCGAGAAGGACGACCCGCGCGACTTCGCTCTGTGGAAGAGCGCCGATGGTGGCCACATCATGCGCTGGCCCAGTCCATGGGGCGAGGGGTTCCCCGGCTGGCACCTCGAGTGCTCGGTGATGAGTACGAAGTATCTCGGCGACGAGTTCGACATCCACGGCGGCGGGCTCGACCTGGTCTTCCCGCATCACGAGTGCGAGATCGCGCAGGCGCAGGCGGCGGGCAAGCCGTTCGCGCGCGTGTGGATGCACTGGAACATGATCACGCTGCAGGGCGAGAAGATGGCGAAGTCGAAGGAGCACTTCGTGACGCTGGACGCCTTGTTCCAGCACTTCGACCCCATCGTGGTGCGCTTTCACATGCTGCGCTCGCACTACCGCAGCGTCTCCGACTTCAGCGAGGAGGGGCTCCTCGCCTCGGCGCAGGGGCTGAGGCGGCTGCGGGACGCGTACCGTGCCGCCACCGACGGGTTACCCGAAGACGCGACGCGCGAAGATGCGGTGTTCCAGCCTCTGCGGGCGCGGTTCTCTACCGCGATGAACGACGACCTCAACACGCCGCAGGCCATCGCGGTGCTGTTCGACGCCGCGCGCGAGGTGCACAAGTCCGTGGAGGAGGGAGCCTCGGACGGGTACCGCGCCGGCGCCGCCGCGTTGTTCGACGAGTTGCTCGAAGGCGTGCTCGGCGTTCCCACGCTGGAGGACGGCGCCGGTGCGCCAGGGGAACTGCTCGATGGTGTCGTGTCGCTCTTGCTGGCCGAACGGCAGCGCGCGCGCGACAGGCGGGACTTCGCCCAGGCCGACGTGATCCGCGATCGCCTCACGGACCTTGGCGTCCAGGTCGAGGACACGCCCGACGGGAGCCGCTGGAAGCGCTCCTGAGGCGCCCCAGCCGAGAACGTCGTGGTTCTCGCCTACCGCGAGGCCGACCTGGTGACCGGCCTACGCGACAGTAGAGCGTGGCCGTCGACACTCCCGCGCACTTCCTGGCCGCGCTCGCGGTGCCGGAAGTCGGTCCGGCGCGTCTTCGTACCTTGCTCGACGCGTTCGGCTCGGTGCAGGCCGCGGTGCGAGCTTCGCCGCACCAACTCGCCGAGGTCGAGGGCGTTCCACCTCGCGTCTGGGCGGCGTTCGGGCGGCACGCCAGCGCCGCCATGCCCGAAGCGGAGCGCGTGGTGCGGGAAGCGCGCGAGGCCGGTCTCACGGTGTCGTGCTGGTCCGACGACGACTACCCCGCTCCCCTGCGCGCGGACCCGTCGGGCTGCGCTCCCGTGCTGTTCGTCGAAGGAGCGCTCCCCCCGGCGGTGATGCTTCCCTACCCGCGTGTGCGGGCCGTCGGCGTGGTGGGCACGCGTCGACCGACATCGGTTGCGGCCGGACTCGCGCGCGACCTGGGGCGCAACCTCGCCCGCGTAGGGATCGTCGTGGTCTCGGGGCTCGCGTACGGCATCGATGCCGCCGCTCACCGCGGCGCCCTCGAAGGTGCGGCCGAAGCGGCGTTGGCCGCGCGGCGCGTCGACGTGGGGCAGGCGCGCCATGCCGACGCCAGATCGGAAGGTCCGTGGCCCGGCTGCACCGTCGCCGTCCTGGGAGGCGGCCACGACCTGCTCTACCCCGCGGCGCACCGGCCCTTGGCGCGCGAGATCGTGCGCGCCGGCGGGGCGATCGTGAGCGAGTGGCCACCGCACGTGCGCGCCCAACCTCATCACTTCCTGCAGCGCAATCGCGTGATCAGCGCGCTCTCCCGAGCGGTCGTGGTCGTCCAGGCAGGCGAGCGCTCCGGTGCCCTCAACACCGCCACGCACGCGGGTGAGCAGGGCCGGACGGTGATGGTCGTGCCTGCGTTGCCCGGGGACGCGAAGTACGCAGGCAACCTTGCGTTGCTTCGCGATGGCGCCGTGCCGGTCATCGACGAGAGCGACGTCCTTGTTCACTTCCCGGAACTGCATGCCGTTCTGGCGGCGCCGGATCCACCGAGCCGGGACGGCGCCGAGGGATCCGCGCTCGGTGGCGGGCCAGTCGGCGCGATGGACGCTTCGCCCCGCCAAGCCGACGTGCCCGGTACAGGGGACGCCGGAGGTGGCGAACCGGCCGGTACCGCGACCGGGACGACGTTGGTCCGCAGCCTGCTGGAGGGCCGCACCGAGCTCGCGATCGACGAACTGATCGTGCTCTCGGGGTTGAGCGCCACCGAGGTGCTCGGTGCCCTGACGCGTCTGGAGTTGGCGGGCGAGGCGATGCGCAATCCCGACGGGCGCTACCGCCGACGTACCCGAGCGCGGCCATCGAACCGTCGGCCGGCCTGAGACGCGACGGACGTCCCGCGCCAGGACGGACGGATTCGACCATGTCGACGCAGGGCGGCCTGAGACGCGACGGGCGTCCCGCGCCAGGACGGACGAACTCGACCAAGCCGACGCGGTGCGGCCGCGTGACGATCCTCTGCTACCACACGAAGGCCGCGTTCCAGGGACGAACGTCGCTTGGACTTACATTGACGCTCCCGCTATCCTGGAAGATGCGTGTAGGCCGTGTACCGCGTGGGGCGGCATCGCCGTCTGGTTCGAGAGGAGACGCGGTCGGTCGCAACTGCGAAAGGAGATGTTCATCTTGAGGAAGTTCCTCATCCCCCTGGCCATCCTGGTGGCCTCCTTCGGCATGGCGTTCGGTCAGAACCTCACCGTGTGGACCACGTGGCAAGACCAGACGCTCGACTGGTTGCGCAGCGAGGCCGCCTCGTTCTCGAGCGCGTTCGGTGTCGACGTCGACATCGTGCGCCTCGACGTGAACGAACTGAAGCAGCAAGCGCTGCTGGCCGCGCCGCAGGGTCAGGCGGGCGACGTCTTCGCCGGCGTGCCGCACGACCAGATCGGTGAGATGGCCATCGGCGGCATCCTTGCCGACATGAGCACGTACGCGACCGCGAACTACCTGGCCGACCTGAGCGAGCAGGCGCGCCTCGGCTACACCTTCGCCGGCAAGCTCTTCGGCCTGCCGATGTACGTCGAGGGTCCGGCGCTGGTCGTCAACGACGACCTGGTCGACCGCCTGCCGGCGACGTATGAAGAGACGATGGCGTTGGCGCAGGAGCTGACCACCGCCGACACCTTCGGCTTCATGCACGACATCAACAACTTCTACTACTCGTACGGCTGGATCCACACCTACGGCGGGTACGTCTTCGGCCGCGACGCCACCGGCTCGCTCGACCCGAGCGACATCGGCCTCGCGAACGAAGGCGCCGTCGCGGGCGCCGAGGCGCTCATGGCGCTGCGCTACGACTACGAGTTGATCCCCTCCGGCACGAACTTCGACGTGGCCAACGGCCTGTTCGTCGACGGCGCGCTGGCGATGATCTACACCGGCCCTTGGTCGATCAGCCAGTACCAGGAAGCGGGCCTCGACGTCAGCGTGCACCCGGTTCCACCGCTCGCCAACGGCACCCCGTTCTCCGGCTTCATGGGCGTGCAAGGCGTGCTGGTGAACCAGTTCAGCACCATGAAGGTGGAAGCGGCGAACTTCGCCAAGTGGCTGTCGCGGCGCGACGCGCAGATCTCCATGGCGCGGCTCTCCGGTCGGATCCCGGCCTCCGTGTCCGCGCTCGAGGTCGTGGTCGACGACCCGATCATCGCGGGCTTCGGGCAAGCGTTGCTCACTTCCGAGCCGATGCCGAACATCCCGGAGATGGGTGCGGTCTGGGGCCCGATGGGCAACGCCCTCACCGTCCTCAGCGACGATCCCGCTGCCGACCCGGCAGCCGTGCTGGATCAAGCGGTTCGCCAGATCAAGGGAGAATGACGGCCTAGCGCCGACATCGCGTACCATAGCGGCCAGGGGCACTCGCGCCCCTGGCCGCGAACGTAAGGGCCGTGACCACAAGGACCGCGAACGGCAGGGCCGCGAACGCAGGGGGTGCCGATCATCGATATCTCACACTCGCCCAAGGACTATCTCCCGAAGAGCCGCACCACCACCGGCGGCTTGTTGAAGTCGCTCGGCTTGTTGAGCGTCGCCCTCCTCATCGCCGTCGCGGCTGGGCTTGCGTCCGTCGTGCTCCTGCGGCTGCTGGGACAAGACGTTCCTGCCTTCGTCGGCATCCCCATCGGCTCGATCGTGCTCGTGCTGGTGCTGCGCTACATCGCGCGCCGCTACGAGTGGATCATGCCGTGGTACTACCTCCTTCCAGCGATCATCTTCCTGCTGACGTTCACGTTCTTCCCCGTCGTCCTCACCATCGGCCTGGCGTTCACCGACTACGCGGGCATCCGGAACGGCGAACTCAACGTCTCCAGCGAGACGCCGATCGTCGAGTTCGACGGAACCGAGCTCCGCATCTCCGACCCGGGCATCCTCGACTGCGCCGACCTGCGCAACGGTTGCGACGGCGTGCGGGCCATCGTCTACGCATCCGCCGAGTACGTCGGCGTGGCCACGGCGATCGAGGACGTGACCATCCAATTGGCCGAGGCGCCACCGGAGGGTAGGGACGTCACCTCGGTGGAGCTGTTCCTGCCCGACCTCGGGTTCTCGTTTGAGACGCGGGTGCTCGAAGTCGACGGCGCCACGCTGGTACTGGAGCGGGCTCCGCCCTTCCCGCCCGACCTCGAGTCGGTGACGATCCGACTCGATCGCCAGGAGATCCCCACCACCATCGCTTCCGAGGAAGGCGACCTGCTGCTGCTCGCCGAGCCGCTGCCGGCAGGCGCCGAGCCCACCAGCGTCGCGCGCTACAACGACTTCGGCTTCGTAGGCTGGCGGCACTTCCGACAGATCCTCGCGTCCGCTCCGCGGGCGCTGATCCCGGTGTTCTTGTGGAACGTCGCCTTCGCGGTCTTGACGGTGCT
>CAZOTV010000005.1:21563-33908 GCA_964582795.1 uncultured bacterium
CGGTGCTCCTGAACAACAAGGCGCTCAGGTTCCGGAACCTTTACCGGACGCTCCTGATCATCCCTTGGGCGCTGCCGAGCGTCATCACCATCCAGGTCTGGCGCGGGTTCATGAACGAGAACTTCGGCGCCATCAACCGCCTGTTGATGCTGCTGGACATCACGCCGGAGCCGGTCAACTGGCTGCTCGGGAACCACCTGGCCGCCAAGGGCGGCGTATTGCTCGTCAACCTGTGGCTCGGGTTGCCGTTCATGATGACGGCCACCCTGGGCGCGCTCTCGGCCATCCCCGACGAGCTGTACGAGGCCGCCCGCATCGACGGCGCCAACGCCTGGCAGGGGTTCTGGTCGGTCACCGGCCCGCTGCTCAGGAGCGCCCTCATCCCCATCACCCTCACCGGCTTCGCGTTCAACTTCAACAACTTCAACGTCATCTTCCTGCTCACCGACGGCGGCCCCGCGGTGAACTGGGGCACCGCCACCGCGCGCGGCACGGACATCCTCATCAGCTGGGCGTACAACGAGGCGTTCCGAAGTCAGGGGGGATACGCCTACGGCTTCGGTTCGGCCATCTCGATCATCATCTTCGTCATCACCCTGGGCGTCAGCCTGGTGAACTTCCGCGTCACGGGCGCGCTGAAGGAGGAGCGGACATGACCCGGGCACGCCCCATCCACTACGTCTCGATGGTCCTGGTCGCGGCGTTCGTCGTCATCGGCATCGCGTGGCTCGTCACGACCGCGCCCGAGACCATCACGCGCGACCGCATGCTCGTCATCCCCGGCGGCTGGAAGCGCTTCCTCGGCATGTTCGTCCTGGCCACCGGCGGCATCGCCTCGATCGCCTACCTGTACGGCCTCGCCACACGCCCCTTGCGCGCCGCGCGGTACGCCGTCACGGCGGGCACCCACCTGTTCCTGATCGTGGTGGTGGCGGCCGTCTTCTACCCCGTCGTCTACCTACTGTCGGTCTCGTTCAACCGCAACGACACGTTGGCCGGCGCGCTGCCACGCGAGGGGAACTTGCTGGTGCGCGCAGGCGTCTTCCCCGACCCCGCCGACGTGTCCCTGCGCCAGTACGAGAAGGTGCTTGGCGAGACGCACATCCTCGGGTACCAGTGGATCCTAGCTGGCATCCTCGCGGTTGCCGTCCTGGTCGTGATCGCGCTTGCCATCGCTCCGCGCTTCGGCGCGTACGGCGCGCGCCTGGACCGCGCGCGCACGCTGGCGGGCTGGGCCATCTTCGGGAGCATCGCCGCGATCGTGCTCACCGTGCAGCCCGCGCAGTTCTACGGACTCACGGAAGCGGGCACGCGGTTGCCGCCGAGCATCGGCGGGATGGTGCCGCTCTACATCCGCAACACGCTGCTCGTGTCGGGCATCACGGGCCTGATGGCGGTGCTGCTCTCGACCACGGCGGGGTACGCGTTCTCCCGCATGCGCTTCGAGGGCCGCTACGCGACGCTCTTGACGTTCGTCTTCGTGCAGATGTTCCCGACGTTCATGGCCCTGGTCGCGATCTTCTACCTGATGAGCCGCCTCGACCTGATCAACACGTTCCCAGGTCTGATCCTGGCGTACTCGGGTGGCGCGATCGCGTTCTCCTCGTGGATCTTCAAGGGCTACCTGGACTCGATCAGCCCGAGCCTCGAGGAGGCGGCGATGGTGGACGGGGCCACGCGTTGGGGCGCGTTCTGGCGCATCATCCTGCCCGTATCGGTGCCGATGCTGCTGTTCATATTCCTGCTGCAGTTCATCAACACCTACTCCGAGTTCATCCTGGCGAACACGCTGCTGATCGGTCAGGAGCGCTGGACCGTCGGCATCGGTCTGCGCAACTTCTCCACCGGACAGTTCTCGACCCAGTGGGGCGCGATGGCCGCCGCGGCCGTGCTCGGGAGCATCCCGATCCTGGTCATCTTCTACTCGTTCCAGGACGCTCTGACCGGTCAGTACACCGCCGGCGGCGTGAAGGGTTGACGGTGACGGCGTTCTCCGGCGTACGCCCGGCCGAGCCCTTGGGCTACGGCACGCTGGTGGTGCTCGACGGCGCGTTCGCCGCGCGCGGCCGCCTCGAAGACGAGGCCGCCACGGCCGGCGTCCTGCGGCGGATGGCCGGGCTGGTGGAGCCGGCGTCCGCGGCCGGGTCGAGCGTGGTCGCGGTGGGGCTCCATGACGCGGACGGACACAGCGCGGCGCTCGTCGATGGCGAGACCTGCGCCGTGGCGCACGTGTTCTTGCCAACGAGGACCGTCACGGTTCGGCTGTTCTCGCCACGCGGGGTGCCCATCGACCAGGTGACCGCGGCGTTCCGCGAAGTGTTCCTGGTAGGCCGGTTCCAGAGCGCGGTGCGCGACCACGCGACGCTCCTTCCCCGCGACGAGCCCGGCCTTCGCCGTCATCTCGCCGGCGACCGCGCCTACGCCCGCCTGCGCCTGGCCCCGGAGGACGCGGCCACGCCCGTTCCATGACCGGGGCTAGCGACTTCGTCCTCGCCCTCGATCAGGGAACGACGAGTTCCCGCGCGATGCTGTTCGACCGCGAAGGGCGCGTTCGCGCGGTGGCGCAGAAGGAGTTCGAGCAACGCTTCCCGCAGCCAGGCTGGGTCGAACACGACCCGCTCGACATCTGGTCGAGCCAGTCGGGGGTGGCTGCCGAGGTGCTAGAGCGCGTCGGCGCGCGCGCCGCGGACGTCGCGGCCGTCGGCATCGCGAACCAGCGCGAGACCACGTTGCTGTGGGACCGGAGCAACCTGCGGCCGATCGCGAACGCGATCGTGTGGCAAGACCGGCGAACGGCGCCCGACATCGAGCGTCTCCGGGCCGAGGGCGCCCTAGACCTGGTGCGGCAGCGCACCGGCTTGCTGCTCGACCCGTACTTCTCGGCCAGCAAGATCGCCTGGCTGCTCGACCACGTTCCAGGTGCCCGCGAGAGGGCCGAGGCCGGCGAGCTCGCCTTCGGCACCGTCGACAGTTGGCTACTCGCGCGCCTCACCGACGGGGCGGTGCACGCCACCGACGTGAGCAACGCGTCTCGCACGCTGCTGTTCGATCTTCATCGCCTCGATTGGAGCGATGAGCTCCTGGCGCTGTTCCGCGTACCGCGGGCGGTGATGCCGGAGGTACGGCCGTCCTCCGCAGTCGTGGCGGAGGTGGCGCACGGCCCCTTGGCAGGTGTGCCCATCGCCGGTGTCGCAGGCGACCAACAGGCGGCCACCTTCGGCCAGGTCTGCTTCGCCGCCGGGCAAGCCAAGAACACGTACGGCACCGGTTGCTTCCTGGTGATGCACACCGGGGACAGGCCGCGCGCCTCTCACCATGACCTCCTCTCCACCGTGGCGTGGCAGGTAGGCGACGAGCGCGCGGAGTACGCCATGGAGGGAAGCATCTTCGTGGCGGGGGCGGTGGTGCAGTGGCTACGCGACGGCCTCGGCATCGTGCGCGAGGCCAAGGACATAGAAGCACTGGCCGCGAGCGTGCCCGACAGCGCGGGCTTGAGCTTCGTGCCCGCGTTCACTGGCCTCGGTGCGCCGCACTGGGACCCGTACGCGCGCGGGACGATCGTGGGCCTCACCCGCGGCGCGACCGCTGCGCACGTGGCCAGGGCCGCGCTCGAGGGCATCGCGCTGCAGGTCGCCGACGTGGTGGACGCGATGAAGCATGACGCCGGGCTCGCGCTCACGGAGTTGCGCGTCGACGGCGGTGCGTCACGGAACGACCTCCTGATGCAGATCCAGGCGGACCTGCTGAACGTGCCGGTGGTGCGGCCCGAGATCACCGAGACGACCGCGTTGGGCGCCGCGTACCTGGCGGGCCTGGCGGTAGGACTCTGGGCCGACCGCGACGCACTCACACGCCAATGGCGCGCGGAGCGCACTTTCGAGCCGATTCCGGCAGGTGTTGCCGCCGCCGAGGCGCTGCGGGAACGTTGGCGCGGGGCGGTGGAGCGAGCGAAAGGCTGGGAGAGCGCTGGAGGGAGCTGAGACTCCTCCACACGCCACGACACTGCTCGTCACGACGCCGCCCGTCACGACAAGTGCTCGTTACGACACCGTTCGTCACGACGTCATCGCCACCGGCGCGATACGCTTGGTCCGGCATGGGCCGGCCAGGAACGGCGGTGCGCGCCGCGACCCATCGACAAGTCGAGACGACGTGCCGGGATGGCGGAACCGGTAGACGCAGCAGACTTAAAATCTGCCGCCCCCACGGGCATGCGGGTTCGAGCCCCGCTCCCGGCACCAAGGACTCGAGGGTAGCGAGGACATCCTGGCCGATCGCGATCGATGGTGGCAGGTCGCAGTCGGTCGCGTGACGCCCGGAGCAGGCACCTGCTGCACACGTTCCGCCGCTACGGTGATGGCTCGAATGCGCGCTCCCGGAACCGCTAAGAACTCCGTGAGTCCCCGCCTGCTACAACGGTGGCGATGACGGTGACGCCCACCCCCCACGACCTGCATGAAGCCGCCACGAAGCCGCTTTGCCCACGCTGCGACAGCGCGAGCGTCCGCATCCTCGCTTCCATCGAGGTGCAGTACGACGTCGTGTTCGAGGCCGCCGACGAAGGCCTTCGCGTCGTCGACGAACGACTCGGCGACGGCGTCTGGGACGACGTCACCCCGGCCGCCTGCATGCGCTGCGGTTGGCGCGGTACCGTCGGCACCCTGCGCCTGGGCGCCTCGGCGGCGCACGAACGACGTCCCTGACCCACAAGGTGGCCCCGCCGCCGACGCGAGGCCCGAGACTTCGCGCCGAACGCGAACGAGACGCACTCCCAGCGTTCGGAAGTGCGTCTCGTTGCGCGATGGTAGCGATGCGGGGGCTCGAACCCCGGACCTCACGATTATGAGTCGTGCGCTCTAACCAGCTGAGCTACATCGCCTCGGGTTGTCGACACGCTCGGAAGCGGGCGTTCACGCCGCCACCTCGCAAGCACACAACCTACCAAAGATAGCGCCTGCGGTGGTGGAGGGCAAGGCCGAGGCCGCGCGGCGCGATCTGCGGTCGCCACCGCGAACGGGCGCCTTCCGTCTGCCTCTGAAGAGAAGCGCCCGCCAAGCGCGCGTCGGCGCGTGGCGGGCGGCGGCTCGCCTTGACGAGTGGGCCTACGAGTGCGACTTGCTCGAGGCCGGCAGCGTGGACATGCCGATCAAGCGATAAAGCGGGCAGAAGCCGACCAGCGCGGTAGCGACGAGGATGATCCCCACGATGCCAAGGATCACGGCCCACGCGCCGCCGAACCACCCCAGCACCCAGCCGAGCAGCAGGACGGCCCCCACGATCCCCCTGACGAGCCGATCGATGGTCCCGACGTTATGGCTCATACCGCACCTCCGTCATCGATGCTAGGACCGGACACCGGCTCGCGCCAGGGACGAAACGCCTGCTCGCTCGCGGGACGGAGCGCATGGGCGGCCCGCCGTACGGCGCGTAGGGCGAGGCCCAGAGTTCCGGTGCGCGAGAACGGTGTCGACGCTCAGCCTTCCGGGTCTACGAGATCCGTATCTACCAGAGCCACGGCGATACCGTCCTGGTCGACGAAGCACCATGGGCGAATGCCGCCTGGAACGTCGGCCATGCCTGGCACGGCCTCCGCGGCAGTCCACGCACTACGCACGCGCTCCGTAGCAGCCGCCTTGACGCGCTCGTCGGGCATCACCAGTTCGAACCACGCCAAGCCCAGGGCTCCCGCCGGGCGCGGCGGCGCGCCACGCGTCTCCCACTCGTTCAGGCCGATGTGGTGGTGGTACCCGCCGGCCGACAGGAAGCGAGCGCCCGGGAAGTCGTCCTGCATGACGTCGAGGCCCAGATCGTCGCGGTAGCGCGGGG
This sequence comes from uncultured bacterium, assembly GCA_964582795.1. GTDB lineage: Bacteria > Deinococcota > Deinococci > Deinococcales > Trueperaceae > CAZACZ01. The sequence goes on from CAZOTV010000005.1 coordinate 27,390, forward strand.
CAGCGGACTTCACGTCACTCACGCGCAGATGCACGTGCCCGATGCTCGTGCCGGCCGGCGCACGGAACCCGCCGGCCGATGGCGCTTCGACTAGCAGCCCTTCGCCGTCGAGCGGACCGGTGCCCATCGCGACACGCTCCCCACGCATCGGCCACGCCTCGCGCGGCCTGTCCCGATACACTTCGATGCCGTTCCCCTCCGGGTCTGCCAAGTAGATCGCTTCGGACACACCATGGTCCGCGGCCCCCTGCAGGGAGACCCGCGCCTGAACGGCGTGGGCCAGGAACGCGCCGAGCGAGGCGCGGTCGGGCACCAGCAGCGCCAGGTGATAGAGCCCCGGAACGCGACCTGCGGCACGGGCGTAGGGGGAAGCGATCAGCCCGATGAGCGCGCGATCGCCGGCACCGAGAAGCGCAAGGTCGGAGGTGCGCTCGAAGAGGTCGAGCCCGAGTGCTCCTCGGTAGAACGTCACGCACCCTTCCAGGTCGCGGCAACGCAGGAAGACGCGTCCGATGCGCGCAGAAGCCGGTAGGCGCGCCGTTTGCGTTCGAGTCTCAGGAGTGTCGCTGCTTGCCATCGTTTCACGGTAGCGCGCCCGAGGACACGCTGTCGCCTCCAGGGAACCAGGGCGCAGGGCGGTACCTGGAGCGCTAGTCGGGTTACGGGCGACACCGAGCGGCGTGACCGGCGCGAACGGCCAGGGGCGCTTCGGCATCCCTGTCCGTTCGCCTTCCCATCGGGCGCCGCGCCGGCGTTGGGATGGTCCGGCGTCGAGGACGCGCTCGGCCCGGAAGTACCGTCCCCATCGCAAAGTGGCTTGTTCGACGTTCCCGCGGTTCGGTTCGCTGCTAGAGTGGGCGTCATGCTCGAGCCATCGCTCGATCTCTACGGAGCCACCTACGACGCGGTGGACGGCATCCTGCACGAGCTGCTCGCCAAGAGCCGCGCGCGCTACGCCCTCATCATCGACCGCAAGGGGTTCGTGTTGATGCACGTTCGCGCGATGTGGGCGCCCAAGCCGCCGTCGCTCGACTCGTTCGCCACCCTGGTCGCTTCGAACTACGCCGCCAACCGCGCCATCGCCAACCTCTTCGGCGAGGAAGGCTTCAAGGAGACGGTGCAGCAAGGTTCCGAGGTCGGTACCTACCTCGAAGAGCTCGGCGCCGAGGCGTTGCTGGTGACGGTGTTCGACTCCGGCGCGCAGCTCGGGCGCGTCAAGCTCGCCACCAAGCACGCCGCCGACGCCATCAGAGTGGCGCTCGAGGCGACGCCCGAGGAGGCGCCCGTCATCGAGTTCAACCAAGACTGGAGCAGTTCGACGGCAGCCCTGCTCGACGGCCTGTTCGGGACGAGGAAACCATGAGCACGATCAACTTCTCGGCCCGCGAGATCAACTTCAAGATCGTCTACTACGGCCCCGGTCTCTCCGGCAAGACGACCAACTTGAAGCAGATCTACGATCAGGTGCCGGCCGAGTCGAAGGGCGAGATGGTGTCGCTCGCGACCGAGGACGAACGCACCCTGTTCTTCGACTTCCTACCGCTCGACCTGGGCAAGGTGAACGGCTTCAAGACGCGCTTCCACCTCTACACGGTGCCGGGACAGGTGTTCTACAACTCGTCACGCAAGTTGATCCTGCGAAGTGTCGACGGCGTGGTGTTCGTCGCGGACTCCTCGCCTGCCCGCTTGCGCGCGAACGCCGAGAGCCTGCGCAACCTGCGCGAGAACCTCAAGGAGTACAACCTGCGCCTCGCGGACGTCCCGTACGTCATCCAGGTGAACAAACGCGACCTGCCCGACGCGCTCGACCTCGACATGATCCGCCAGGTGCTCGACCCCGATCGCAAGGCTCAGGTGTTCGAAGCGGTGGCGTCGGAGTTCCAGGGCGTGTTCGAGCCGCTGCGCGCCGTCGCTACCCTGGTGTTGGAGAAGCTGGCACAGAAGGCGTAAGGCGCCCGGTCGCCCACACCGGAGCGACGGTCTTGGCCGTCGCCTGCCCTTCCACGACGGGAAAAATGACCCGCCGCAATGGTGATATCGTCTAGGGGATGAAGCGCACTTCCCTGCATGACACCCACGTCGCACTCGGCGCTCGGATGGTGGAGTTCGCCGGGTACGCCATGCCGCTTCACTACCAAGGCGGTATCAACCAGGAGCACCTCGCAGTGCGACAGGACGTTGGCCTGTTCGACGTCAGTCACATGGGTGAGATCCGCGTGCTCGGCGACGGCGCCACCGAGTTCCTGAGCTTCGCGACGCTCAACGATCCCGGCCGACTCAAGCACGGCCGCGGGCAGTACAGCATGCTTCCCAACGACGAAGGCGGCCTGATCGACGACCTCTACGTCTACCGCGAGAAGGACGAGGAGTACCTGGTGGTGGCGAACGCCGCCAACGTCGCTCCCGTCTTCCAGCAACTGCGAAGCCTGGCGGAAGGCAAGAACGTGCACGTCGTCGACGAATCGGACGCATGGTCGTTGCTTGCACTACAGGGACCCGGTGCGCCGTTGCTGCTCGGGCGCCTTCTCGACGAGGACATCGGCGAGCTTCGCCGCAACGCCACCATGGACGTGCGGCTCTCGGGTTGCCCCGCGCGAGTGAGCCGGACGGGCTACACCGGCGAGGACGGCTTCGAGATCTTCTGCCATCCCACCGACGCCACGGCCATCTGGGGCGTGCTGACGCAGGCCGGGGCCTCCCCGTGCGGACTCGGCGCACGCGACACGCTCAGGCTCGAGGCCGGCTTCCCGCTCTACGGGCACGAGCTCACCGAGGACACCAACCCGCTCTGCACCCCGTTCTCCTGGGTCGTCAAGGACAAGCCGTTCTACGGCCGCGACGCGATGTGGGGACGGCCTTGCCCGCGACGCCTGATCGGGTTGCGTCTGCTCGAGCGCGGCATCCCGCGCCAGGGGTACCGCGTGCTGGACGGCGACGTCGCGGTCGGAGAGGTCACTTCGGGAACACTCTCGCCGCTCACGCGGGACGCCATCGCCTTCGCATGGGTCGAAGAAGCGCTGGCGCAGGAAGGTCGAGAGCTCGGGGTCGAGATCCGTGGCCAAGGCGTGCCTGCCGTGGTGGTCGCGCCGCCGTTCTACAAGGCATGATGCACCCATGCCGGCCCATCACGTCGGCTCGGTCGGAGGAGTGAGATGAACATCCCCAAGGAACTGCGGTACGCGACATCCCACGAGTGGACTCGAGTCGACGACGATGATCACGTCACCGTCGGCATCACCGACTACGCACAGGACCAGCTCGGCGACGTGGTGTTCGTCGAGCTGCCCGATGTCGGCAAGAAGGTGCGCAAGGGCGCTCAGGTCGCCGTCGTCGAGTCGGTCAAGACCGCGTCCGACATCTACGCACCCGTGTCGGGAACCGTCACGGAAGTGAACGAAGCGCTCGACGCCACTCCCGAGGCCCTCAACGAGGACCCGTACGAGGAAGGGTGGATGTTCCGCATCGAGGTGGATGACGCCTCCGAGCTCGACGAGCTGTTGGACGCCAGCGACTACGAGGCGTCGATCGCCGAGGAGGACTGAGTGCACTACCTCCCGCACACGCCGGACGACGTCCGGCGGGCGCTCGCGACCATCGGGGTCGACTCCATCGAGTCGTTGTTCGAGGACGTCCCCGCGTCGCTTCGCGATCCGGTCATCGACCTCCCCCCCGCCATGCACGAGCGGGAGTTGCTCGAGCACTTGCGCGCGCTCGCCCGTAAGAACCGGGTCGACGGCCCGGACTTCCTAGGCGGCGGCGTGCGCAGGCACTTCATCCCGACCGTCGCGACGCACCTCGCGTCCCAGAGTGAGTTCGTCACGGCGTACACGCCGTACCAGGCCGAGGTGGCGCAAGGAGTCCTTCAAGCTACCTTCGAGTACCAGACGGTGATGGCCGAACTCACCGGGCTCGACGTCAGCAACGCCAGCATGTACGACGGCGCTACCGCCGTCGCCGAAGGCGCGCTGCTCGCCGTGCGTCAGACGCGTCGTGAGCGGGTGCTGGTGAGCCGGGGCGTCCATCCCGAGACACGCGAGGTGCTCGCCACCTACCTGCAGCCGCTCGGCATCACGCTCGACGTGATCGATCTGGACCCGCTGGTGACGCCCGCTCAGACGGTGGCCGATGACGTCGCGTGCCTCATCGCTCAGCAGCCGAACTACCTCGGGTACCTCGAGGACATGCCGGCGTTGACGGAGGCGGCACACGCGGCCGGCGCGCTCATGCTGGCCGCCGTCGACCCGTTGAGCCTGGCGGTGCTCGAGCCCCCAGGCGCATACGGCGCCGACATCGCGGCGGGCGATGGGCAACGGCTCGGGAACCCGGTCAACTTCGGTGGTCCCAGCTTCGGGTTCATGGTCGTGAAGGAGTCTCTGCTGCGGCAGTTCCCCGGTCGTCTGGTCGGCCAGACCGTCGACGTGGACGGTCGCCGCGCGTTCGTGCTGACGCTGCAGGCGCGCGAGCAGCACATCCGCCGCAGCAAGGCGAAGTCCAACATCTGCTCGAACCATCAGCTGACCGCGTTGATGGCCACCATCAACGTCGCGGCGCTCGGCCCTGACGGCTTGCGGGCGCTCGCCGTCGGGTCGGTCGCGCGCGCCCACCGCCTCGCCTCCCGTCTCGCGGCCGCAGGCATCGCGCCCGAGACGAGCGCGCCGTTCTTCGACGAGTTCGCGCTCCGGACGAGGCAGGCGCCGGTTGTGGTGAAGGCCGCGTTGGCTCGCCAGGGAGTGCAAGCCGGGGTCGCCGTTCCCGCCGACTACGGGCTCGGCAACGCCATCCTGCTCGCCGCAAGCGAGAGCACCACCGACGAGGACATCGCGGCGCTCGTGAGCGCGCTCGAGCTCGTCGGCGAAGGCGCCGGCGATCGCGGCGCCGGTGGCGGCGCACCCCGGCGGGAGGCCGTCCATGGCTGACGCCGCGAAGATGCGTACCACGCCGGCCGCGACCGGCGGCACCGCCGCTGCGCCGCAGGACTTCCCGCTCGTCTTCGAACGGTCGCGTCCGGGTCGCGTGGCCGCGCACCCGCCCGCGCCCGATGACGTCGACCTAGCGAGCCTCCTCGGCAAGAAGCACCTGCGCGCCTCGCCGCCGCGCCTGCCGGAGGTCTCCGAACTCGACCTCGTGCGTCACTACACGCTGCTGGCGCATCGTCAGGTGAGCATCGACACCAACTTCTACCCGCTCGGCAGTTGCACCATGAAGTACAACCCCAAGGTGCACGAGGAAGTCGCGGGCTGGTTCCAGGACGTCCACCCGTACCAGGCGCCGGAGACGGCGCAGGGCGCGCTTCAGCTGATGTTCGAGTTGCAGCGTGACCTGGGCGCCATCACCGGCATGGACGCGGTGAGCCTGCAACCCGCGGCCGGCGCGCATGGCGAACTGACCGGCATCCTGATGATCCGGGCCTACCACGAAGCGCGCGGCGAGGGCCAGCAACGACGCGTGGTGATCGTCCCGGACGGCGCGCACGGCACCAACCCCGCCACCGCGTCCATGGCCGGCTACGACGTCGTGGAAGTGCCTACCGGCCCCGACGGCGAGGTCGACCTGGCCGCGTTCCGGGCCGCGCTGGACACGCACGTCGCTGCCGTCATGCTGACCAACCCGAACACGCTCGGATTGTTCGAACGCCGCATCCTCGAGATCTCCGAGGCCGCCCACGCCGTCGGCGCGCAGCTCTACTACGACGGCGCGAACCTGAACGCCATCGTCGGCCGCGCTCGCCCCGGCGACATGGGCTTCGACGTGGTGCACCTCAACCTGCACAAGACCTTCACCACGCCGCACGGCGGCGGCGGCCCCGGCACCGGGCCGGTGGGCGTCAAGGCGCACCTGCGGCCGTACCTTCCGGTGCCGTTGGTGACCGAGCGGAACGGGGCGTACGCGCTCGACTTCGACCTGCCGGAGTCGATCGGCCGGATGCGGAGCTTCTACGGCAACTTCGGCAACCTGGTGCGCGCCTACGCCTACATACGGTCGTTGGGGCTCGAGGGCCTGCGTGACGTAAGCGCCCACGCCGTGCTGAACGCCAACTACCTGCGCGTGAAGATGAAGGAAGCGGGCTTCGAGGTGCCGTTCGACCGCATCAACATGCACGAGTTCGTGGCCCAGCCACCGGACGGCCTGCATACCCTCGACATCGCCAAGGCCCTGCTCGACTACGGCATGCACCCGATGACGGTCTACTTCCCCCTGATCGTGAAGGAAGCGATGATGGTCGAGCCGACCGAGACGGAGTCGTTGGAGACGCTCGACGCGTACGCCGACGTCCTGGCGACCATCCTCGAACGGGCGGCGGCGGACCCCGAGTACCTCCCCGGCGCTCCGTATCACACCCCGGTTCGCCGGCTCGACGAGGTGCGCGCGGCGCGCAAACCGGTGCTGCGCTATCGCTTCGACGAGGGCGAAGACGCGAACGAGGGCTGAGTCCGTCGCTCCGAATGCGAAACGAGCGACTTGCGCACGTGAGCGCCCCGGGAAGCGATTCCCGGGGCGTCTTCGTTGCTAGGGGCGTGG
>CAZOTV010000005.1:34008-73089 GCA_964582795.1 uncultured bacterium
CACGTGAGCGCCCCGGGAAGCGATTCCCGGGGCGTCTTCGTTGCTAGGGGCGTGGCACCGGGCGGGCGTTCACCGGACGTTCCGCGCGAGGTCCACTTGGTCCGTTCCGCGCGAGGTCCGCAGGCGCGTCGCGCGCGGGCAGCGGGCTGACCGGTTGGTCAGCTACTGCAGCTTGCGCCCTCGCCATCGGGCGCGGGAGCGCCGTCCGTGCGGAAGCTGTGGCCGCAGCCGCATTCGCTGGTCGCGTTGGGGTTCTGAACGTGGAAGCCCCCGCCCATCATGTTCTCGACGTAGTCGACCTCGGAACCGCGGAGGTACGGCCAACTGCGCTCGTCGACCACCAGGCGCACGCCCTGGTCTTCGAACTCACGGTCGCCCTCGAGGCGGCGGTCGTCGATCGCCATGCCGTATTGATATCCGCTGCATCCACCGGACTTCACGAACACGCGGATGGCGGCGTTCTCCTTGCCGCTGTTCGCAAGGAGCTCCGACGCCTTCGCGGCGCCAGCCTGAGTGAAGCGCATCGTGGCTGGGAGCGCTGTCGGGTCCGTCGTGGTTTCGAACTGCGAACCGTGCTGCATACGGACCTTATAGCACGTCGCGCCGCGCGGCCCGGTGTCGTGAGGGGGTTCGGCGAGGGCTCGCGGGAACGCGCGCGAGAGCGGTTGGCAGGCCGGGAGCGCCGCTGCTATACTTCCTTCTTGGTCGTGCCGACGGCCCTTCCCCCGCCCGCCCGCGAGACGCCATGCGCGCGCCGTGCGCCGTCGGGGTTCGAGGTCCACGCACGGCACCAACGCTCGGGGGTATAGCTCAGTCGGTAGAGCGGCGGTCTCCAAAACCGTAGGTCGCGGGTTCGAGTCCTGCTGCCCCCGCCAAGCCAAGAACGCGGCTCCTTCACGGGAGCCGCGTTCCGCTTCCGCCGCTCCGGATCACCGGATCGTGCGTGCCGATCCGGGCGCCCGGCCTACGCGGCCGGCGACCCGCCTCCCGGCCGCCGCAGTCGGCTTCCGCCCTGGGCTGCCGGCGCCGACACCCGCACGCGCGCCACGCGCAGGCGGTCCATCGCCGTCACCTGGAACCGGTGACCGGCGAACGACACCACGTCCCCTACGCGCGCCACGCGCCCCAGCCGGGCGGTGACGAAGCCGCCGAGGGTGCGCACCGCGACTTGCGTGCGCCCGTCCTCCACCGCGATGTCTTCGACGCTGCCGGGGAACACCGGCACGCCAAGCAGATCGGCCAACTCCTCGAGTTCGACCATCCCGTCCACCGACCAGCCGCCCTCGGACAGCTTCCGCACAGGCGGCGCGGCCAGCTCACTGACCTCGGGCACGTCGCCGACCAGTTCCTCCAGGAGGTCGCCGAGCGTGACGATGCCCTCGACGCCGCCGTACTCGTCGAGCACCACCGCGAAGTGGATCCCGGTGGTCTTGAACTGGTCGAGCAGGGTGAGCGCCGGCATGGTCTCCGGTACGAACAGTGGCGACGCCAGAACGCTCTCCAGATCGAGTGCTTCGCCCCTCAAGCACGTCACCAACAGGTCGCGCGAGTGCACGAAACCGACGATGGTGTCGAGGTCGCCGCGGCACACGAGGTATCGGGCGTGGGGACGCTCCGCCGTCAACTCGCTGACCAGCGACGCGGGGTCGTCGAGGTCGATCCAAGCGACCTGGTGACGCGGCGTGAGGATGGCGTTCACGCGTCGCTCGCCGAGCCAGAACGCCTGCTGGATGATCTCGCGCTCGGCGGGCTCCACCGTGCCGGCGCGGATCCCTTCCTCGACCATCATGTGGATGTCCTCTTCGCCCACCGCGCCCTCGGCGCTCGGCCGGACACGCAGCAGGCGCAGCACGCCTTCGGTCGAGAGGCTCAGGAGGCGCACTAGTGGAGAGGCGACGCGTGACAACCCGGCCATCAGCGGCGCGAGACGTGCGGCCAACTGCTCGGGCGCGTTCAAGGCGATGCGTTTCGGCACCAACTCACCGATCACCAGCGACAGGTAGGTGATCGCCAGCACCACGAGGATGAGGCCGAGGGTAGGTGCGATCGGGCGAAGAGCGTCGACGCGCGCGATGGCTTCGGCCAGCGGCTCCGCCAACGCGGCGCCGCCGAACGCGCCTGAGAGCACGCCCACCATGGTGATCCCGACCTGCACCGTGGAGAGGAAGCGGTTCGGGGTGGCCGCCAGCGCGTCCGCCACGCCCGCGCCTGCGTTCCCTTCCGCCGCCATGCGCGCGAGCCGCATGCGGTTCGCCGACACCACGGCGATCTCGGCCGTGGCGAAGACGCCGTTGGCGAGGATCAAGAGGAGGATGATGATTGCCTCGAGCATGCCTTACGGTACGCCGCTCGGAGCGGCGGAACGCGTGGCCGCGCCGCGGCGGCGCGCGGACTGGGGCGGCGGTCGCCTCGCGGTGCATGCCCTCCGTCGCCACGGTGGGCGTTCCACGCGGCATCGAGCGCGAGAAACGCGGCTGGGTCGTGGTATCCTTGCCGCGTGAACATCTTCGGGTCGCGGCCGTGGGCCGCCGCCAAGTTCGTCATGGCGCTGGCGCTGGTCGGCGCCGGGTTCGTTCGGGGGCAAGGGTCCACTGCCAGCGAAGTCTGGCTCCTTCCCATCGACACCGAGATCACGGCCGCCACCACGACGTTCGTGCGCACGCGCGTCGAACGCGCCAACCGTGAGCAGCCGCTGGCGGTGGTGCTCTACCTCGACACGCCCGGCGGTTCCGTCGACGCCATGCAGGACATCGTCGGCGTGGTGCTGCACGAGGCGCGCGTTCCCACCATCGCGGTGGTGCAGAACGCGTTCAGTGCCGGCGCCCTCATCGCCATGAGCGCCGAGCGGCTCGCCATGCTTCCGGGCTCGAGCATCGGCGCGGCGTTGCCGATCCAGGTCACGCCCACGGGCATCAGCGCGGTGGACGAGAAGTTCTCGTCGGCCTTGAGGGGCGAGTTCCGTGCCGTCGCCGAAGCCCGCGGCCGCAACCCGCAGGTCGCGGAGGGCATGGTCGACGAACGCATCGAGATCCCTGGCCTCTCCACCAACACCGAACTGGTGACGCTGACCTCGCGCCAGGCCGTCGAGCACGGTATCGCCGACATCGAAGCGGCCACGCTCCAGCAGGCGCTCGATAGCTTCGGGTACGGCGGCGCGGAGATCCAACGCCTCGAGCCCGGCCTGACGGAGCGGCTCGGTGGCTTCCTGGCCCAGCCGCTGATCGCTGCTGCTCTGCTCGTGCTCGGCATCGGCGGGCTGCTCATCGAGATCTTCACGCCCGGTTTCGGCGTACCCGGCGCCATCGGCGTCGTGGCGCTCGGGATCTTCGCGGCGGCCGCGTACATCGCCTCGCCGGCCGGGATCTTCGACATCGCGCTGCTCGTGATCGGCGTGATCCTGCTGGCCGCGGAGGTCCTCGTCATCCCGGGCTTCGGGGTGGCGGGCGTGCTCGGGATCGCCGCCTTGCTGGTCGCCGTGGTGCGCATCTTCCAGGAGTCGAGCATCCCGGTGCTCGGCTACAGCGCGCTGTTCGGAGGGGTGCTTCTCGGCGTGCTGCTGTGGATCTTGCCGAACAGCCGCCTCGCCTCGGTGTTCCGCCTCTCCACGCGCCTGACCAACCCGCCTTCGCAAGCCAGCACGGCGCTCGTCGGCGACCGCTCCGACCTGACCGGCGCCGTGGGCGTCGCGCTCTCCGACCTGCGCCCCGCCGGCGTCGCCCGCTTCGGCAGCGAACGTGTCGACGTCGTAAGCGAGGGCGACTTCGTGCCGGTAGGCAGCGTGCTTCGCGTGCTGCGCGCGGAAGGCAACCGCATCACCGTCCGCGCCGCCGAGGACGTGCGCTGGGCCGACAACGGCCCGTCATCCACCGGCGCCGCAGCGGGCGCGAACACGAGCCACCCGGGAACGCGCGCGCCGAACGACACGAGCGCACCATCCATCACCGACGCCACCCGTGGCGAAGCCCCCGACGATGCGGCCGCGGAAGGCCGCGAGGAGGTCTGAATGGACGTCACCCTGCTGATCCTCGCAGGCGCCATCATCCTGTTCTTCATCATCCTGTTCACCATCATCCCGGTGGGCCTATGGATCTCGGCCATCGCCGCGGGCGTGAAGGTGAGCCTGACGTCGCTGGTCGCGATGCGTCTGCGCCGGGTGCCGCCCCACCGGATCATCCTGCCGCTCATCAAGGCCGACAAGGCCGGGATCGAAGTCAACCAGAACCAACTCGAGGCGCACTTCCTCGCAGGCGGTAACGTCGACCGTGTCGTGGACGCGCTCATCGCAGCGGACAAGGCGCGGATCGCGCTTCCGTTCGATCGCGCGGCCGCCATCGACCTCGCCGGCCGCGACGTGCTCGACGCCGTGAAGGTGTCGGTGAACCCGCGCGTCATCCAGACGCCGAACGTGAGCGCCGTGTCGAAGGACGGCATCGAGCTGATCGCCACGGCGCGCATCACCGTGCGCGCGAACCTCGAGCGGCTGGTCGGCGGTGCCGGCGAAGAGACGATCATCGCGCGTGTGGGCGAAGGCATCGTCTCGTCGATCGGTTCGACCGAGAGCCACAAGCACACGCTCGAGAACCCCGACACCATCTCCAAGACGGTACTCGCCAAGGGCCTCGATTCGGGTACGGCGTTCGAGATCCTGTCGATCGACATCGCGGACGTCAACGTCGGGCGCAACATCGGTGCGCAGCTCCAGACCGACCAGGCCGAGGCCGACAAGCGCGTTGCGCAGGCGAAGGCCGAAGAGCGGCGCGCCATGGCCGTCGCCGCGGAGCAGGAGAACCGCGCGAAGGTCGAGGAGATGCGGGCGAAGGTGGTCGAGGCCGAGGCCGAGGTGCCGCGCGCCATCTCCGAGGCGTTCCGCCAGGGCAACCTCGGGGTGATGGACTACTACAACCTGCAGAACATCCAGTCGGACACCAGCATGCGCGGCAACATCGCGCGGGCGGCCGGGCTGGAGGGTGAAGACCAAGGGTGAGACTCGACTTCGACACGTTCCTGACGCTGTTCTTATTCGTGGTGTTCATCGTGTTGCCTCTGGTGACGCGGTCACGCTCGAAGCAGCAGCCGGGGCGCCCCGACGCCAGTCGACGTCCTCCCGGCCAGGGCACGGCGCGTCCGAGCCAGGCGCCCGGACGCGCCGCCACCGGGCAGGCTGGAACGGGCCCCGGCGGTCGCCCGACCGGCACGCCATCCACCCTCGGGCGCGCCCCCACCGCATCCACCAGCGCCGGCGGCGCCCAGAGCGGTGCCCAGGGCAGTGCCTCGACGTCATCGCGCCCACCATCCGACAGCCCCCTTGCGATGCTGGAGGAGATCCGCAGGCGCGTGCAGGAAGCGCAGGAACGCGAGCGCGCCGCGGTCCGTGGCGCGGGTGGCGCGCCGCAAGCAGGCACCGCGAGCGCAACCGGTCCTGCCGCCGGTTCCCCGAGCGCTCCTTCGGGCGCAGCGTCGAGCACCCCGTCGAGGACGGCCACGTCGGGTCGTCCGCTGGTGGCGAGCGATCCGTTCGAACGTGGGCTGGTCGGCGGTTCTGCCGATCGGAGCGCGCCGCCGTCCGCGCTCGGCCGTGAGGGCGCGCAGCGAAGCGAAGTCCCTCGGCGCGCTGCGGCGCCTCCCTCGCTGGCGCGGACCCGGTCCGTGATCGAAGGAGCGGACACGCCGGCCGCGAGACGAACCTCGGGGGCCCAGGCCGCCGCGCGACGCTCGGGCGGGGCCCTGGGCGCTAGACTGGGCGCGCTCGGGTTGGACCGGATGGATCGCGACACGATCCTGCACGGCCTGATCTGGCACGAGATCTTGGACGAACCCACCGCCTTCCGGCGGCTCAGGAGGCAACGATCGCGACCTCTCTGACCTTGAAGCTCCGCAGCCCGGCAGAGGCGCTCACGCTGTTCGGGCAGAACGACGAGAACCTGAAGCTGCTTCGCACGCGCCTGCGGGCGAAAGTCGTCGCGCGCGGAGACGAGGTGCGCTTCAGCGGCGACGACACCGCCGTCGCGGAGGCGGCCCATACCTTCCAGAGCCTGCTCCGTACGATCCGCAGCGGTGCCGAGGTCTCCCCCGTCGAGATCGCCTTCGGGGCGTTCGATGCGCCCACGAGCGAGGTGAACGCGGCTACGCCCGTCCGCCACGACGCCGTCCTGGCGCAGACGCGCGCGGGCAGAGCCGGGGCGTCACCGACGGCGGCGACGGTCACCTCGCCTTCTGAAGGCGCCTCGGCCGAGGTGTCCCCGTCCGGAGGCGCAACGGCGGAAGTGCCTCCACCCATGGGCGCCACGGCAGAAGTACCACCGCCCGGAGGCGCCACGGTCCAAGTGCCGCCACCCGGCGCGGCGCATGGGCCGGGGCCGCGGCTTCCGGGTCGCGCGCGCCCCAAGACGGGCGGGCAGCGGAACTACGTCCAGGCCATCGCCGATCATCCCATCACCTTCGGCATCGGCCCCGCCGGCACGGGCAAGACCTACCTCGCCGTCGCCATGGCGGTGGAGGCCCTCGGGGCGGGCCGCGTGAAGCGCATCATCTTGACGCGTCCTGCGGTGGAGGCCGGCGAACGTCTCGGGTTCCTGCCCGGCGACTTGCAGGCCAAGATCGACCCGTACCTGCGGCCGCTGTATGACGCGCTGCATGACATGCTTCCGGCCGACCGCGTGGAGCGGCTGTTGGAGCAAGGCACCATCGAGGTCGCGCCGCTCGCCTTCATGCGCGGCCGCACGCTCAACGACGCGTTCATCATCCTGGACGAGGCGCAGAACACCACGCCCGAGCAGATGAAGATGTTCCTGACGCGCATGGGGTTCAACAGCAAGGTCGTCGTTACCGGCGACATCACCCAGACCGACCTTCCCGGCTCGGTCACCAGCGGCCTGATGACCGCGCACAAGATCCTGCAGGGCATCGAAGGCATCACCTTCATCACGTTCACCAAGGCCGACGTCGTCCGGCATCCGCTGGTGGCTCAGATCGTCTTGGCGTATGAGCAGCACGGCTAGACGCGGCCCCCGCCGGGCGAGTGCGCAGTTCTGGCTGCTCGCACTGGCGGCGGTCGCAGCGTTGGCGGTGCTGCTGTTCAGCGTCTACGGCACGCGTCAGCGCGAGCCGTTGCGCATCGGCCAGCCCAGCCCGCAGACGTTCGTTGCGCCGGCCGACACGCAGGTGATCGACTGGATCGCCACGCAGCGCGAGCGGCAGGCCGCCCGCGCGCAGATCGAGACGATGTACACGGCGGATCCTGAGTTGAAGAGCCTCGTGTCCGCGGCCGTCGCGAGCTCGGGGCTGCCTGCGCCCGTCGTCGACGAAGTGCTCCGCCGTTACCAGCAGCCGTCCGGGGTGCGTGCCGAGGACGTCGACACCCTGATCGACGAGGTCTCGTTGCTCGCCCCACCCGACCGGCAGCGCGAAGCGCGGCTGGTGTTGGAACGACGCCTGGTGGCCACGTCGGTTCCCAACGACCGGCTCACGCAGGCGGCGCGCGACGCGGCCGCTGCAGCCGTTCCCGCCGTGATGCAGTCGCTGGAGGCGGGTCAAGTCATCGTGTCCGCCGGCGACCCGCTCACCGAGGACGTCTTGCGGGTGCTGGATTCCCTCGGTCTTTACAGCGCTCGAGCCGCCGCCGTCTCGCAGACCACCTGGATCGTGGTCGGCGTGATCTTGCTGGCGCTGCTGCTCGCGGCGCCACTGGTGTTGATGCGAAGGAAACTGCTCGCGCGCATCACGCTCTCGCAGCTCACCTTCCTGGTGACGCTGAGCGTGGTCGTCCTGGTGGTGCAGCGCGTTGCCGTGCTGGCATCGCCGAACTTCCTGTTCGCACTGCTGGTGCCGCTGGTGGCGTCCGCTCTGTTGGGCGAAGGCGCAGCGCTGTTGTGGTCTGCGTGGCTCGCCTTGGCGGTCGGACTTCTGGTGCCCGCCTCACCGCTGTTCGCGGTGGCGGCCACGCTGGTCGGTGCGGCGGCCGCGGTGTTGCTGGTGCAGACCATCCGGTCGCGCGTCGCGCTGCTGCTGGCCGGCGCCGGCGGGGGCCTCCTGGCCGGTCTCACGCTCCTGGTGATGGTGCTCGTCGGCGGCGGCATGACCATCTCGTCCGCAGCGAGCGGCGCGGCGTTGGTCTTCGCCGGCGGCGTGCTTGCCGGTGTGTTGGCGTTGGGTCTGCTGCCGATCGCCGAGAGCATGTTCGGCTTCCTCACCGACTTCCGGTTGATCGAGTTGTCGAGCCCTACCAGTCCTCTCCTGCAGCGCCTCATCGCCGAGGCGCCAGGAACGTACCAGCACAGCCTGATCATCTCGAACTTGGTCGACCAGGCGGTCAAGAACGTCGGCGGGAACGCCCTCCTCGCTCGCGTCGGGGCGCTCTATCACGACGTCGGCAAGATGCGCAGACCGCACTTCTTCGTCGAGAACCAGTTCACGGGCGAGAACCCGCACGACCGCATCAGCCCGCACCTGAGCTACCTCATCATCACGAGCCACGTGCGCGACGGCATCGAGATGCTGCGCGAGGCGCGCATGCCGCGTGAGCTCGAAGCGTTCGTCGCCGAACACCACGGCACGACCGTGTTGAGCTACTTCTACAAGCGCGCGCTCGACGAAGGACAAGTCGAGGAGCTGAACTTCCGCTACCCCGGACCGAAGCCGCGCACCAAGGAGACGGCCATCCTGATGCTCGCCGACGCCATCGAGTCGGCTTCGCGCACGCTGGTCGACGCCACGCCGTCGTCGATCCGGGCGTTGATCGACCGCTTGATCGAGGAGCGGTTGCAGGACGGCCAGCTGTCGGAGAGCCCGCTCAACTTCCACGACGTCGAGGTGATCTCCAACACCTTCGAACGCATGCTCACGGCGATCCTGCACCGCCGCGTGTCGTATCCGAGCGCGGAAGACCTCCGGGGCGCACGGCGCGGCGCGCGAGCCGAGGTCGCGAAGCGAAGCGCCACGTCCCCGGCACAAGGCACGGGTCACGCCGCCCAGGGTGGCAGTGACAGGGAGGAACGAGCGGATGGCGTACGTCGAGGTCCTGGACGAGACGCGCCGGTTCGATCGGGCTCCTGAACTCGAGGAGCTGCTCGTCCGGTACATGGAGGACGCGGGCCTCGAGGACCGCGAGGTGAGCGTCATCATCGTGGGTGACGCTTCGATCGCTGCGCGCAACGCGCGCGACCGCGGCGTCGACGGCGCCACGGACGTCTTGTCCTACCCTACGCAGGAGCCCGACGACGTCGGCTTCCCGCGTGTGCCCCACCTCGGCGACGTGTTCGTAAGCCTCGACACCGCCGAACGCCAAGGACATGATCGCGGCCACGGCGCGTTCGCCGAGGTGCTGGCGCTGTGCGCGCACGGACTCACCCACCTCCTTGGCGCCGATCACCGCGACGAGCGCGAGTGGGAACCGTTCCGGCAAGCGGAGCGGCGGGTGCTCGACCTCCTTCGCGCCGACTCCAGCTCCGGACACGCTCCCGAGACGCCGGAGAACGCGTCCGGGGCGAAGAAGCCGTCGGACGATGCCGGCGACGCGCTGCCACGCTCGGGGGAAGCGTGATCCCGCGCCTCGCACGCGCCTTCCGCTACGCGTTCGCCGGTTGGGAGCGCGCCTGGCGCGACCAACCCAACCTGCGTGTCGAAGTGGCGATCGGGGCCTTGGCGCTCGCGCTCGCCGCCTGGCTGTCGGCGCCGTTCGCGCCGATCGTGCTTGCGGTCGGACTGGTGCTCTCGCTGGAACTCGCCAACAGCGCGTTGGAGGCCACCGTGGACCTGCTCTCGCCCGAGCGGCGCGACGGCGCCGCGGCCGCCAAGGACTTGGCGGCGGGAGCGGTGCTGATGGCTTCGGCGGCCGCGCTCGTCGTGGGGTTGATCGTGCTTGGCCCGCCGCTCGTCGCGCGGCTCACCGTCTGGTTCGGGGGCGCCTCGTGAGCGGCACGCGCCACGAGCGACCCGACGCCACGACGCCGACGGTCGCCGACGTTCCTAGCGACCTGCTCGACGCAGCGCGCCAAGCGTTCGCCAACGCCTACGCGCCGTACTCGCGGTTCCAGGTCGGAGCCGCGCTTCGCGACGAGGCTGGCGTCATCCACGCCGGCGCGAACGTCGAGAACTCGAGCCTCGGGATGACGCGCTGCGCCGAGCAGTCGGCCGTCCAGGCCATGGCGAGCACGGGCGCCCGCGGCTTCTCCGAGATCGTCGTCTACACCGAGGCCCGACCACCTGCGGCGCCCTGTGGCGCCTGTCGCCAAGTCTTGTTCGAGTTCGCCCCCGACGCCCGTGTGTTCCTCGTCAACGCCTCGGGCGACGTGGTGCGCACCCGCGTCGACGAACTCCTTCCGCGTGGCTTCCGCTTGCGCGAAGCCGTCGAGGGCCTTCCGCCTGAGAGCAGTCGCGACGGGAACGGCGACGCTTAGGATTCTCACCGCTGCACGGGTATACTCCCCCGTGATGTCACGCCCCCAACGCAACTTCCTCCGCCTGCTCGGCCGCCTGGCCACGACGTGTCTGGTCGCGGCCGCTTCGATCGCGTCGGCCCAAGCACCTGGCGTGCAGGCGCGCGTCGCGATCCTGCCGTTCGATGTCGACGCCAGCGTCCAGGCGTACCAGCTCGGCCTCTCCGCTGCTTTGCAGCACGCCCTCAACCAGATCCCCGGCGTCTACGCTCCCCCCGTGGGAGACACGG
The DNA here is from genome assembly GCA_964582795.1 of uncultured bacterium. GTDB lineage: Bacteria > Deinococcota > Deinococci > Deinococcales > Trueperaceae > CAZACZ01. The sequence continues at coordinate 44,672 of CAZOTV010000005.1, forward strand.
CGTTGGTGGCGAACAAGGCGGCCGGAGCCGATCAAGACGCGCTGAGCGTCGTGGGTCGCTTGTTCGACGCTACCGCGATCGTCACCGGTCAGGTCGCGTCCGGCGGCGGCGGGGTGCGCGCCGTGTTGAACGTCACCGTAGGCGGGGCCACGACCACGATCGAAGCGCAGGGCGCCGACCCGGCCACCCTGCTCGAGGATGCCGCCGTCTCGGTGGCGCGGCTGGTGCGGCCGGACGTCGGCGCCGCCGAGCTCGAGGCGGTACGCGCCGCTTCGCGCCAGACGCCTTCCGTGCCGAGCCTCGGACCTGTCGGCCTGGCGGCTTCGGGCCTGCCAGGGGCGCGTGTCGACGACTTGGCCACGGCGACGGAGCTCGACGCCTCGTCCGCCTGGGTGCACTCCGAGTACGCCCGCGCCCTGGCGCTGTCCGGCGCGTTCGACCAAGCGGTCCTGGCTGCGCGCCGGGCAACCGAACTGGCGCCGGACGACGCCGACGTCCAGGCCACGGCCGGCGTCGTGTTCGAGGCCGCCGGCCAAGACGAAGACGCCGCCGGCGCGTTCGGCCGAGCGCTCGCGTCGAACCCCGCGCACGCCGTAGCGCTTGCGGGCCGCGCATCCTTGGCCGGCGCCGACTCCGAGGCCGCCACTTCGGACCTGCAAGCGGCCATCGCTGCGTACCCACGGTTCGTCGACGCCTACCTGCGTCTCGCCGGGCGTCAGACAGACGCCCAGCGCGCGCTGCAAACTGCGCGACGCGCCGAGGCGTACGCGCCCGAGTCGGTGTTGCTGCGCGGCAGCGTCATGCAGCGTCTGGTCGATGCCGGCGACGCGCGTGGCGCGCTCGCTTACCTGCAACAGGCGCTCGAGGAACCGCTGGCGCGCTCGGCTGCGATGTACGCGCTCGCGAGACGACTGCCGTCGTCGGTGGCCGACCAGGCCCTGACCTTGGTGCGCACCGGCAAGCAGGCGTACCCGGAGAGCACCGAGCTGGCGCTGGCGGAAGCCGACATCCTGCTCCAGAGCGGCAACGCTGCCGAAGCCGAGGCTATCCTCGGGCCACTGTTCACGCAGAACCCGAGCGACGCGTCCACGGGGAACCTGTTGGCGGTCGCGCAAGCGCGACAGGGCGACATCGAGGCCGCACGACGCACGTTCGAGAGCCTCCGCGGTCAGGGCGCCGACGTCGATCGCGCGTTGGCCGAGCTCTACCTGGCAGCGGGCCGCGCGGCCGCCGCGCTGCCGCTCCTCGAGCCGCTCGCCTCCGCGGCGCCCGACGACGCGGACTTGCAGGCGCTGTACGGCACCGCGCTCGTGCGCATGGGCCGACTCGAGGACGGCGAGGCCGCGCTCCGGCGCGCGCTGCAACTGGAGCCGGATCAGGCGCTGGCGACGCGCAGCCTGGCGCTGCTCGACCAGCAGAGGCAACTGACGGGGGAAGCCGAGATCGTGTTCGGCGAGGAGGCGGGCGCAGCGTTCCAGCAGGGCCTGTACGCCCTGGACGTGGAGGACTACGCTGCTGCAGCGCAGGCGTTCGCGCGCTCGCGCGAGATCGAGGAGAACGCCTTGGCGGCCTTCTACCACGGGTACGCCCGTCAGCTTCAGGGCGAGACCCGGGCCGCCATCGCCGACTACGAGGTGGCGCTGCAGGCGTTCCCCGAGAGTGACATCGTGTTGAACAACCTCGGGTACGCGCAGCTCGAGCTCGGACGCTTCGACCTCGCGCTCGACTACCTCAGGCGCGCGGTGGCCTCCAATCCGTCCAACGCGCGGGCCCACTTGAACCTCGGGCTGGTGCGGTTCGCGACCGGGCAGTTCGACTCGGCCATCGCTTCGTTCGAGGAGGCCGCACGGCTCGACCCGCGGCTCACGAGCACCACCGACCAACTCATCACGAGCGCCCGCGAACGTTCCGGTCAGTAGCGCCGCGGCGCCGGTCACGACCATGTCGAACGCGTGCCCCCTTGGGCTAGCATGGACCGCATGAGCATCCGCGAGAGCGTGCGCAGGCTGCCGGCGTACCGGTTCACTCCCCGCCCCGAGCCCGTCAAACTCGACCAGAACGAGAGCCCGGAAGACCTCCCCGAGGCGTTGAAGCGCCAGGTCCTCGAGGTCCTCGAGCGGACGCCTTGGAACCGCTACCCCGACGTCTCTCCTAGGTCGCTCGAGCGCGCGCTGGCCAAGCGCCACGACTGGGACCCGGATGGCGTGGTCGTGGCCAACGGTTCGAACGTGCTGATCCAGGCGTTGGCGATCGTCGCCGCGCTCGGTCGTAGCGTGGTGACGGTACGACCCACCTTCTCCGTCTACCCTGCCCAGGCCGAGTTGCTCGACGCGGAACTCGTGGAGGTTCCTCTCGGAGACGGCTTCGCCTTGCCGCTCGACGGGCTGCGTCGTGCCCTCGAGGGTCGCAGCGGGGCGCTGTTCGTTCCCAACCCGGCCGCCCCCACCGGGAACCTGCATCCGGTGCCGGAGATCGACGCGCTGCTCGACGCCGTTCCTGACTCCTTCCTGCCCGTGATCGACGAGGCGTACGCCGAGTTCGCCGGACAGGACCATCTGCCGCTCATCCGGGCGAGACCCGGCGCGGTCAGTCTTCGCACGCTCAGTAAGGCGGCCGGGCTCGCCGGCGTTCGTGTCGGGTACGCCTTGACGACGCCCGAGACCGCGGACGAGGTCCGCAAGGCGCTCCTTCCGTTCAGCGTGACGGCGTTGCAGGTCGCCATCGCGGAGGCGGTGCTGGCGCACCCCGAGCTGATCGAGGCGCGGGTCGAACGCGTTCGAAGCGAGCGCGAGCGGATGCTCGGCGCTATGCGCGCGCAGCCTGGCGTCACGCCGTTCCCGTCGGTGACGAACTTCGTGTTGTTCCGCGTGGACCGGCCGGCGGAGCTGTACTCGGCGCTGTTGCGGCGCGGCGTGGTGATCCGGCGGCAGGACCACCTGCCGGGCGCCGAAGGCTGCCTGCGGGTGTCCATCGGATCCTCGCGCGAGAACGACGCCTTCCTCACCGCTCTGCCAGAGGCGCTCGCCGAGGCACGCGACTTGGCGGCCACGAACCGGGAGGCGGCCCATGACTAGGCGCGCCGAGGTGAAGCGCGTCACCAGCGAGACGCGCATCGAGATCCGCCTCGACCTGGACGCTCCCCCCGAAGGGCGCGCCGCTACCGGGCACGGCTTCCTCGACCATCTGCTCGATCAACTCGTGCGGCACGGCCGATTCGCGCTGGAGGTCACCGGCGAGGGCGATCTTCACGTGGACGTTCATCACCTGGCGGAAGACACGGGCATCACGCTCGGGCAGGCCGTCGACCGAGCGCTCGAAGGTCGCGCGGGAATCGAACGCTACGGCGACGCCTTCGTGCCCATGGACGAGACGCTCGCTCACGTCGTCATCGACCTGAGCGGCAGGCCACACCTGTCATTCGAACCAGGCGCCTTCGTGGGCGACGCGAACGGCTTCCATGCCTATCACCTGCGCGAGTTCCTGCGTGGGTTCGCCAACCACGCCGGCGCGACGATCCACGTGCGGGTGTTGGCCGGCGACGAGACCCATCACGTGTGCGAAGCCGTGATGAAGGCGTTCGCGCGTGCGCTACACGTCGCCACACGCGTCACGCGCGCGGATCTTCCCTCCACCAAGGGGGTGCTGTGACCGAACGCAGGTCCCTGGCACCCGGCCTCGGCGACGACGGCGCGACGGGAGTCAACGCGGCCGTCATCGATTACGGCGCAGGCAACCTGCCGAGCGTCGCCCGCGCCCTGGCGCGCGCGGGGTTCACGCCCCTGGTGACGGACGAGCCGCTGCGGGCGCAGGACGCACATGTACTGGTGCTGCCCGGTCAGGGCCACTTCGGTCAGGTCATGCGTGCGTTCCGAGCCTCGGGCTTCGAGCCGGTGGTGCGCGAGCATATCGCTGCGGGTAGGCCGTTCCTGGGGATCTGTGTGGGGCTGCAGCTGCTGCTCGACGGTTCGGACGAGGCGCCGGACGAACCCGGCCTCGGCGTGGTGCCCGGCCGCGTGCTGCGCTTCCCGGCGGGCATCGACGCGGTGCCGCAGATGGGCTGGAACACCCTCGTGAAGGTCGGCCAGACCGCGCTGCTCGACGGGGTTCCGGACGGGGCGTACGTGTACTTCGCGAACTCGTACTACGCCGAGTTGGCGGCCGGCGCCGGCGAGGCGCCCGGGGCGCGCACGACGTATGCGGGAGTCGAGTTCCAGAGCGCCATCTCCATCGGCGCACTGTATGCCACGCAGTTCCATCCCGAGAAGAGCCAGGCCGTCGGACTCCGGGTCCTGGCGAACCTGCGCGCGCTCGTGACCCGGGGTGCGGCGTGATCGGGAGCCGGCTGCGCGCCGGCGCGCGAGCGCGTCTGCCGAGCGTCCTCGTGCTGGTCCTCGCCATGGTCCTCGTCGGTCACGTGGCCGCGCAGGACCCCGGTGCGGCGGGCGGTCTCGCTGCCGACCGAGCGTGGACCGTGCAGACGGTGGCGTTACGCGACTACCGCGAGGCGAACGACGTGGTGCGCCAACTGCGGTCGTTGGGCCTCGACGCGTACACCGAGTTCGCCATGAACGACGGCCATCAGTTCGTGCGCGTTCGGATCGGCTGCTTCGTCACGCGCCCCGGGGCCGAGGCGATGGCGGCGGCCTTGCGCGGGAGGGTCACGGCGGAGGCCGCCGCGGTGGAGATGACGCTCGGCGCTCCGGTGATGGGGTGCGTGCGCGTCGACGTCGGCTTCCGCAAGCCGTACGAGTGGGCGGAGATGGAGGCCGTGGGGGCGTTGCCGGCGTTCCGCGTGGTCGTCGCCGGCGTCCCGGCGCGGATCGTTCACGACGGCACGCGCTGGGTGGTGATGCAGGGCGATGGGACCGTCCCTTCGTCGGACGCGAACGTAGTGGGCGCCACGTTCGAGGGTGCGGCCCTGGGCGGCGTGCCCATGGTGCGCACGTTCGTGGGTGATGCGCCGCTGATGTTGTGCCCGGGCACCCTGATCGGCCAGGTGTCGCGCGTGGCGATCGTGGAGTTGGGCAGCGTGGTGATGGCGTGCAGCCTGGAGACCGCAGGGACGGCCGCGGTTGGCGAGGTCGCGCGATGAAGCCGCCGCTCGTCGTGCTCACGGGGGTCAGCGGGTCCGGGAAGACGACGGCGCTGCAGGCGCTCGAGGACATCGGTTTCTACACCGTCGACAACGTTCCCCCCTCCCTCTGGCGCGCGCTCGTGGAGCGCGTGGGGGCAGGGGGCGGCAAGGGCATCTGCATCGGGGTCGACATCCGCACCCGAGCGTTCCTGGAGGGCGCGCCGGCGGCCGTCCAGGACCTGCGGAACCATGGCCACGACGTCAGGGTGTTGTTCCTCGACGCGAACGATGACGTGCTGGTGCGCCGGTACAACTTCACCAGGCGGACGCACCCGATCTCCGAGGGAACGCTGACGGCCGACCTCGCGGCCGAGCGTCGGGCGTTGGAGCCGTTGCGCCAGTTGGCAGACGAGCGCATCGACACGACGCTCACGTCGGCGCGTGGCCTCACGCAGTCGCTGTGGGACCGCTTCGCCAAGGGCCAACAGATGTTGCTCAGGATCGTGTCGTTCGGGTACAAGCGCGGCCTTCCGCCGGACGTCGACACGGTGCTCGACGTTCGCGGCATGCCCAACCCGTACTACAGCGAGGAGCTCCGGCCGCTGCCAGGCACGGATGCGAACGTGCAGAGCTACGTGTTCACGCCGGAAGCACTGGAGCTCTACAGCCAGATGCGCGTGCTAGTGCGAACGCTCGCACAGCAGGCGGAGAACGGGGGCCGCAGCAGCTACATCGTCGCGGTCGGGTGCACGGGCGGTCAGCATCGCTCCGTCGCCGTCACCGAACGACTCGCCGTGGACTTGGCCGGCACGTTCCGCACGCAGGCGCAACACCGCGACTTGGAGGAGGCGCTACGCGAGTACGGCCGCGCGGCGACCGAGGGATGACGCCCGGCGAGCGCTTGCGGTACCTAGGGTCGCTCCGGTTCTGGCTCACGCCCGGGATGGGCGTGAAGCGCCACGTGGCGCTGGCGATCGCCGGCGCCCTGCTGTTGGTGCTGGGAACGACCGGGGTGGTGCTCTGGGCGCTGGCGGAAGGGCGCCAGGTCGTGGCGCAGCCGATCGAGGACGTGCTGGTCGGTGACGTCTGGCGCCGGGTGGGCGCCTGGGTGTCGCTCGGGTCGATGCTGCTCGGTTCGGGGGTGGCCATCGCCGCGGTGGGGCGCCTGAACCGCTCGCTCCTGTCCAACTGGACGGAACGGCCGTACGAGGCCGCGCAGGTCATCCACCGGCGTGTGCGCCTCGCGCGCGGCCCGCACGTCGTGGCGCTCGGTGGTGGGAGTGGACTCTCGAACCTGCTTCGCGGCCTTCGTGAGCACACCTCGAACCTCACGGCGGTGGTCGCCGTGAGTGACGACGGCGGCTCGTCCGGTCGCTTGCGCCAGGCGTTCGACATGCCGGCCCCCGGCGACTTGACCGACTGCCTGGCCGCCCTGTCGGATCACGAGTCGCAGCTCACACCGCTCCTTCAGTACCGCTTCGAGCGTGGTGGTGAACTCACGGGTCACACCTTCGGCAACCTGCTCATCACCACCTTGACCGAGGTGGAGGGGGACTTCGCGGACGCCTTGCGGCTGCTCAACCGGCTGCTCAACCTATCCGGCGCGGTCTACCCCGCCACGCATCAACCGGTCACGCTCGAGGTCACGAAGGTCACCGGCGAGGTCGTTCGGGGCGAGAGCAGGATGCGCGAGGTCGGCGGCGCCGTGCGCTCGGCGTCCATCACGCCCGCAGCGCCGGAAGGCCTGCCCGAGGTGGAGCACGCCCTCATGATGGCCGACCTGGTGGTGTTGGGGCCGGGCAGCCTGTTCAGCAGCACGCTGCCTCCGCTGCTGGTACCCTCGGTGGCGGCCGCGCTTCGCGCCAGCTCGGCGACGCTGGTGTACGTGGCGAACATCATGACGGAGGCGGGTGAGACGAACGGCTTCGACGCGTTCGATCACGTGCGTGCGCTGGTCGACCATGGTTGTCGCTGGCCGGACGTGGTGGTGCTGAACGCCACGCCGGTCGACGAGGCGCGACGCGAGAAGTACCGCGATGAGGGCGCGGACGTGGCGGATCCGGCCGTGGCGCGGTTCCAGGAGGCGGGTGTGACCGTGACGGCATTGCCGCTCTTGAGTGACGGGGCGTACGCACAACACGACAGTCAGCGGCTCGCTGACGCTCTGGTCGTGATCGCCAAGCGTCACGCCAGGCGCCGCGCGCGGCCCGTTCCCGTTTCGGAGACGGCGTCATGAAGCTCGTCGGGTTCATGGCCTTGGCCGCGCTCACCCTGGCAGACCCTACCGGCGACGCCATCGGTGACGGCACACTCACGGCGCCCACCGCTCCCATCTACGCCAGCAGCGCCATCTTCGACCTGCACGAGGTGACGGTAGAAGCGGACGAGACCGGCGCGACGGTGAGGGTGGCGCTTGGCGCGATCGAGAACGCCTCCGGGCTGCCTGAAGGGTTCTCTGGCGTCGTCATCGACGTGTACCTTGACACCGGACCCGGTGGCGCCGATACGACCCTCACGGGTCCGGACATGCGCATGCCCGACGGGCTGGGCTGGGAGTACGGGGTTCGCATCAGTGGAGACGGAGCGTACGCTGTCGCGTTCGCAGAGGCGGACGAGGAAGCGAGCGCGGCGTCCGCCGAGGAAGCGAGCACGGAGCCCGCCGAGGAAGCGAGCACAGCGTCCACTGAAGAAGCGAGCCCAGAGTCTGCGAGCGCGGAGCCTGCCGAGGGACAGGTTTCCGTCGGGAACGCGGGAGCGACGGACGATGGCGGAGCCGCCGGCGCGGCCGGCCCGGACGCGCTCGGCCGCATGCCGCTGGCGATCGAGCGTGATGGCAGCACGCTGTCGGTACGCTTGCCGGGAGTCGTCGGCGAGCGCATCGACGTCTACGCCATGACAGGCGTCTACGACCCGTTCACGCCGTCCGGCTGGAGACCGTTGTCACGGACGCCCTCGCCTTGGGCCTTCTCCGGCAGCGATCAGGTCGCGCCCATCGTCGACCTTCTCGCGCCGGACGCGGATGCGCAGGAGCGCGCGCTCCGCACCGGTGTGCTGCCGCGCCCCGACACCCGCACCGGCTCGACCTCGTGGTGGCTGTTGCTGATGGCGCTCGGGGTCGCGCTGGCAGGTGCGGGACTCTGGTTCCGGCGACACGTCCGGCCCGCAGCGGCCAGCGTCGAGGCCCCAGGTACGCAGGACGTCGAGACGCCGGCCGTCGGCGACAGCGCCCGACTGGAAGACGAACCCAGTGGTGGAGTCATGCCGTCGGGGCCAGGGCGCGAACGCGACGAAGGCGAACCCGGCGGGCCCACCCGCGACACCGACCTCGTCCCGGAGGCTCCGCCGGAGCGTGGTGCCGTGACCGACGAGTCGCCTGCTGCCGTGACCGACGCGTCGCCTGCCATGCGCGTGCTCGACGAGACGCCCGCGAACGCCGCGCACGGCGAGGCGACGGGGCGCGCGGACCGTGAGCTCACCACTGCCGAGGGTCGTGACACGGGCCCGGTCGCTGCGGACTCCCGTGGCGTGGAGCCAGCCGACACGGTCGACACCGTTGCGGAGCGCGCCGGTACCGTCGACGCCGGCGCGGAACGCGCCGCCGGCACGCACCGGGACGGGGAGCGCCGACGCCTTCACGTCGTGCTCACCGAGGTGGAAGGCGCCGGCGACGCGAACGGTGGCGCGCCGGCGCTCCCACGTACCGAGACCGCCGATGCCGACGCTGCAGCGATTCCCGAGAGCGCGACTCCCGAGGGCGAGACTCCTCGGGACGACGCTCCCAAGCACGATGCTCCGAGCGCCGAGGCTCGCAACGACGCGGCTCGCAAGGACAACGCTCGCAAGGACGATGCTCCCAAGGTCGAGTCGCCCAAGAGCGAGGCTCCCGAGAGCGAGTCGCCGAACGTCGAGTCACCCGAAGCCGATCCCTTCGCCTCCTTCCTCGACGAAGAGGATGGCGACGCGCATGACGACGAGCGCGAGCGGTTCGGCGAGTTCGGTACGGGCTCAGCCGACCGGCGCGACTAGCGCAGCCGTCCGAACGGAGCCGGCGGCACGGTCGGCCGTGCCGAAGCACGTGACTTCGAGGCAAGTGGCTTGAACCAGGCCTGCAAGGAACGAGACGCGAACGCGGCCGGCGTGAGCGACACCGCTCTCGCCCGCCCGATGGGCTGTCGATACAGCCAGACGTGCGTTATCGAAGTCGCGTCACGACTTCAAGTGAATCGATTCACGACCCATCAGTTCGTGAACGGCTGCACATGCCGGTCGGACGTGTCCGCGATCGGGCTAGGGCCCTTCCCCGCGCGCTCGCGCCGGACATCGGCCCCGAGGCCGGCCAAACGTTCGGCCAGCAGCTCGTAGCCGCGGTCGATCGAACCGACGCCGCCGATCTCGGAAACTCCGTCGGCGGCCAGGGCGGCAACGACCAAGGCCCCGCCCGCGCGGATGTCGGCCGCGTGCATGGCGGCTGCGTGGAGCGGGCCCCCGCGGACCTCGAGCGTCCGTTCGTCGACGGCGATCCGCGCACCGGTGCGCGCGAGCTCCTCGACATGAGTGAAGCGGTCCGGGTAGACGTGGTCACGAACGTGGCTTCGGCCCGCGATGGTGGCGAGGTAGGCCGTGAACGGCGCCTGCAGGTCGGTCGGAACGCCTGGGTACTCGCGCGCTTCCACGTCCGTCGGGCTCAACGCGCCGGTGGCGTCGACGTGAACCCGGTCTGCTCCGAGGGTGATGGCGACACCGGTGCGCTGCAGCGCCTCGAGCACGGCGGTGAGGTGATCGGGGCGAACGTCCGTCACGGTGATCCGCCCGCGCGTGGCGGCGGCGGCGAGGAGGTACGTGCCGGCTTCGATGCGATCGGCGATCGGCCGGTACCGCACGCCGTGCAGGCGCGCCGCGCCGCGAACCTGGATGGTGGAGGTTCCCGCGCCGCGCACGTCGGCGCCCATGGCGTTGAGCATCTCGGCCAAGTCGGGGATCTCCGGCTCACGTGCGGCGTTCTCGATTGTCACGTCGCCGCCGCCCAGCGCCGCGGCCAGCAGCACGTTCTGCGTGCCGCCTACCGTCGGCGCCTCGAACGTGACGGTGCCGGCGAGCGGAGCAGCACGGTGCGCGTAGAAGTCGCCGCTCTCCTCCTCGATGTGCGCTCCGAGCGCTCGGAACGCCGCCAAGTGGCGGTCGACGGGGCGCGGCCCGAAGGCGCAACCACCTGGCATCGACACGCGCGCCTCGCCGCAGCGGGCGAGCAACGATCCCATGATGATGAAGCTTGCGCGCATCTTGCTGACCAGGCTGTAAGGAGCGTGGCACGTACGGACGTTGCGCGCGTGGAGGTGAAGGTCGTGGCCTTCCCAGCGCGTCTCCACGCCGACGTGACGCAGGATCTCCTCGGCCACCAGCACGTCCGCGAGACGCGGGACGTCCTCGAGCACGACGGGCTCGTCGGTCAGCAGCGCGGCGAACATCAGGTAGAGCGCGGAGTTCTTGGCGCGGAACGCAGCGATCTCGCCGGACAACGGGGTTCCGCCGCGGATGATCAGGACGTCGTTGGCGTCGTTCACTTCTTCCCCCTGGTGCCGGACGTTGTCGTCGGCTGCGTGGTTGCAGGCCATCGTACGGCCCGGATAGGGTTGGGCGTCGTGCGGCGTTTAACTCCGGAGCGCATGCGGTAGTTGAGCAAGTTACACATGCGCCTCATGTCCAGTGTATGTGGGCATCTGAACAGTGTCAAGCACGTATGCATGCTGCTATACTTACTCAACTGATCGCTGGCGGCGCGTGCCGACCGTGACGCCGGTCGCGCCCGTACTGAACGCGACGCCCGAGGAGGGAAGCCGGTGCCCAAGCGCGAGAAGAGCAAACGACTTCAGGTCGTCATCACCGAAGAGCAAGACTCGCTCCTCACCAAGACCGCGTATCAGCTCTCGAACCCGGAGCGCTTGGTGTCGAAGTCCGAGGTCGTGAGGCTCGGGATCGAGATGCTGAACCGTGCCGTCGAGGAGGGCGCGCTCGATCCGGAACTGCTCAAGGCACTCGAAGAGAGCTGAGCCGGGGCCGGATCCGGGATGTTCGAGGCCGGCGACGTCGTCGACGACCGCTACGAGGTGCTGGGGCCGCTCGGCATGGGCGGTATGGCCCATGTCTTCCGCGCGCTGGACACGCACCTCGACCGGGTGGTGGCCCTCAAGGTCCTGCGGCCACACCTCACGGAGACGGACAGCGAGCGCTTCCGCCGAGAGATCCGCGCGCTGGCGCGGCTGAACCACCCCGGTATCGTGTCGATCTACGATCTCGGGTTGGGCAAGCACGTCTACTTCGCGATGGAGCTCATCGAGGGCGGGCCGATCACCGAACTCGGGCCGTACGAGCCCGACTTGGAGGCCGCCGAGCGCTTGCTGGGCGCCGCCATCGTCGTCGCCGAGGCGCTTGGGTACGTGCATCGTCTGGGGATGGTGCATCGCGACCTCACCCCACGCAACATCCTGGTCGCGCCACACGGGACGCCCAAGGTGATGGATTTCGGACTGGTGCAGCTCACGGAGACGTCGCGCGCGTTGACGCGCACCGGCTTCACGCTCGGCACGCCGCAGTACATGGCGCCGGAGCAGGCAACGGGCGAGCCCACCGGCGCGGCCACCGACCTCTACTCGTTCGGAGCGGTCTTGTACCGGACCGTCACGGGTCATGCGGCGTTCGACGCCGACAACGACCAGGCGGTGCTCTACCAACACGTCTACGGCAGCGTGACGCCGCCACAGGAACACAACCCGCAGGTGCCGCCTGCCCTGGCGCATCTCATCGCGACGTTGCTCGAGAAGGATCCCGCCAAGCGCCCGACGTCGGGCTGGGCAGTGGCCGATGCGCTGCGCGCGGTGCTGGCATCGGTTCGCGTCAAGGCGCCGAGCGTCGCGCTGGCAGGCGCCGGCCGGACGGGCGCGTACCCCCATGGTCCCGCCGCGCCGGCCGGGTTGACGCGCCGATGGACGCGGGCGCTCGACGAAGGACCCCAGTTCCCTTCCGGTCTCGGCGCGGCCGCGGGCTTCGTGATGGCGGGCTTGCGCTCCGACACGCTGGCCGTGGTGCGTCCGGGGGACGGCGGCCTGCACGCGACGTTCGAGCTCCACGACGAATCGAGCCAGACGCCGATGGTGATCGAGGAGCGTCTCTTCCTCACCAGCCGTGACGGGACCGTGCGAGCGCTCGCTTGGCCGGGCGGTGAGCTGGTGTGGCAGAAGGCCGAAGCCGACGTGCTCGGGCTGGCTCCGTTCGGGCGGGACCTGGTGGTCGCGGCGGGCAGCGCCATCGAACGTTGGACTGCCGAAGGCGACACGGTCTGGAGCACCTCCGTCGCCTCACCGGCGGCCACCGCGCCGACGGTGCACCGCGGTCTGGCGTTCGTGGCGGCCCGCGACGGCTGGCTCCACGCAGTGCGGGCGACCAGCGGCGCCCATGCGTACAAGGTCGAGGTCGGCGTGCTCACGACACCGCCTTCGGCCGTCGACGGCACCCTTCTCATCCCCGTGCGCTCCGGGGAGATCCACGCGTTCGACGTCGAGAAGCGCGAGGTCGTATGGTCGTACGACCTAGAGGGCGAGGTGTGGTCCACGCCCGTGGTGTGGAACCAGATGGTGTACGCCGTGTCGTGGGGGCAGCGACTGCACGCCCTGTCGCTCAAGACGGGGGATGACATCTGGGCTCGACCGCTGCCGTCACCCGTCACGGCCACGCCCGTGCTGGCCGCCGGAGCGCTGTACGTCGCGACCGAAGGCGGCGAGCTGATCGTCCTGGACGCGCGCAGCGGGCGCGTGCTGTTCAACGACAAGGTCGCCAACTCCGCCATCCAGGCGAGCCCGCTCCCGCTCGAGGAGCGCGTGCTGGTGGCGGCGCTCGACGGCACCCTCGTCGCCTACGCTTGAGCTGCCACCGGCCCCGATCAACCCGCCTGAGCGACGCGCGTCAGGAAGGCGTCTCGATCGCTTGCGTCGGCGCCTCGACGACCACGGGCGCGCGCCGCGGCGCCACCTTCCAGAACCGGGTGCGCGCCTCTTCCCAGCTGGTCAGGATCCGTTCGGCCCGACGCGAACCGGTAGCCACCAGGTGGCGCTGCAGCAGGGCGCGGAGGATCGCCTCGTCTTCCCCGGCCCCGGCGACGTCGGCGGCGTCCACCAGCCGTCGGGCGCTCACCATGCCGTCGTTGCAGCGCTCCGCGAAGTCACCGTTCTCGTCGTAGACGTACGCGACGCCGCCAGACATGCCGGCGCCGAAGTTGCGGCCCGCCCGGCCGAGCACCACGACGGTGCCGCCGGTCATGTACTCGCAGCCGTGGTCGCCGCAGCCCTCGACAACCGCGAGCGCGCCCGAGTTCCGAACGCACACGCGCTCGCCGACACTGCCGGCTGCGAACAACGCCCCGCCGGTGGCGCCGTACAGCACCGTGTTGCCGGCGATCACCTGGTCGTTCGCCGTCGTGGTCGGGCGCAGGACCAACTCGCCGCCCGCGAGCCCCTTACCGACGTAATCCTGAGCTTCGCCGTGCAGCACCAGCCGCATGCCGGGCGTCGCGAAGGCGCCGAAGCTCTGCCCGGCCGCCCCTTCGAAGGTCGCTTCGACGGCGGCATGCAGTAGGCCGTCTTCGCCGAAAGCGTGGGCGATGGCGCCTGCCAGGCCGCTGCCGATGGTGCGCTCGCGGTTGGTGACGCGGTAGCGCAGCCGTAGCGGCGCGGGCGCCTGACCATCGGCGTCCGAGCCGCGGGATCGCGCGCCGGACTCGGTGCTCAAGGCCGCAGCGGCGTCGCGCGTCAGGCGCTCGTCGACGCTCTCCTCGCTGCGCGGGCGATCGTTGCGCTCGAGCACGCGCTTGCGAGCGCGACCCTCGGCGCCCGTCGGGGGGTTCAACACGGCGCTCAGGTCGAGCCGCACGCCCTTCGGTAGCGTCCCGTCCGTGGCAGCTGGTCGCGGCCGAAGAAGGTCGACACGGCCGATCACGTCGTCGAGGCTGCGGGCGCCCATGGAGGCCAGCAGCATGCGCACCTGCTGCGCGAGGTACAGGAAGAAGCGCATCACATGCTCGGGCCTGCCCGCGTAGCGCTTGCGGAGTTCTGGGTCTTGCGTGGCGATCCCGACCGGGCAGGTGTTCAAGTGGCACTGCCGGATCATGGCGCAACCCGCCGCCACCAGCGCCGCCGTGCCGAAGCCGAACTCCTCGGCGCCGAGCAGCGCCGCAACGAGCACGTCGCGGCCGGTCTTGAGGCCGCCGTCGGCGCGCAGCAGGACTCGCCCGCGGAGGTCGTTCTCGACCAGGGACCGTTGCACCTCCGCCAGGCCGAGTTCCCACGGCACGCCCGCATGCTTCATGCTCGCCAGCGGACTTGCTCCCGTGCCGCCGTCGTGACCGGAGACCTGGATGGTGTCGGCGTAGCCCTTCGCCACTCCGGCGGCGATGGTACCGACGCCGGCGGTCGCTACGAGTTTCACGCCGATCCGTGCGCGCGGGTTCACCAGCTTCAGGTCGTGGATGAGCTGCGCGAGGTCTTCGATCGAGTAGATGTCGTGATGCGGCGGCGGGCTGATGAGCGTCACGCCCGGTACGGCGTGACGGATGGCGGCGATCTCGGCGCTGACCTTGAAGCCGGGGATCTGACCGCCTTCCCCGGGCTTCGAGCCTTGCGCCATCTTGATCTCGATCTCGCGGGCGCTGGCCAGGTAGGCGGGCGTCACGCCGAAGCGGCCGGAAGCCACTTGCTTGATGGCGCTGTTGGCCACGTCGCCGCGTTGCGGGTGCCAGTCGTTGGCCAGGCTGCGTTCCGGCATGTCGCGCTCGAAGGGCGCGAAGCGCACCGGGTCTTCGCCGCCCTCGCCGGAGTTGCTCTTCGCGCCTAGCCGGTTCATGGCGATCGCGAGCGTCTCGTGCGCCTCGCGCGAGACCGAACCATGGCTCATCGCCTGGGTGGTGAAGCGCCGCACGATGGCTTCGATCGGCTCGACCTCCTCGAGCGGCAACGGCTGCTCGGCGCGGGGAAGCTCCAGTAAGTCGCGCACGGCGGTGGGTGGGCGCCCCTCGACCGCGCGAGCGTACGTCTCGAACGCCTCGTAGCTCTCCGTGCGAACCGCCTTGTGCAGCGCCTTGAACACGTCCGGGTTGAAGGCGTGGTACTCGCCCGCCTTGCGGAAGCGGTAGATGCCGCGGTCGACCAACGAACCCGCCGCGCCCGTCGCCGCCTCGTCCAGGAAGGCGTCCTCATGCAGCGCCAGCACGTCGTTGGCGAGCGTGTCGAGGGTCGCGCCGTCCAGGCGGTGCGGCGTGCCGGAGAAGTAGCGCTCCACCACCTCCGCCGTCAGCCCGACCGCTTCGAACACCTGCGCGCCGCGGTAACTGGCCAGCGTCGAGATGCCCATCTTCGCCATGATCTTGAGCAGGCCCTTCTCGACGGCCGCCACGTAGGCGCGCTCGGCGTCCTGCGGGTCGATGGGATCGCGGTGCTTGCCGCCCCGCGCGACCTCGCGGGCCGTGGCGAGCGCAAGGTACGGGTGCACCAGCGCCGCACCGTAGCCGATGAGGCAGGCGAAGTGGTGGTCCTCACGCGGTTCGCCGGTGTCGCAGACGATGGCTGCGCGCGTGCGCCTGCCCACCAGCAGCAGGCGATGGTGCACCGCGCCGACGGCCAGCAGCATCGGGATGGGCGCGGCGGATGCGCTTGCCGCCCGATCGGACAGGATCAGCACCGAGACGCCCGACTCGATGGCGTCCTGCGCCTGGTCCGCGAGGTCCTCCAGCGCCCGCGCCAGGCCACGCGGGCCGGTTGCGACGGGGAACGTGCACGAGAGCACGGCGCTTCCGAGCGCTTCCTGCGTCTTCAGCGCTTCCAACGTGGCGCCGTCGATGATGGGGCCGTCGAACCGCGCGACCCGGACTGCCTCCGCCTCTTCCTCCAACACGCTCGAGCGGGGGCCGAGCACGGTCGCGAGCGACATGACGAGACGTTCCCGCAGCGGATCGATGGGCGGGTTGGTGACCTGCGCGAAGCGCTGCTTGAAGTAGCGGTAGATCTGTTGCGGTTGGGCCGACAACACCGCCAGGGGCGTGTCGTCGCCCATCGACCCTACCGGGATCTCGCCGAGCACCGCCATCGGCTCGAACACCCGGTCGATCTCTTCGGCCGAGTAGCCGAACAGCTTCTGCCAGGGTCGAAGCTCGCCCAACTCGGCGTCCTCCGCCTCCAGCGCGCGCCGCGGCGGCTCCAAGCGAACCTCGTAGCGCTCCACCCACTCGCCGTACGGTCGCCTTCTGGCATACCGCGCCTTGAGCTCCTCGTCACGCAGCAGCCGGCCTTCGAACGTGTCGACCGCCAACAGCTTGCCGGGCCCGAGGCGGCCCCGTTCGACGACGGTGGAAGGGTCGAACGGCAGTACCCCCGCCTCCGATCCGACCACGATCAGTTCGTCGTCGGTCAGCCAGTAGCGCTGAGGGCGCAGGCCGTTCCGGTCGAGGCCGGCCACCGCGAAGCGGCCGTCGCTGAGCGCCAACGCCGCCGGCCCGTCCCACGGTTCCATCAAGGTGCCGTGGTAGTCGTAGAACGCGCGCAGTTCGGGCGTCACCGATGGGTCGCCGTCGTACGCCTGGGGCACGAGCATCATCAGGGCGTGCGGCAAGTCCCTGCCAGAGAGGGTGAGCAGCTCCAACGCGTTGTCGAGCGCGGCCGAGTCGGAGCCTTCGGGCTCGATGATCGGGAGCAGGTCCCGCACGTCCGGGCCCCAGAGGTGGCTCGAGAGGCGCGGCTCGCGCGCCCGCATGAAGTTCACGTTGCCCTGGAGCGTGTTGATCTCGCCGTTGTGCGCCAAGAACCGGAACGGCTGCGCGAGGGACCAGCGCGGCATGGTGTTCGTGCTGTAGCGCTGGTGGAACACCGTGATGGCGGTGTCGTAGTCGGGATCGGCAAGGTCGAGGTAGAACCGCGGCAGCTGGTCCGCCACCATCAGGCCCTTGTACGCCAGCGTCCGGCTCGACAGCGACGGCACGTAGGCGCGGCCGAGGCCCGCCTCGGCAAGCCGCCTCTGGATCCTCTTGCGCGTCAGGTAGAGCGTGCGCTCGAACTCGTCGTCGCTCTGCCACTCCGGTCGTCCGAGCAGGACCTGGCGGATGACGGGGCTTCGAAGCCGCGCCTCCTCCCCCAGGGCGCTGTCGTCGAGCGGCGGCTTGCGCCACATGAGACGCTTCAGCGGACTCCGCGCCAACTCGTCGCGGATGAGGGCGTAGACGCGGTCGACGGGGGCATCGTTGGCGACGAAGAAGACGCCTACGCCGAGGTCGCGGTCGCGCTCGAGGTGGATGCCGCGCGCTTCCAGCTCCCGGCGGAACAGGCGATGCGGAACCTGCGTGAGGACGCCGGCGCCGTCCCCCGTCTTGCCATCGGCGCTCACGGCGCCGCGGTGCGCCAAGTTCGCCAGCGCCTGGAGCCCGAACGAGAGGACGTCGTGGCTGCGGCGCCCCCCGACGTGCGCAACGAAGCCGACCCCGCAAGCGTCCCGCTCGTCGGGCCAGGCGAGGGTGCGAACGTCGGAGAGTCGATCCACGGGGTCCTCCAGGACGGTCGTCGTGCCGATGCGTCGGGCACGGCGGGAGCCATCCGACCGGCGCGTTGCCGTAAACGGATGCAGCGAAACGAGTGTCGATACAAGGCGCCGTGCGCACGCGAACGGGGCGGGCGGGTGCGACACGAACGTGCTGGCAACCATACGTGGGCCGCGCCGCCGTTGTCAACCGGATGTCATGGCTACAAATGCGTTCTGGACGACATTCCGGAGCGCGGCGTCACCGTCGAACGGAAGGTCGGCGGAGGCTCGTCCCTGTGATTCCGAAGCGATAGGGCTGCATGACTTCCGAAGCCAAGTCGACACGATGCATAGACATACGATTGTTCGTCGTCGCATGGAGCGGCCGTCGTTCCTCGTGCTTCGTCGGGCCGCGTCGTTCGTCCACGTACACCCCGACGATCGGTCTACCGGGCTGCCGCCGTGACGGCGTCGTGGCCGGGTCGGCACGGCCGCGGTCTCGGTTCCGGTGGCGGACGTGAGGGCCCTGCGGCCTCATGCCGTCGCGTCGGCCCTGGCGGCCCTCCGGCTCGCGCGCCACGCCAGGAACGGCGGCAGCGTCAGCGCGAGCACCGCGAGCAGCAACAACGTGAGCGACAACGGCCGGGTCACGAACACCGAGTAGTCGCCTTGACTGATGGCCAGTGCTCGCCGGAACTGCTGTTCGGCCATCGGCCCGAGGATCATCCCGATCACGGCCGGCGCCACGGGGAACCCGTGCCTTCGCATCAGGAACCCGACGAACCCGATGAGGTAGAGCACGACCAGGTCGACGACGGAGTTCGAAAGGCTGTAGGTGCCGAGGGTGGCGAACACCAGGATCCCGCCGTACAGCAGTGGCCGTGGGATCGTCAGCAGGCGCACCCACAGGCCGACCAACGGGAGGTTGAGCACCAAGAGCATGGCGTTGCCTAGGTAGAGGCTGGCGATGAGGCCCCACACCAGGTCGGGCGCGCGTTCGAACAGCAGCGGGCCGGGCTGCAAGCCGAACTGCTGGAACGCGGCCAGCATGATGGCGGCCGTCGCCGACGTAGGCAGCCCGAGGGTCAGAAGCGGTACGAGGACGCCCGCGGCGGCGGCGTTGTTCGCCGCTTCCGGTCCGGCCACGCCTTCGATGGCGCCCTGGCCGAACTCCTCCGGGTGACGCGTCAGGCGCTTCTCCAAGGCGTAGGAGAGGAACGTCGGGATCTCCGCCCCGCCGGCAGGCAGCGCGCCCAACGGGAAGCCGAGGAAGCTGCCGCGCAGCCACGGCCGCCACGAGCGTCGCCACTCGTCGCGGCTCATCCAGATGCTGCCCTGGATCGCCTCGACCTTCTGAGCGTCCTTGCGCAAGCGCGAGGCGACGTAGAGCGTCTCCCCCACGGCGAATAGGCCCACGGCGACGATCACGACGCTGATCCCGTCGAGCAACTCGAGCCGACCGAGCGTGAAGCGCGCCTGGCCCGTCTGGAGGTCGATGCCCACCATGCCAAGTCCGATGCCGAACATCAGACTCGTGAGGCCGCGCAAGAGCGACGACCCAAGGACCGAGGTGACGGTCGTGAACGCCAGGATCATCAACGCGAAGTAGTCGGCCGGCCCGAACGTGAGCGCCAAGCGCACCACCACCGGCGCGATGAACGTGAGCGCCACGGTGGCGATGGTGCCCGCCACGAAGGACCCGATGGCGGCGGTGGCAAGCGCCGCCGCGCCCCGGCCGCGGCGGGCCATCTTGTTGCCCTCCAGCGCGGTGATGATCGAGGCGCTCTCCCCCGGCGTGTTGAGCAAGATCGACGTCGTGGAGCCGCCGTACATGCCGCCGTAGTAGATGCCGGCGAACATGATGAAGCTGCCGACCGGGTCGAGGCCGTAGGTGACCGGCAGGAGCAACGCGACGGTCAGGGCGGGCCCAATCCCCGGCAGGATCCCCACGATCGTGCCCAGCGTCACGCCGATGAACGCCCACAGCAGGTTCGCCGCGGTGAACGCGACGCCGAAGCCGTGCAGCAGCGAAGCGAGCGTGTCCACCCGTCAACCCCCCACGAGCATGGCGGCGAAGGGCAGGATCCCGGCCGGCAGCGTCAGGTCGAGGAGGCGGGTGAACGCCAGGTAGGCCGCGAGGGCAAGCAACAGGGCCGCCGCCGCGTCCCGCAGAAGACGGCGGCTGCCGAACGCGAGCGCCACGCCCAGGAAGATGAGCGTGGACGCCACTACGAAGCCGGCGCGCTCCATCGCGAGCGTGCCGAGCGCCAAGGCCGCTGCGATCACGACCACGGGCCTGAGGTTGTCGCGCCGGCTCAGGTCGATGTCTTCGCTGACGTCGGGCACGCCTCGTTGACCGCGCAGCGCCGCCACGAGCAAGAGCACGCCGCAGGCGAGCGACGCGAAGCCGGTGAGGTACGGGAAGAAGCGCGGCCCGATGCGCGCGTAGCTCGGGAGCAGGCGGATCTGCCCCGCGCCGTAGACGAGGTAGACGCCGAAGGCGATCACGCCGAGCGCGATCAGCGCGTCAGCGATGGAAACGCGACCGAGGGGAGACGCAGGCGCGTCCCCCCTCGATGGGTCTCGATCCGGCATCGGGGCGTGCGGCTCGGCAGCGCTCGGCGCGTCCGCCGGCTGAGGCGGTACGCCCGAACGACTGCTTGCCCCCGCGCCCACGTCGGCTGCCGTCAGTTCCCGGCGACCAGCCCGATGTCGACCAGCACCTCGCGCACGCGCACCATCTCGGAGGCGAGGTAGTCGGCGAACGCGTCGCCGCCCATGTACGCGTCGGTCCAGTTGTTCGACGCCAGGCGGGCCTTCCAGGCGTCGCTGGCCACCAACTGATCGACGGCCGCCACCAACGACGCGCGCTCGTCGTCGCTCAAGTCGGGCGGCGCGACCACACCGCGCCAGTTGGCGATCTCGAGGTTCACGCCCTGCTCCATCATCGTCGGCGCGTCGATCCCCGCCTGCCGCTCCGGCGACGAGATGGCCAACACGCGCAACTCACCCGCTTCGATCTGGCCGGCCCACTCCGAGTAGCCGGACACGCCGGCAGCGACCTGTGCGCCCAGGATGGCGGCCAGCGCTTCGCCGCCGCCGGAGAACGGGATGTAGTTGATGGCGGTGGGGTCGACGCCGACTTCCTTCGCCAGCAACCCTACGAGGATGTGGTCGATGCCGCCGGCGGAACCGCCCGCGAACGCCACCGCGCCGGGATCTGCTCGGAACGCCTCGACCAGGTCGTCCAGCGTCTGGTACGGCGAGCTCGCTGGAACCACGATGACCTCGTACTCGGCGGTCAGCCGCGCGATCGGGGTGGATTGCTCGAGGGTCACGGGGGCTTCGTTCGTCAGGATCGACCCGACCATCACCAAGCCCATCATCATCAGGATGTCGCCGTTACCGGCCTCGGCCGTGGCGAGTTGTGCGAGGCCGATGGTTCCCCCTGCGCCGGGTACGTTGAAGACCTCGACCTGGCCGATGATGCCGGCTTCGGTGAAGGCGGCCTGCATGGCGCGGGAGGTGCCGTCCCAGCCACCGCCCGGCGAGGCGGGCGCCATGATGCGCAGAGAGCCCGGTGCCTGCTGAGCCCAAGCTGCGCCCAGCCCTACCACGAACGCCAACGCCAGCACGAGAACGACACGAACGGTTCGGACCATGTTGAACCCTCCTCGAAAGCGCTTGCTTGGGGTCTCGTTCGCCCCTTCACTTGCCTGTTCTTACCTGGTTCGACCCACGTTACTCCACGACGTCGGTGGCGTGTCAACGCTCGAGGGTTCGTCCATCACGTTGCCCGGCGTGACGCCCTCGGTCAACGGCTCCACCCCGTCGCTCACGAGCTTGTGCTCGTACGCGTCGGTGAGCGCCTGGTACGACGCTTCGATGATGTTGGTGCTCGCGCCGACCGTGCTCCAACTGCGGCGGCCATCACTCATCTGCACCTGCACGCGCACCACGCTGGCCGTCCCGGTCTCGGGGCCCGACAGAACCCGCACCTTGTAGTCGCTCAGGCGGAGTTCGGCCAACACCGGGTAGAAACGCGCCAGGCCCTTCATCAGCGCCCGGTCGAGCGCGTTGACCGGGCCGTCACCGATGGCGGCGGTGTGCTCGTCGTTGCCGCCGACCTCGACGCGCACCGTCGCCTCGCACCTTCCTTCGTCCTCGTCCTCGCGTTTGTCGATCATGACCGTGAAGCCATGTAGACGGAAGTACGGCCGGTGCTCCCCGCGCACCTTGCGCGTCAGCAGTTGGAAGCTCGCTTCGGCGCCTTCGAACGCGTAGCCGCGGTCTTCGAGCTCCTTGATGCGCCGCACCACCGCGCGCGCCTCGGGGTCCAAGACGGCGCCTTCCCCGAACGCAGTGCCCGTGCCAGGCGCACCTGCGTCCGCTTCGGCGCCGGCCCACTCCGCGAACTTGGCCACCACGTTCGCTCGACCGGAGAGGTCCGAGACCAGGATGCGGCGCCGGTTGCCGACCGCTTCCGGGGTCACGTGCTCGTACGTCTCGGGCCGCTTGGCCACCGCCGAGACGTGCACGCCGCCCTTGTGCGCGAACGCGGCGGCGCCGACGTACGGCGCGCGGATGTTCGGCACCAGGTTCGCGCGCTCGTCGACGTAGCGCGACAGGTCGCGCAGGTCGGCCACCTCCTGCGGTTGCGGCCTGCCCAGCTTCAGCTTCAGGTTCGCGACGATGCTGACGAGGTTGGCGTTCCCGCATCGCTCCCCGTACCCGTTCACCGTGCCCTGGACGTGCGCCGCTCCGGCCGAGACGGCGGCGAGGCTGTTCGCCACCGCCAGCTCGGTGTCGTTGTGCGCGTGGATGCCGACCGTCACGGGGCACCGCGCGACGACGGCGGCCACGCGCTCGGCCACCACGTCGGGCAGCGTGCCGCCGTTGGTGTCGCAGAGCACCACCCGGTCGGCCCCACCCTCGATGGCGGCGTCCAGCGTCGCCATGGCGTACGCCAGGTCCGCTTCGGCGCCGTCGAAGAAGTGCTCCGCGTCGTACACCACCGTCTTGCCGTGGCGCTTCATGAACGCGACCGACGACCGGATCATGTCCAGGTTCTGCTGAAGCGTCGCGCCCAGCGCATGCTCGACATGAAGCGTCCACGACTTGCCGAACAGCGCCACCACCGGCGTCCGGGCCGCCAGCAGAGCCTGCAAGTTGGCGTCGTCTTCACACGCCGCGTCCTTGTGGCGGGTGCTGCCGAAGGCGCTCAGGCGCGCTCGGGATAGCGTCACTTCCTTCATCGCTTCGAAGAAGCGCGCGTCCTTGGGGTTGGACCCCGGCCAGCCGCCTTCGATGAAGTCCACGCCGAAGGCATCGAGGCGTTGGGCGATGGCGATCTTGTCGGCGCTGGTCAGATGGACGTCCTGACCTTGCGTCCCGTCGCGCAGCGTCGTGTCGTAGATCTCGACGGCGGCGCTGGGATGAACGCCGTGCGCGGTGCTCATGCCGGTGGTGTGTCGCCGCCGGCGTAGACCCCTGCCGGGTCGCGCGCGGGCGCCGCGCGCGCCACCCCTGCCACGAGCTTGTTCAGCACGTCGACGTACGCCTTGGCCGACGCCTCCACCACGTCGGTCGAGAGCCCCCGGCCGTGCAGGGAGCGGCCTTCGCTCTCCACGCGGATGGTGACCTCACCGAGGGCGTCCTTCCCTGCCCCCACCGAGCGGATCTCGTAGGCGTCGAGCTCGATCGGCACGCCGGTGATCCGCTCCAGCGCCTTGTAGACGGCGTCGACCGGCCCGTCGCCGGTAGCGGCCTCCTCGTGCTCGCCGGTGTCCGTGCGCAGGCGCACGGTGGCCACGGGCGTCAGGCGGGTGCCGGACGTGAACTGCACCGCGACGAGCTGGTACGCCTCCGGCACGCGCGCCGTCTCGACGTCCACCAGCGCGCGGATGTCCTCGTGCGTGACGTGGCTCTTGCGGTCGCACAGGTCTTTGAACTGCTTGAAGACGGCGTTGACCTTGTCGTCGTCCAGGTTGTCGTACCCGAGGTCGGCCAGGGTCTTGCGGAAAGCGCGACGACCCGAGTGCTTGCCCATCACCAGGACGCCGGCGTCGCGCCCGACCGTCTCGGCGCTCATGATCTCGTAGGTCTCCAGCGCCTTGATGACGCCGTCCTGGTGGATGCCGGCCTCGTGCGCGAAGGCGTTGTCGCCCACCACCGCCTTGTTCGGCGGCACCAGCATGCCCGTCATGGCGGAGACCATCCGCGAGCTGCGGTAGAGCTCGCGCGTGTCGATGGAAGTCTCGTGTTGCCAGAAGTCGCGCCGGGTACGCAGCGCCATCACGATCTCCTCGAGCGAAGCGTTCCCCGCGCGTTCGCCGATGCCGTTGACGGTGCACTCGACCTGCGTGGCGCCGGCATGGACGCCCGCCAAGCTGTTCGCCACCGCGAACCCGAGGTCGTCGTGACAGTGCACGCTCACCGCGACACGCTCGATGCCAGGCACGCGCTCACGCAGCTCGGCGATGAGCCCGCCGTACTCCCACGGCATCATGTAGCCCACCGTGTCGGGCACGTTGATGGTGGTGGCCCCGGCCGCGATCGCCTCTTGGAAGATACGCACCAGGAAGTTGATGTCGGAGCGCCCCGCGTCCTCGGCGCTGAACTCCACCTCGTCGACGAAGCTGCGCGCGAGCCGGACCGACTCGACCGCGCGCTCGACCACCTGGTCCGGCGTGAGCTGAAGCTTCTTCTCCATATGGATCGGGCTGGTCGCGATGAAGGTGTGGATGGCGGGGTTCGCGCCGACTTCCACGGCGCGCGCCGCCCGTTCGACGTCGGCGCGGTTCGCTCGCGCCAGGCCGGTCACGACCACCCGTGGCGACTCCTGCTTCAGGGTCCGGGCGATCTCGCGCACGGCCTGGAAGTCGCCCTCGGAGGCGATCGGGAAGCCGGCTTCGATGATGTCGACGCCGAGTCGCGCGAGTTGGCGAGCGATCTCGACCTTCTGCGCGGTGTTCAAAGCGACGCCGGGCGATTGCTCCCCGTCGCGCAGCGTGGTGTCGAAGATGCGGATGTGGGCCATCTTGGTACTCCTGGTTCCGTGACGCCTCAGGCGTCGTCCCCGGCGATGAACGGCATCATCTTGCGAAGCCGGCGCCCGACTTCCGCCACCTGCGTCTGCGAGGTGGCCTCGCGCTGGCGCTTGAGGCTGGGCTGACCGACCTGGTTCTCGAGCAGGAACGAACGCGCGAACGCGCCGGAGCGCACCTCCGACAAGATCGCCTTCATCTCCTTGCGCACCTCGTCGGTGACGATGCGTGGCCCGGTGACGTAGTCGCCGTACTCGGCCGTGTTCGAGATCGAGTGGCGCATCTTCTCGAAGCCGCCTTCGTAGATGAGGTCGACGATGAGCTTCATCTCGTGCACGCACTCGAAGTACGCGATCTCGGGCTGGTAGCCCGCCTCGACGAGGGTCTCGAACCCCGCCTGCATCAGCGCCGTGACCCCGCCGCAGAGCACCGCCTGCTCGCCGAAGAGATCCGTCTCGGTCTCCTCTTGGAACGTCGTCTCGAGCACGCCGCCGCGCGTGCCACCGATCGCCTTGGCGTAGGCGAGCGCGCGCTTCATGGCGGTGCCGGTGGCGTCTTGCTGCACTGCCACCAGGCATGGAACGCCGGCGCCCTGGACGAACGTGCGGCGCACCAGGTGCCCGGGACCTTTCGGCGCCACCATGAAGACGTCGACGCCTGCGGGGGCCTGAACCTGGTGGAACTGCACGTTGAATCCGTGCGCGAACGCCAGCGCGTTGCCTTCTTCCAAGTTGGGCGCGATCTGCTCGCGGTACACGCTCGCCTGCGTCTCGTCGGGCAACAGGATCATGACGACGTCTCCCGCCTTGGCGGCGTCGGCGACCTCCATGACGCGTAGGCCGGCCTTCTCCGCCTCGGCCCAAGAGGCGGAGCCGCGGCGTAGGCCGACCACCACGTCGAGCCCCGAGTCTTTGGCGTTGAGCGCGTGCGCGTGCCCCTGCGATCCGTACCCGATGACGGCGATGGTGCTGCCGCGAAGGTGCTCGAGGTTGGCGTCGCTGTCGTAGTAGATGGTGGCCATCGGGGGTTCTCCTAGGTGGGGGTCTCGCTCGGGACCGATCGGCTCCGAGCGGCGATGTCGTTCCGGCACATGGTCCGGGTGACGTTCGGTTCGGGTGAAGGGTGGGATTCGCGGAGGCGTGGAGGCGGGGCGGCGACCGTCAGGCGGCTTTGGCGCGCCCGTTCGGTAGTCGCTCGGGTTCGACCTGGGTGCGCGAGAGCGCGACGCGGCCGGTGCGGATGAGCTCGATGATGCCGAACGGGCGCATCTGCTCGATGAAGGCGTTCATCTTGCCCTCGTCGCCGGTGATCTCGAAGATCAGCGCGCTGCGCGCTACATCGACGATGCGCGCGCGGAAGTCTTGCGCGATCTGGCGGATCTCGACGCGGTCGTCGGGCGTGCGCACGGCGACTTTCAGCAGCATCAGCTCGCGGTCGACGGAGCGGCTCTCCGAGTGGTCGATGACCTTCACGACGTCGATCAGTTTCTGCAGTTGCTTCTGCACCTGTTCGATGGTGGCGTCCTCGCCGGTGACGACGAACGTGGTGCGGCTCATGCCGGGTTGCTCGGACTGCGCCACCGACAAGGATTCGATGTTGAACCCGCGCCGCGCGAAGAGGCCGGCGATGCGCACGAGCACGCCGGGTCGGTCTCGGACGGTGACGCTGAGCACGTGACGATGCACCATCAGGCCGTCACCTCCTCGCGCTCCGCGTCCTCGGGCGCACCATCGGCGGCGGCTTCGGCGTCCTGGTCGCCCAGGATCATCTCGTCCACGCCTGCCCCGGCGGGCACCATCGGGAACACCTTCTCGGCCTCGTACACGAAGAAGTTGAGCAGCACCGGCTTCTTCTTGGCGAGCGCTTCGGGAACGATGCGCGCCGCGGTCTCGCGGTCGAACACGTTGTGCCCTTCGATCCCGTACGCCTCGGCGAGCTTGGCGAAGTCGGGGTTGGAGTCCGCCAGGTAGATCTCGCTGTAGCGCTGGGCGTGGAACATCTCCTGCCACTGACGCACCATGCCGAGCACGCCGTTGTTCAGGATGGCGATCACCACCGGCAGCTGGTGCTTGTAGAGCGTGGCGAGCTCCTGGATGTTCATCTGGATGCTGCCGTCGCCGGCGACGCACACGACCGTCTCGTCCGGACGCGCGAAGGCCGCGCCGATGGCGGCAGGCAGGCCGAACCCCATCGTCCCCAGGCCGCCCGAGGTGATGAAGCTGCGCCGCTTCTGCGTCGGCAGGAGGCGCGCGGCGAACATCTGGTGCTGCCCCACCTCGGTGGCGACGATGCACTCCCCGCCCGTGGCCTCCCGCAGCAAGGCGAGCACTTCTTGCGAGACCAGCGGCTTGTCGAGCTTGTACTTCTCCGGGTAGGTGGCCTTCCACGACGCGAGCGTCTGGCGCCACTCGTCGATGTCGAGCCGGCCGACCAACTCGGTGAGCCGCGGCAGGACGTCGCGAAGGTCGCCCACCACCGGCACGTGCGCCTTGACGAGCTTCGAGATCTCGGCGGGGTCGACGTCGATGTGCACCACCGTGGCGTTCGGCGCGAAGCGGCTGATCTTCCCCGTCACGCGGTCGTCGAAGCGGAGCCCGGCCCCTAGGATGAGGTCGCAGTGGCTGATCGCCTTGTTCGACGTGACCGTGCCGTGCATCCCGGGCATGCCGAGGGACTGCTCCTCGCCGGCCGGGTAGGCGCCGATGCCCATCAGCGTCGTGATGACGGGGATGCCCGTACGCTCGGCGAAAGCCGCGACCTCGTCGGCTGCGGCCTGGCCTCCCCCGCCGACCATCAGCACCGGGCGCTTCGCCGCCGTCAGCGCCTCGGCGGCACGACGGATCTGACCGGCGTGACCCGCGACGGTGGGACGGTAGCCGGGCAGGTCGATCTCGACCTCGAGCGTGCCTTCGAACTCGGCCTGCTGCACGTCCTTTGGCACGTCGACGAGCACGGGCCCCGGCCGACCCGTGGAGGCGATGTGGAACGCCTCGGTGAGAACGCGCGGGAGGTCGGCCACGTCCTTTACGAGGTAGTTGTGCTTGGTGACGGGGCCGGTGATGCCGTACACGTCGGCCTCTTGGAAGGCGTCGGTGCCGATGAGGGTGCTGGGAACGTTCCCCGTCACCGCCACGACGGCCGACGAGTCCATCATCGCCGTGGCCAGGCCGGTGACGAGGTTGGTGGCGCCAGGGCCGGACGTCGCGAAGACCACGCCCACCTTGCCGCTCGCCCGGTAGTACGCGTCCGCCATGTGCGCGCCGGCTTGCTCATGACGCACCAGCACATGCCGCAACGGCGAGTCGTAGAGCGCGTCGTAGATCGGCATGATCGCGCCCCCAGGGTGGCCGAACACCACCTCGACGCCGTGGCGCTCGAGCATCTTGAGGACGACTTCCGAACCCTTCATCCGAACCTCCTGCGGCACGCGTTCTAGCTCCCGATCCCAAAACAAGAACCCCGCCGTGGGTGTGCGGCGGGGTTCCGACCATGCGCTCGTGAGCAACGACTAGGCGGCACGACCCCTCGACCTGGGAATTAGGACCAGGCCATCTACGAGGACGCGCAGCGCGTTCGTCATTGGGGCGCACTATACGGGGTGACCCGGAGGGTGTCAAGCAAGGCGGACGCGCGCCTGCGCGCCGGAGATCGAGCTAGGGCCCGTCGGCGACGGCGCTGCCGGGCGCCGTGACGGCTGCGCTTGCAGGCGGCGCGGTCCATCCTGCACAATCAAGCACTCGTACGCCATG
>CAZOTV010000006.1:0-4557 GCA_964582795.1 uncultured bacterium
CGAAGGTGGTGGGGAAGACACGGGCACCTGGTGCTCTTCCTCGCGCCGGCCCTCGTCATCTACGGCTTGTTCATGGCCTACCCGCTCGTCTCGTCGCTCACCTACAGCGTCTTCGAGTGGGACGGGTACGTGCGCAAAGGCTTCGCCGGCATCGCCAACTTCGTGACCGTCCTCACGCAGTGGCCGTATCACGAACGGTTCTGGGGCGCGATCCGCCACAACGCGCTGTTCTTCGTCATCACCTTCACCATCCAGACCACGCTGGGCCTCTTCGTGGCGGTGTTGCTGGCGAAGAAGTGGCGCGGCTTCGCGTTCTTCCAGGCGGCCTACTTCCTGCCCCACACCTTGTCGTTGGTGGTGGTGGGGTTCTTGTGGCGCATGTTGCTGAACCCGACCTGGGGCGCCGTGGGCCAAGCGCTCCGGCGCGTGGGGCTGGGCGACTGGGTAAGGCCGTGGCTGGGGCAGAGCGACACCGCCCTCACGGCGATCATCCTGGTGAACGCCTGGGCCTGGCTCGGGTTCCCGATCCTGGTCTACCTGGCAGCGGTGCAAGCGATCCCGCGGGAGTTCCACGAAGCGGCGCTGGTGGACGGCGCCAACCCGTGGCAGGACTTCCGGTACGTGACGCTCCCGCTCCTGCTTCCCAGCATCGCCATGGTGACGATCCTGACCTTCATCTGGGACTTCAACGCGTTCGAGCTGGTCTTCGTGATGCAGGGCGCCTCGGGGTCGCCCGCCTACGCCACCGACCTGTTGGCGACGTTCTTCTACCGCACCGCCTTCGGCGACCCGACCACCGGCGGCGAGCCAGGGCAGATCGGCATCGCAGCCGCCATCGGCGTGCTGATGCTCTTGATCATCGGCGTGGTCTCGGCTTTCGGCGTGCGCTTCACGCAGCGCAGCCAGACGGAGTACTGACGTGGCCGGCCCGACGCGAACAGCGAGTGGTGCACGTCGCGCCGTCACGGCCGGCGGTCCTGGCCCGGTCGTGGCCGCCTCGCGCGGGGCGTCCCCGGCGTCATCGCCCTCGTCCCGCGCGACCGTTCGCGTGCTCACCTACGTCGTGCTGGGGCTCCTCGCGCTGGTGTTCCTGTACCCCGTGGTCCTGATGCTCCTGACGGCGTTCAAGACCACCCCCGAGATCTTCCGGAACCCGTTCGGCCTTCCCGACACGTGGACGCTCGATGGCTTCCGCAACGTCTGGCGCCGGGCGCACTTCGGTACCTACCTGCGCAACAGCGTCCTCATCACCGGCTCCTCGGCGCTCCTACTGCTGGCCACCGCCGCCCCGGCCGCCTACGCCCTGGCGCGCTATCGCTTCCGAGCACGCGGAGCGCTCTTCCTGTTCTTCCTCGCCGGCATCATGATCCCCATCCGACTCGGCATCCTGCCGCTCTATCTGCTCATGCGGGACCTCAACCTGATCGACTCGCCGCTGGCGCTGATCTTCACCTACACGGCGTCCGGCATGCCGATGTCGGTGTTCCTGTTGTCGGTCTTCTTCCGCAACCTGCCGCGCGAGCTCGAAGACGCCGCGCGCATCGACGGCTGCACCGAGGTGCAGACGTTCTGGCAGATCATGCTGCCACTGGTGCGCCCTGGTCTGGCGACCGTCGTGATCGTCAACGTGGTGCCGTGGTGGAACGACTTCTTCTTCCCGCTCCTGTTCCTGCCGTCGGACACCTGGCGCACCATCCCACTCGGCATGCAGATCTTCTTCGGTCAGCACCTGATCGACTGGAGCCTGGTGTTCAGCGGGATGACGTTGGCGAGCCTACCGCTGCTCGTGATCTACCTGCTCATGTCGCGGCAGTTCATCGAGGGGCTGACGGCGGGCGCGGTGAAAGGATGAGCGTCGCGGGCGCCTGGTACGGCATCGACGCGTTGCTCGAAGACCCGGGCAGGTACTTGGGCGGGCGACGCGTCGCGCTGCTGGCCAACCAGGCATCCCTCACCAGCGATGGCACACCGACCCTGGAGAGGGTCCGTGCGGCCGAGGGGATCGACCTGGTTGCCCTGTTCACTCCCGAGCACGGCTTCAGCGGGTACGAAGACGACGCCACCCCCGTCGCGGACCGCCGCGACCCCCGGACGGGCCTTGCGCTCACCAGCCTCTACGGCCCGCGTCGCCGCCCGAGCGCCGATGCGCTCCGAAGCGTGGACGCGGTGATCGTCGACCTACAGGACGTGGGGCTTCGCTGCTACACCTACGCCACCACCACCGTGCTGTTGGCCGAAGCGGCAGCCGAGACGGGCACGCGCGTCGTCGTGTGCGACCGCCCCAACCTGCTCGGGACGCGCATGGACGGCCCTGGCCTCGATCCCGCCCTGCGGTCGTTCCTCGGGTACGTCGACGTCCCCTTCCAGCACGGGCGGACCCTCGGCGAGGTGGTCGCTTGGGCGACGCGTGACGTGAGCGTCGACCTTCGGGTGGCTCGGCCGGACCCATGGCCGCCCGACGAGCCGTCACCGCTCCCGTTCGTCCCTCCCTCACCGGGATTGCCCACGCGCGAAGCAGTGGCGCTCTACCCGGGACTGGTTCTGCTGGAAGGCACCAACCTCTCCGAGGGACGTGGCACGACCCTCCCGTTCCAGCTCCTGGGCGCCCCTTGGCTCGATGGCTACGCGCTCGCGCGCGAACTCGAAGACCTACGCATTCCCGGACTTCTCTTCCGGCCCGTCACCTTCCGGCCGCACAGCGACCGGCATGCCGGGAACGTGTGCGAGGGCGTGCAGCTGCACGTTCTCGACGCCGGTCGTCTACGGCCGCTCGAGGCCGCGATCCGCATCCTGACTTGGATCCGCGCGCGCTACCCGGCGTTCTCCTGGGTCGATGCGGCCACCATGCCGTGGAGCCGGCTCGCGGGTGCAGGCGAAGTCTGGCACGAGCCAACGCGCGGCCCGTTGGTCGACGCGCTTACGGGAGACGCGAGCGTTCGTCACGTCGTCGAAGGCGAGATCGCGTTCGAGGACGCCCAGGCTTCCTGGCAGGTAGCGGCGGAGGCGTTCGAGCGCGAGTCGATGATCGCCTGAGTCGGTCCTGGTAGGGCGATCGGGCCGGCGCGTCTTGGGCCGGCAGCCGCGTCCGATCGGCGCTCGGATGGCGAGGTACGTGACGGAAATCGTCGTTCGACACGCGTATCATGAGCATGGACGTGAGCGTCGGGGCAACGGCGTGAACGTTCGCCCCCACGCCTGCACGTCCGTTCCTTCCCGACGAGGCGCGCATGCGGCCGTGCCTGCGCGGTCAGGAAGGGGGTGGGTATGTTCTTCTACGGTTGGGCCACCCTCGGATGCTGCGTCAGGATGTGCGAGCGCGAACTCGAAGAGCGGCGCCGCCGCGCTCGCGAGTCGCACCTGCTCACCATCGTTCGGTCGGAAGCGACCGCCTCGCTCGCCCGCCCGCTGACCGCCCGTCCGCGACGTCACCATGACCATCACCGACACGGCCCCATGGCGCCCCGCCTTGGCGGCGCCCACTGAGTCGGTCCTCGCTGGGCCTTCGTTGGCCATGCCCTAGGTCATCGCCGGCCTCGCGGTGACTGCCGCGCCCCGCCGTCACCCCGTGGCGGCCGGGGCGCGCGCTCGTCCGCCCGCGGTCGATCCGCCGCGCACTTCCTGCCAGCGCGGGTAGCGCCGCGGCGTCCGCGCCACGGACTGCGAAGCGACGTCGACGGCCAGCGCAACCGCTTCCGGCCAGGCCACGCCCTCCGCTACCGCGACCAGCAGCGCGGCGTTGAAGGTGTCGCCGGCACCGACCGTGTCGGCGACGCCGAGGTCGGGGGCGGGCGCGATGGCGACGCGGTCCCCGTCACGGTAGGCGGCCCCTTGCGCTCCGAGCTTGAGCGCGACCCGTCCGCGCGTCCATGCCTCGATCCCGCGGACGGCCTCGTCCGGTGCGGCGCGCGGCGCGCCCAGCAGACCGCGCGCTTCCTCCAGGTTGGGCAGGAACCAGTCGACGTACGGTAGCGCGGTCGTCACCTCGCGCCGAACCGACGCGCTCCAACCTTCGGCCGGCCAACCGGTGTCGAGCGCGGTCGCGAGCCCCCGCTCGCGCGCGCGCCGCAGGAGTGCCGGCAGCTCCTCACGCCAACGGGGCAGCAGGAACACCCCGCCGACGAGCAGCACGTTCCCACGGTCGGCGCTGTCGATGGCGGCTGCCAGCGCGTCGGGCGCGCTCGCAGCGAGGTGTCCAAGATGCGAGACGAACGTGCGCTCGCCGTCGGGGTGCGTGAGCGCGACAGTGACGGACGTCGGAGTGGACTGCCGTCGAGGCGGATCGCCGGCGCCGGCCAGGGCGTTCTCCAACCACCCACCCATGGCGTCATCACCTACGTCCCAGACCAACCTGGCCGGAACGCCCATGCCTGCGAGCGCCAGGGCCGTGTTCCCGAGCGCGCCGCCGACGCGCCAGGTGATCCGGTCCACCAGCACCTCGGTGCCGGGCCTCGGCCACGGTTCGACCGGTCCGAGGATCAGGTCGACGGACGCGTTCCCAGCGACGATCAGCCGAACGTGGGGGGCGGTGCCCGACTCGCTGCCGGCGCAGTCGTTCGA
>CAZOTV010000006.1:4657-11902 GCA_964582795.1 uncultured bacterium
CGATCAGCCGAACGTGGGGGGCGGTGCCCGACTCGCTGCCGGCGCAGTCGTTCGATCCGCCGCCGGTGCCCGCGTCGTCCGGTCCGCTTCCAGCGGTGCCGGTGGTGCCGGCGGGTGCGCCAGCGTCGACGTCTCCGGAGACGTTCCGGCCTGCCGTCACCCCTTCACCCCCGTCAGCACCACCCCTTCGATGATCTGCCGCTGGAAGACGAAGAAGATGATGAGCACCGGCACGATGGCCAGCGCCGAGGCCGACATGATGAGGTTCCATTGCGTGGCGGCCTCGGCGGAGAAGTTCGAGATCCCGACCGGTATCGTGCGCATGTTCGCGCTCTGCCCGACGATCAGCGGCCACAAGAAGGCGTTCCAGTTACCGATGAACGCGAAGATGCCGAGCGCGCCGAGCCCGGGGCCGACCAGGGGCAGGCCGATGCGCCAGAACAGACCGAACTCGCTGACACCGTCGATGCGTCCTGCGTCGAAGAGGTCGCTCGGCAGCGTCTGGAAGAACTGCCGCATCAAGAACACGCCGAAGCCGGGGATGAGGCCGGGGAACATCAGACCCCAGTAGGTGTTGACCCAACCGAGGTCCGCTGACATCACGAACCAAGGGATGACCAGCATCTCGGTCGGCACCATCAGGGTCGCGAGGATCGCGATGAAGATCAGGTTCTTACCGGGGAAGCGCAGTTTCGCCAACACGTAGCCGACGAGCGCGCAGAAGAAGAGCACCGACGAGGTCGTGCCGACGGCGACGATCACGCTGTTCAAGAACCAGCGCGGGAAGGCGGTCCTCGTCAACACCTCGACGTAGTTCACGAGCGTGAACCGCTCCGGCCAGATCTGGAACGACAGGATCTCGCGGTACTCCTTGAACGAGGAGAGCAACATCCACGCGAACGGGAACACCATCGCAAGCGCGCCGACCGTCAGCAGGACGTAGCTCAGCACCACCCAGCCGTTTACGCGCCGTCTTCTCGGCGTGGCCGTGGCGGCACGGAGTCCGCGTTCCAGGGCAGCGTCGGCGACGGGCACGACGCCGGCGAGGTCGGGGAGGCGACGGCGGAACCCCACGTCAGTACTCCACGCGGCGCTGCGTGAGCCGCAACTGCACCAGCGTCACGAGCAGGATGAGCAGGAAGAGCACCACCGTGACCGCCGCCGCATAGCCCATGCGCGCCCTGCCGAACGCTTCTTGGAACATGTACACGGCGATCGACAACGTGCGGTTGAGCGGGCCGCCCTGGTCGGTGAAGTTGATGTTGACGATCTGGTCGAACAGCTGCAGCGACGCGATGGTGGTGATGATCACGCTGAACACGATCACGGGGTTGAGCAGCGGAAGCGTGACGTGGCGGAACAGATGCCAGGCGTTGGCGCCGTCGATGCGGGCGGCCTCGTAGAACACCCGCGGGATGCCCTGCAAGCCGGCAAGGAAGATGACGACCTGGAAGCCGAGTTGCTGCCAGACGATCACCGCCGCCACCGAGTAGAGCGCCTTGTCCGGGTCGGTCAGGAACCGCTGCGGCTCGATCGCGAAGCGCTCCAGCCCCAGGCGCTCCAGGAAGGTCCACCACTCGATGAGCAGCGTGTTGATGATGCCGAAGTTGTAGTTGTACATCCAGCCCCACACCCAGGCGACGGCCACGGCGGGCGTGATGTACGGCGCGAAATAGATGGCGCGGTAGAGCGAACGACCACGCCCGACGTTCTGCAAGAGAAGCGCGATGAGCAGGCCCAGCACCATCGAACCCGGCACCACGATGGCGGCGTAGAGAAGCGTGTTCTTGAGCGCCTGATGGAAGACCGGGTTCTGGAGGAGTTCCTCGTAGTAGTCGAACCCGATGAAGGTCCGCCGCGCAGGGTCGACGTGCCAGGTGAACAGCGAGAGTCGGAACGACTGCAGCGCCGGCCAGAAGCGGATGTACGCGAAGAAGACGAGCGGTACGGCCAGGAAGACGTACGCCCAGATCGCCTCGCGATGGGCGAGGCGCAGGCTCCTGCGGGGGCGCGGCGTTTGGGACGTCACGGTCTCCTCGGAATGGTTCGGGTGGGGAGCGGCGCTGCTGCCGTTCCCCACCCGAGCCTGATCGCTACTGCGCGTTCGCTGCGTCGAGCAGCGCTTGGTCCTCCGCCGCGGCCTGCATGATCGAAGCCGCGGGGTCCGCGCCTTCCAGCAGCACGCGGTTGATGGCGTTCACCATGGCGTCGCGCTGGCCGGCTTCGTCGACGAACTGCGTCGCTTCCGCGTACGCCAGGCCGGCGATGAACGCTCCGTACACGGGGTCGGCCGTGAGTTCGGGGTCGGCCACCAGGGTCTTGGCGGCCGGCAACTCGCCGACGACATCCAGCCAGATCTGCATGGCCTCTTCGCTGGTGACGTACTTGATGAAGCGCGAAGCAGCTTCGAGCTTGGCCGGGTCCGCGGTGGCGTTCGGGGTGAGGCCGTTCATCCAGAACGAGCCGAAGTTCGCCTTGACGCCGTTGTCGAACGTCGGCAGCTCGGCCACGCCCCAGTCGAACTGGGCGTTCGTCCGCACCGCACCGATGGCGAACGAGCCGTCGATGATCATCGAGATGTTCTCTTGCGTGTAGAAGCCCTCACGGTAGCCGTTGTTGCCCGGCATGAACTCGGTGACGCCGATCTGGTGCTCCGTCTGCCAGGAGGTGTAGAACGCCAACGCCTCGGCGCCGATCTCGTTGCCGTACAGCACCTCGGTGTTGTCGTCACTGTAGGGCGGCGTGCCGAGTTGGTTCATCAACACCGTGCGCACCAGGTGGTGGTCCTGCCCGTTGGGCGCGATGCCGAAGCCGATGCGCTCGAAGCGCGGGCCGCGCTGGATGGTGAGCATCTTGGCGGCCTCGATGAACTCGTCCCACGTCGCGGGCGGGCTGTCGGGGTCGAGGCCCACCTCACGGAACTGGTCCTTGTTGTAGAAGAGCGCCAGGGCGCGTACGGCGGTCGGCAAGCCGTAGTAGTCACCGCCGATGTTCACCGACTCGACCATCGGGATGAAGTAGTCCTGGATCCACTCGTCGGCGAAGTACTCCTTCGGGAGCGGCTCGATGTAGCCGGCGCGCTGCCAAGGCCCGACCCACCCGTAGAACAACTGCACCACGTCGGGCCCCTCGCCGGCGGCCAGCGACGCAGCGACGCGCTGCTGGTAGGCGTCGTACGGGAAGGTCTCTTGCGTCACCACCACGTCGGGGTTCTCGGCGTTGAACTTCTCGATCAGCTGGTTCATCGCATCGATGCGGGTCGCGAAGTCGTACTGCCAGTACGTGATGGCGACCTGCGCCTGCGCCGTCGCCATGGCGAAGGCGGCCGCGACGAGGATCGCGCGGACGAAGGGTCTCATGCCTGGGTGTCTCATGCCTGGGTGTCCTTTCCGGGCGTCCGCAGGTGGCGGAGCGCCGCGTCGATCCTGGCGGCCGTGGCGTCCACGACTCGATGATACTCGGCCAATTCGGCCCGGGACCGCGTGATCATGGCGCGCACGACTTCGGGGGCTGGGCCGCCCATGCCGCTCCTGCGCCGAACGAAGGCGGCCGGCGAGAGCGCCTCGGCCATCGCGTCGGCCCCGATCACGGGGCCACCGACGGCGACGAGGTCGTCCGGTCCGGCCTGCTGCAGCGGTCTTCCCCGCTGCGCCATGGCCGTGACCAGGGCAGCGACCACGCGATGCGCTTCGGGGAACGGAAGACCGCAGGTTCGCACCAGCTCGTCGGCGAGCTCGGTGGCGGTGGTGTCGGTGGCCGCCGCGGCGGAGGCGAGCCTCACCTCGTCGATCTCGGCGCCCGCGAGCGCCGCCACCAGGAGCTCGAGTCCGCCCTCGAGGGCGCCCAACAGGGTGCTCAGCGCCTCCTGTACGTCGGGGCCGACGTCGTTGACGTCGCCATAGGGCACGTTATGGCCCGAGAACGCCACCATCTGCGCGGCGCCGGCCGCTCTCGAGAAGCGCGTCCTGGCGTGCTCCAGCACCACCGGGTTGCGCTTCTGCGGCATGATCGACGAACCCTGCACCAGGTCGTCGGGCAGGCGCAACCAACCCTCGGCGGCGGCGTCCACCAGGTCGTGCACCAGTCGCGAGAGCCCGACCCCCATGGTCTGACCCAACGCGGCCAAGTCCATCTGCCAGTCTGCGGAAGCCACGGCGTCGTATGTGTTCTCGACCGGGCGCGCGAAGCCGAGCGCCGCGGCTGCGTAGGGGCGGTCGAGGGGGTGGCTGCTTCCCGCCAACGCGGCCGCTCCGAGCGGGCAACGGTCGAGGCGCGCCAGCGCGCCCAGGAGCCGCTCGTGGTCACGCCCGATCATGGCGCCGGCAGCGGTGAGGTAGTGCGCGAGCGTGGTCGGTTGCGCCGGTTGGTGGTGCGTGCGGGCGATGATCACGGTGTCGAGGTGACCTTCCGCCAAGTCGAGCAATGCCCCGCGCAGCGCTCCCGACAGGTGGGCAACGCGCAGGAGGGCTTGGCGGGCCGCGAGCAGGTAGACGGTCATGTCGAGGTCGTTGCGCGACAAGCCGAGGCGCAACCAGCCGAGTGCGTCGTCGCCGACGTCTTCGGCCAAGCGCCGCTGGAGAGCGAAGTAGAGGTCGGGAACGTCAGGCTCGGGTGGAGGCGGCGGCTCGTCGCGTTGGCGCGCCAGCGCCGCTTCGAGGCGCGCCAACGTGGCCGCGTGCTCAGCCGCCACCGGCAGCCGCGCGACGGTGCGCACGTGCGCCGTCATGGCGTCGAGGAACGCCGCATGCAGGTGCTGCGCCGCGAAGGTGTGGTCCGGCGCGAGCACGCGCCCCACGTAGGCACGATGCCATGGCATCTACCCACGCTCCTCGGCGGACCGGAAGGGGGCGCCCTCGACGTCGCGCTCGTCGTCCTCGACCTGCAGCAGCCGCGCAGCGTTGCCGCCGAAGACGCACCTGACGTCGGCGTCGGGAATGCCCAGGGTGTAGCAGGCACGTAGTTGGTCGAGCAAGTAGCGCTCGGAGAAGCCGCGCGGGAAGTAGCTCGAGTCCGAGCCGAACACGACACGCTCCGGGCCGACCGTCTCGAACGCCTTGCGGAAGAGATCCTCGAGGGTGAGCGGGTACGGCATCCAGCGCATCCATTGGTTCGACCCGGAGGTGTCGATGTGGATGTTCGGCAGACTCCAGCAGAGCGCGAGCAGCTCGCGGAAGTAGCCGGCGCCGAAGTGCGGGACGATGAACGGGATCTCGGGGAAGTCGCGCGCCACCTCGAAGAGCGACAGCGGGCTCATCCGTGGATGCTGCACGACGCCACCGCCCCGCCCGAGGAAGCCGAAATGGATCAGGGCGGGCAGCCGCCGTTCGGCCAAGAACTCCCACACCCCGCGCAGCTCGGGCGCCTCGAACGGCCACTCGGTGGCCGGTCCGAGCAGCTTGTAGCCACGCAGCCCGAGCTCGTCGACGGCGCGCCTGAGCTCCACGTCGGCGCCCGGCTGAAGCGGATGGTGCGCCAGCCCGAGGAACCGATCCGGATGACGCGCGACCAGCCCCGCCAGACGGTCGTTGCCGCCGCCGCTGACGAACACCACCTTGCGTAGGTGGTACTTGTCGGTTTCCCCGACCCAGCGCCGCAGCGCGTCATCCACCTCTTGCGGCGTGCTTGCCGGTGGCTCGGCGGGCGCGGTGTTCCACTCGGCACGCATGCGCTCACCGCGCTCGCGGGCATACGCCTGCAGGAGCGGGTGTTGCGGGGGCCGTGCCCGTTCCGGGACCCCCATGGTGTTGACGATGGGGAAGTGCGTGTGCACGTCGATGACGCGCAGGTGCCGGTAGTTCATGCCGCTCTCCCCTCGTCGCCGGACGAGCCGCAGATGCGCGCGTTCAGGCGCTCCAGTGCCAGGTGGGTCAGGCCGCGTAGCGCCGCTTCCGCCCCTAGCGTGCCGGCGCGAACCTCGACCGGCAGGGGACACGACCACCGCTCCGCGACGGCGCGCGCCAGAAGCCCCTCCGGATCCGCCGACCACGCCACCACCATCAAGTCCGGATCGAGCACGCACGCGAGGTTGTGGAGGATCAGCCGCACGCCGTCGGCCAGGCGCCCGAAGGCGAGTCTGCGCGCCTCGTCCACCACGTCGAGACGCCCGTGATGAACGCACGCCGCGGCGATCAGGCCGAGATGACGTTCGAGCGGTCCGCTCGCACCGAGGTCGAGGCCCGTCTCGGGCAGCCCAGGTAGAAGGCTGTACCCGACCTCTCCTGCCGCGTCGTGAGCGCCGCGGTACAGCGCTCCGTCGACGACGATGCCCGCGCCGATCCCGCCCTGGCCGTTCCCGGAGATGCCGAGGTAGACGACATGACGGCTGCCTGCGCCTGCGCCGTGAAGGAGTTCGCCCAACGCGACGGCGTTGACGTCGTTCTCGAGCACCACCTCGAGCCCCGTGCGCTTCCTCAGCGTGTCCGCCAAGGGAACGTCGTCCCAGCCGAGGGCCGGTGCGAGGCGCACGCGACCGCTGCTCCGGTCGACGACCCCGGGAACCGCCACGGCGAGGACGCTGATCGGCGTCCCCTCCGCGCGACGCGCCTCGAGCTGCTCCTCGATCCACGTCAGCAGCGCCTCTTCGGCGGACGGACCGATGTCGGGTCCGTCCTCCAACCGGTGGAACCCACCGGCAAGGTCGCCACGGGCGGTCCGCGCCGACCGAGTGCCGAGGTCCACGGCCAGCACGCCGTGCGCTTCGGGGCGAAGC
The DNA here is from genome assembly GCA_964582795.1 of uncultured bacterium. Taxonomy (GTDB): domain Bacteria; phylum Deinococcota; class Deinococci; order Deinococcales; family Trueperaceae; genus CAZACZ01. Next base: position 11,367 of record CAZOTV010000006.1, read on the forward strand.
GACACCGTCCGGGCAGGACGGCCGCCCCGCACACGGGTGGGCGTTCCCTCCAACAACAGCCCCGAGGCGGCGAACTCCTGCTCGATCGCGGCGACGGTGGGCACGCTCAGCCCGGTCGCCCGCGCCAGTTCGGTGCGCGACGCGGCGCCACGTTGCCGAAGGGCACGCAGGACCGCGTGTCGGTTGTGCTCGCGCACGTTGTCGTGCTGTACGGTTCGGAGCACCACGCCGTCGCTCTCCTGGACTCTCGTGGACTTGGCCGCTCGCCTCGACTGGCTTCCTCAACCCTTTTTGCAAAACCCTTTCGAAAAGGCTAGAGCATGGGAGGTGCAGGCGTCAAGGCCCGGGAAGCGTTCGGGCGCGGGCGCCGCGGCGATCGGCACGTTCGAGAGCGCCAGCGCTAGGGCGATCGACACGTTCGGGCGCGAGCGCCAAGGCACGCGGCGCGTCCGGGCGTCAGTGCCAAGGCACGCGGCGCGTCCGGGCGTCAGCGCCAAGGCACCCGGCGCGTTCGGGCGTCAGCGCCAGGGCAGCCC
>CAZOTV010000006.1:12002-68269 GCA_964582795.1 uncultured bacterium
CGGGCGTCAGCGCCAAGGCACCCGGCGCGTTCGGGCGTCAGCGCCAGGGCAGCCCAAGGCGCGTCCACGCCGGCCGGACGGCGCGCAGCAGGTCGCGCGTGCGCCACGCTTTCGCCTCCTTGACGCGCCGGAGCATCACCCAAGCCAGCATCCGCCCCACGCCGGTGATCACGAAGAGGCTATGGAACCCCGTCCAAGCCGGCAGCCATCCCGTGGGGCGATGCGACTGCAGGAACGCTAGCAGCGCGCCGGATGCCACTCCTCCCAGGAAGCCGGCAGCGCCGGCCACGAGGGCGTACATCGCCACGAACGCCACGCGCCCGGTCCTGGGCGCCGACACCAGCGCGAGGTTGAACACTGCCGGTCCGATCGCGCCCCAGGCCACGGCGTCGAACACGGCCGATGCCCAGATGAAACCGAGGTTGCCCGTCAAGCCGGCCGCGATCCAGCACGACGGCAGGCCGGCGCCCGCGACGAACGTCCCGATGGCCAACACGCCCTTGTTCCCGACGCGGTCGGCCACCCGCCCCCAGAGGATGGTCGTGCCCAACGCCGTGGTGGCAGCGATCGCGCTCCACACGGCCACCTGCGTGAAGCTCATGGTGAGTTCCTGCAAGAAGTACGGGAACACGAAGGGCGCGCCCAGCATCACCACGAACTGCCAGTAGACCGCGAACGCCAGGAACCGGCGGAAGTTCCGATCGGCCAACGGGGTGAGGAACACGTCTCGGACCGACGGCGTGCGACGTTCGGACGGGGGGTCGTGATGCAGGAAGTAGAGCGCGACGCCGATCCCGGCCAACACCACCGACACGCCCAGCACGACTTGGAAGTTGAGCGGCGCGGCCACCCGGTCGAGGAACGCGCCCGCGCCTAGGTTCGCGAGCATCCCGATGACGCCGAGAACGCCCGTGCGCATGCCGAAGTACCTCCCGCGCCGGTCCTCGGGCACCACGTCCCCCATCCAGGCCGTCCACAGCGTCCCGGTAGCGGACTGGAACACGCTCGCGACGAACACCAGCAGCACCAGCACACTCGGTCGCGCGGCGTCGGGGACGGGCAGTTGAGGCAGGAACGCCGCGACGATCCACGTCGCGCGTCCGGTGGCCGCCATGATCGCCGTGAGCAGCCTGCGGCGCCCGATCGCCTCTGCCAGCAGCGCCGCGAACGGGCTCGCGACCTGGGCCAGGAACGGGACGCTCGCCACCAGCGCGATATGCGACGGCGTGGCGCCGAGCGCCAGGAGGTAGCCGACCAGGACGCTGCCCGACGTCCAGTTCAAGAACACCTGCACCAGGCCACCCTCGACCAGCGAGACGCGCATGGTGCGCCGCACCGGCTCGCTCAGTCCGGTCGAGGTGGTGGGCGGTTGGCTCGTGCTGGTGGGGATGGGCGGGCGTGGCATCGACGTCAGGCGAGTGTACGGCAGCCGAGGTGACGCCATGAAGTCGTGCCGCCGTGCGTTCGGGCGCAAGCTCGCGCGCTTGGGCGCGGGCCGGGCCACGCGCTCCGAAACGTTCTCCGGCACGCGCGACGAGACGCGCTCCGGCGCCTGGTCCGGCCGTGCGCTTTGACGCCCCCTTGACGCCCCGTGGTGCATGGTCGTTCCATGAGCGACCACGACCGCATCCCCCCACCCCGCCCCGAGCCCCTGAACCCCAAGCTCCGTCCCCGGGCGCCGTGGCGCACGCGCTCGCCGTGGCCCGCCCGCTCACCGCGGCGCTCGCGCTCGGCCGTGGTCGTCTGGCTCGTTGCCGCCGCCCTGGCGGCCACGTTGTCGGCCTGCTTCACCACGTCCGAGCCCCCCACCAGCGAGCCGCCGAACGACCTCGAGTCGTACGCGCCCGGCAAGGCTGGCGAGGTCCGCGTGGTGGAGCTGATCCTTCCGGGCGAGACGACGCCGACCACGGTGAGTGTCGAGGTCATCGACGGGCTGATGATCTTCCAGGGCGACATCGTCCTGGGTGAGGCGCCTTCCCCCGCCAGCGTCGCTCCCGCGTCGGTGGTGATCACCGAGGAGGACGCACGATGGCCCGACGCCACCGTGCCGTTCGTGATCGACGCCAGCATCGACGCCGCCATGCAGACACGGATCGAGGACGCCATCGCCCACTGGGAGGCGAACACGAACCTCACCTTCGTCGAGCGCACCGCCGAGGCCGACTACGTGCGGTTCCGCTCGGGCGACGGGTGCTCGTCGGCCGTGGGGCGCCAGGAAGGCGAGCAGCTCGTCCATCTTCGGTTGGACACGCCGACGCGCTGGGGCTGCGGCACCGGCAACGTGATCCACGAGATCGGCCACGCCATCGGCCTGTGGCACGAGCAGAGCCGGGAAGACCGCGACCAGTTCATCGAGATCGTGTGGGACGACATCATCGAGGAGAAGAAGGGGAACTTCGAACAGCACGTCGACGACGGCACCGACGTCGGGCCGTACGACTTCGGCTCGGTGATGCACTACCCCGCCAGGGCGTTCGGCATCGAGAACGCCAGCGGCGTCGCAGCCGTCACCATCCGCACCAAGCCGCCGGGCCAGGCCATCGGACAGCGGAACGGCCTCTCGGACCTCGACCGCGCGGCCGTGCGCCGGATGTACCCGGAAGCGCCGCTGCCGTTCGTCGACGTCACCTCGCCCGCCACCGGGCTCGTGGTGGACGAGGGCGTGTCGGTGGCGTTCGCCGCCGATGTGGTCGCCGACATCCACACCGACCTGGACGGCGCCATGGTGCGCTGGAGCTACGTGCGCGTGGGCGGCGCCGTGCCGTTCTCCTTCGCCACGGTCGACGCCGGCGAGTCCACCGACTACGCCTTCTGCGATGGTCTCTACGACGTCACCGCCGAGGGCCTGAACGCGGCCTACCAGACCATCGCCGAGACCACGTTCCGCGTCACCGTGCAGGACCTCGGGATGACGAACCCACCGGCGATGTGCCCCGTCTCCGTGGCCATCACGCAGCCCATCGAAGGCGGGGTGTACGCGGAGGGCGACACCATCGCGCTCGCGGCCGTCATCGGCGACGATCACCCCGAGACCGACGCGCCGCTCTACCCCGTGATCTGGCGCGTGGACGATCCCGTGAACGGCACCATCGTGAACACGGGCCTCACCGGCAGCACCAAGCTCGGTCTTGGCCAGCACACGCTGCACGTCGCGTACGGTTCGGCCTCGGACAGCGTGACGATCGACGTCGTCGAAGCGAGCCTGACGCCCCCCACGGCCACCATCCAGACGCCCGCCGACGGCGCCACCTTCCACTGGTCGACCGGTAACGGCTCCACCGTGCCCGTGAACGTCTCGGGTACCGCCTCCGACTCCGAGGACGGCGCGCTGAGCGGCGCCGCGCTGGTCTGGTCGGCGCGACGTCAGGACCTCGCGTCGTACGTCCAGATGGGCACCGGCGCATCGACTACGCTTCAGTTCCCGATCGTCGGCTGCACCACGCAGTACTACGACCTGCGCCTCCAGGCAACCGACTCCGACGGCATGATCGACATCGACGAGATCGAGATCGGCATCATCCCACCGTTCTGTTGACCGTCTGCGGCGGTCGCCCGACCGCCGGCATGAACACGAAGCGGCGCCTCCAGGTACCACCTGGGGCGCCGCTTCGTCATCGCGCGAGGAGGCGTGGCGTGAACGTCAGCCCAACGAGACCCCGCCCACGTACACGGCCTTACTCTCGAGGTACTCGAGGATCCCCTCGGAGCCGGTCTCGCGCCCGAGGCCCGAGCCCTTCACGCCGCCGAACGGCGCCTCCGCCGTCACCGGCATCCAGTCGTTGATCGCGACCATGCCGAACTCCAGCCGCTCGGACATGACGATCGACGTGTTGAGGTCTTCGGTGAAGACGTAGGCCGCCAGACCGTACTCGGTGGCGTTCGCTTCGGCCAACGCCTGCTCGGCCGTCGAGAACGACGTGATCGGCAACACCGGCCCGAAGATCTCGTCGTCGTGGAGCGCCATGCCGCCGACGACGTCCGACACCACCGTGGGGGCGTAGAAGTAGCCGGGACGATCGAGACGATGTCCGCCCGTGAGCACGCGCGCACCGGCGGCGCGTCCGGCTTCCACCATCTCCTCGACGCGCCGGCGCTGTTGGTCGTTGATGAGCGGCCCGACGTGGACGCCCTCGTCGAGCCCGTGGCCGACGCGCAGCTTCGACATGGCCTCGACCACGCCCGCCTCGAACGCCTCCACCACGTCCTGGTGGACGTAGAAACGCTGCGGCGCGATGCACACCTGGCCGCAGTTCCGCGCCTTGAAGCGGGCGGCCAGCTTCGCGAGACGTCCGATGTCCTTCACGTCGGGGAACACGATCACAGGAGCGTTCCCGCCGAGTTCCAGCGCCAAGCGCGTCATCGTGCGCGACGCGCCGTCCATGAGGATCTTGCCGACGCGAGGGCTGCCGGTGAAGGCGATCTTGCGCACGCGGGCGTCGTCCAGCATCGCCTGCGCCATGCCGGGCGGGTCGCCGTTGATGACGTTGATGACGCCATCGGGCGCGCCCGCCTCGTGCAGCGCCTGCGCCAACAGCATCGCCGAACGCGGCGTGAACTCCGATGGGCGGCCGACGACGGTGTTGCCCGCCGCTAGCGCCGCTCCCCACGTCCTCACGATGTTGTAGATCGGGAAGTTCCAGGCCGTGATGGTGCCGACCACGCCGAGAGGATGGTGGATGACGGTGATGCGCCTGCCGGGTGCGCGCGGCGGGACGGTCCGACCGTACGTGCGGATCCCTTCGCCCGCGAACCACGTCAGGTAGGTCATCGCCGACAGCCACTCGCCCTTCGACTCGGAGAGCGGCTTGCCCGACTCCTCCGTCGTCAAGCGCGCGAGCTCGTCGACCCGCGGCCCGATCCAGGCCGCCGCGCGCTCGAGCACCTCGGCCCGTTCGTACGCCGTCTTGGCGGCCCAGGATGGGAACGCCTCCGAAGCGGCGTCGATCGCGGCACGGGCGTCCTCACCGTCGCCGTAGGCGATCTTCTGCAGCACCTTCTCGCTGCCGGGGTCGATCAGGTCCCAGGTGCCGCCGTGCTTGGCGTCGACCCAAGCGCCGCCGATGAGTTGCTTCAAGGGGTAGTCGTGGTTGGTCTCAGGCACGTACGGTGGCCTCCTCGTCGATTCGGGCGTTCGCTCTTCCGTCGGTCGCCTCGACGGCGGCCGCCACGGCCGCGGCCAGCACGCCCATTCCTTCGTCGATCTCGTCGTCGGTCATGTCGAGCGGCGGCAACAAGCGGATGCAGTTCGAGTAGAGGCCCGCGCGGATCACGATCAGCCCACGCTTCAGCGCCTGACGCGTGATCTCCAGCACAAGGTCCGGGAACGGCTCCTTGCTGCTCGAATCCTTCACGAACTCGATGGCCAGCATCGGCCCGAGGCCGCGCACGTCGCCGACCAAGGGCTGGTCGTGGCGGATTCGCTCGAGCCCGGCCCGCAGGCGCTCCCCTACCTCGCGCGAGCGCGCCTGGAACGCCGGTGAGCGCAACGTTGCGATCGCCTCGAGCGCCGCAGCGCAAGCGAGCGGGTTGCCCGAGTAGGTGCCACCCAGGCCGCCGGGGTGCGGCGCGTCCATGATGTCGGCGCGGCCGACGACCGCCGCCAGCGGCATGCCTGCCGCCAACGACTTGGCGGTCGTGATCAGGTCTGGCACGACACCGTAGTGGTCCACCGCCCACATGCTGCCGGTGCGCCCCATGCCCGACTGGACCTCGTCGGCAACAAGGACGACGCCGTGCTGGTCCGCGATCCGGCGCAGCCGCTCGAAGAACCGCTTCGGGACCGGCAGGAAGCCGCCCTCGCCTTGCACCGGCTCGATGACGAAGGCAGCGATGGCGCTCGGGTCCACCTGCGCCACCATGGCGTGGTCGAGCTGGCGGATCGCCTCGTCGACGAACGCCTCCTCGCTCAAGCCTTCGGGACGACGGTAGACGTTGGGGAACGGGAGCCGGTAGATCTCCGCCGGGAACGGGCCGAAGCCCTTCTTGAACAGACCGTACTTGCTCGTCATCCCGAGTGTCATGTTCGTGCGGCCGTGGTAGCCGCCCTCGAACACCACGATGGCCTGCCGGCCGGTGTGGGCCCGGGCGATCTTGACCGCCGTCTCGACGGCCTCGGCGCCGGAGTTGAGCAGGACGGCCTTCTTGGGGTAGTCGCCGGGGGCCACGTCGACCAACGCTTCCAGCACGGCGACGTACGGCTCGTACGTGCCGACGATGGCACATAGATGCAGCAGGTCGTCGGCTTGGCGCTTCACGGCCGCCACCACGTTCTCGGGCGTGTGCCCGACAGCGAGCACGCCGATGCCGCCGGCGAAGTCGAGCAACCGGTTGCCGTCGACGTCCTCCACCACCGCGCCATGCGCACGCGCGACCGCCACCTCGGTGAGGCGCGACGCGCCTCGCGCCCCGGCCGCGTCGCGCCGGGCGGTCATCGCCCGACTTCTGGGGCCAGGAACGTCGGTCAGCAAGCGGATCCGCGTCATGCCAACGCCTTCTCCCGGGTCACGATCTCCAGCGCGCGCGCGAAGATCGCCAGCCCCTCGTCGATCTGGCGCTCGTTCACGACCAACGGCGGGATCCAGCGGATGACGTTCTCGTAGGTGCCGCAGGTGAGCAGCAACAGGCGCTCTTCCAAGCACGCCGCTTGCACGGCCTTGGTGACGGCCTTGCCGTGGTCGTCTTCGACCCCGGGGGTACCGGGAGCGCGGAACTCGACGCCGACCATCAGCCCCAAGCCGCGCACGTCCGCGATGACGGGATACTTGGCTCGAAGCGTACGCAGGCCCTCCATCAGCCGCTTCCCCATCGCGGCCGCGTTCGCCGGCAGGTTCTCGCCAGTGAGCACGCCGATGGTGGCGCGCGCGGCGGCCAGTGGAACGGTGCTGCCGCCACCGTAGGTGCCGCCGTGGGTTCCCGGCTCCCAGCGCTCCATGCGAGCGCGGGACGCGGCGATGGCCGAGATCGGCAGGCCGCTTCCCAGACCTTTCGCCATGATCAGCACGTCGGGCGTCACGCCGGCGTGCTCGAAGGCGAACATCTTCCCGGTGCGGCCGAAGCCGGTCTGGATCTCGTCGAAGACCAGGAGGATCCCGTGACGGTCCGCCAGCTCGCGCAGGCCTCGTAGGAAGCGTGCCGGCGCCGGCACGTACCCGCCCTCACCAAGCACCGGCTCGATCAGGAACGCAGCGGTCTCGTCGGGCGCCGACTGGGTCTTGAGCAACAGCTCGAGCTCACCGAGGCAGAAGTCGACGGCTTCGTCCTCGGACCAGCCGTAGCGGAGGGCGTACGGGAACGGCGCCACGACGACGCCCGCGGGCAGCGGGTGATAGCGGTGCCGGTAGACGGTCTTGGATGTCGTCAACGCCATCGCCTGACCGGTGCGGCCGTGGAAGCTCCCTTGGAACACCACCACGTTCGGCCGACCGGTCACGTGCCGCGCCAGCTTGACCGCAGCCTCCACCGCCTCGGCGCCGCTGTTCGAGAAGTACAGGCTGTCGAGTTCGGCCGGCAGCACCTCGCCCAGCGCCGCCGCGAGGAGCTCGACCGCCGGCGTCTTGACGATGTTGATCTGGCCGAACAGCAGCCGGCCAGCCTGCTCGCGGATCGCCTCCACCACCTTCGGGTGCGCGTGACCCGTGTTGGTGACGCCGATCCCGGACGTGAAGTCGAGGTACTGCTGGCCGGCCTCGTCGTAAAGGTAGACACCTTCACCACGCACCGGGCGCACTGCCGTGAGCCGTGACCAGACCGGGGACAACGTTTCGTTCGTCATGGGAACCTCACCTGTTCCGAAGACTCCGACCAAGGCGCTGCTCGGTTACGGATGATTGGGACGGGGCCGGACGACGGCGCGAGAGCGCCCACTCGGGCACGATCGAAGCGTCGATCGATGGCTTGTCCGCTGGCACCATCATAGGGCGCTCAAGCGGCGGACGGCGCCTCGGATTCGCGTCGCGTCAGGGCGTACCGAACCTCGACCGCCGCGCGCTCACCGCTCAGGATCGCTCCGTGTACCGTCGCTGCGCGCACCTCGGGAGCCGTGGCTTCACCCGCCCACCAGAGCGGCGGCGTGGGCGTCGCCAAGGCCTCGCGAGCTCCCCGGTGGCCGGGTCGCACGTGGCTGTACCCCCCCAGGCTGAAGGGGTCGTCGTACCAATCGACCAACATCGCGTCGAGCGGCTTCAACCCCGGCCGCCCGACCTCGAGCCGCAACGCTTCGAGGCCGCGATCGAGCGCGGTCTCCTCGTCCAGGCGCAAGAGCTCCACGGCGCCGTCGCCCGAGACCAGGGCCGTCCACACCACCGTGTCGGTCTGCTGCCCGAACGACGGCGACCACCACATCGGCGGGTTGCCCGCGGCGTACACCGCCATGATGTGCTCGGGAGTGAGCGGTTCCGTGAAGTGATAGATCAGCTTCACCACCGGCCCCATGCCGAGCCCGGCCAAGGCGCGCATCTTCTCGTCGGGTAGCGGCGGATCGAAGGTGACGTCTCCTGCCTGGAGCACACCCACCGGCAGCGTGACGATGGCGGTCTTACCGCGGTACACGAGTCCGTCTGCCGTGTGCACCGTGACCCCGTCCGGGCGCCACGTCACACGCTCCACCACCGCGTTCGTGCGGATCTCGAGCCCGACGCCGAGCGCCTCCACGATCGCGCCGTACCCTTCGACGATGCGGTAGTCCTCTTCGCCGTCGGCCGTTCCTGCGCCGAGCGATTCGAGCATCGAGGCCGCGTCGAGGAACCGCATGCTCTCGCCCTCGGCGTTGGCGAACGACCGACGCACGTAATCGAGCTGCTCGTCGTCGAAGCCGACGCGGCGGAGGTAGCGGTCGAACGATTCGAGCGGGCGCGGGGAAACGTCGGGTGCTCGCCACGATCGAGTGAGGTCGAAGGCGGGATCGGCGGCGCGCGCCTCACCCATGTTCAGGCGTCGCCCGTCGGCGAGGCGCACCCAGGAGTCGTCTTGCTTCGTCCAGCGCACCGTCGCCAATCCCAGACGATCGACCCAGCGCCAGGTCGCCGCTCGTTCTCCGTGGATGAACTCGGCTCCGAGTTCGAGCGGGAAGCCGGCGAACGACCTGTCGGTGTGCACCCGCCCGCCGAGCCGGTCGCGGGCTTCGAGGATCAACACCTCGAGGTCGTCGTCGAGGAGCGCATGCGCGGCCGACAGTCCTGCCATCCCGCTGCCGATGATCAAGACGTCGTACACCTCGACGTCGTGTTCGCTCATGGTGAGGTTGTGCGTCGGTTCGCCCTCGGTGGGCGCATGGTCACGTTGGTTCTCATGCATCCGATCACCGGCGCCACGGTCGTTCGCGTTCGCGGCCCCCGCCGCGCCGGGCCTGGAAGGCTCGGACGAGTCGGCGGAGTCGCTGGGTCCCGTGCTCGAGGCGTCGTCTTTGGCCGAGTCGGCGCTCACGTCAGCGCCTCACGCGGCGTGAGGCGGGGACGCAGCTCGCGCAAGCCGAGCGTGGCCCGACCGCTCGCGCGGCGCTTCGCCCGCGTCGGCCGTTCGGGCTGGTACGCGAGCAACACGGCCGCGCCGCCTGCACGCCACTCGGGATAGTAGTCCTCGATGATCGCGCGCGCTTCCAAGCCCCGATGCAGCTGCATCGAGACCGTCGGGTCGCGCAACTCACCGCGGATCACGCGTTCGGCGTACTCGCGCGGGGTGAGTTCTTCCGCGAAGCGGTAGTAGCCCATGAGCATGCCGCCGGCGTACCAACCCTCGAGCCCGAGCTCGTCGATCAAGGCCAGACGCGCCTTGTACAGGCCGGACGCCACGCCGCGCTTCTGATAGTCGGGGTGGACGGCGATCTCGACACCGTACAGCCACGGACCGTCGGGGTCGTGGTTGCGCAGTCCGAAACTGCCGATGACGTCGTACCAGGGAAGCGGGGGCTCGTCGGGCGATCGTCTCGTGCGCATGGTCGTGGCCATGCCGATCACCTTCTCTGCCCCGTCCTCGTACGTGACGGCCACGAACTGCCCCTCGGGGAAGCGTTCCAACTGCTCCCCGACCGCATCGGGATTGATGCAGTGGCAGTAGCGGTCCGTCGGGTAACCGTTCGCGAGCCGGACGACGTCATAGACGCCTTCGGCATGCCGCAACTCGGTGTTGACGACGGCGAAATCCAGGAAATCCGTGCCTCTCATAACGTTGATACGACAACGCCTGTCGAGGGTATGTGAGCCCGTAAAAGGGGGAAACTGAAACGGTTAGGGAAGGTCGTACGCGCCCCGAACCGGAAGAGCTTCTCCACAACCTTTACGCGAGAGCGTTCGCCTCCCGAAACCATCTACGATGGCTCATTCGGTCTCACTCACACTTTAGGGTTGTCTTGAAGTATCTCACGCTCCTTCTTGCCCGTTTGGAGGGAGTGTAGCACGGGGTCCGGAACCGGCTTCGGCGCGCGCTACACGAACGCCGTCCCTGACGCGTTCCGCCAGGGGCTTGACACGCACCGTTCGGTGCGATAATGGGATGCCCACGACACACTCGGAACGTTGTCCCGACCGGGCCCGAGATGCCACCCGGGCCCGCGGCGCAGCGGTATGCTGCCCGCCGATGAACCCACGTACGACCCGCGCCCGCCGGAAGCCGGAGCGCGCATGAGCCGCCGCGGCCGCTTGTTGGGCGACCGCGCCCGCGCGCTCGGGCTCGTCGGCCCCGCCACCGTCTGGCTGGTGCTGTTCTTCTTGCTGCCCCTGGTCTTCGTCGCGGTCGCGAGTTTCCTCTCGCGCGGGCAGGGGGGCACGCCGATCGCGCCGCTGACGCTCGAGCAGTACGACCGCACATTCACGGTGTTCGGGCCGGTCATCTGGCGCAGTGTCAAGGTCGCGCTCCTCACCACGGCGATCAGCCTGTTGGTCGGCTACCCGCTGGCGTTCTTCATCAGTCAGCGCCGCAACCCACGCACCCGCCTGCTGCTGCTGTTCCTGGTGCTGCTGCCGTTCTGGACCAACTTCCTCGTGCGAACCTACGCGCTGATCACGCTGATGCAGCGCGACGGGATCCTCAACGGCCTGTTCGAACGCCTTGGTCTCATCGCCGAACCCATCCAGATGCTGTTCACTTCGAGCGCCGTGATGATCGGCCTGGTCTACGGCTATCTGCCGTTCATGATCCTGCCGATCTACGCTTCGGCCGAGCGCCTCGACCTGCGCTACGTCGAAGCCGCCCACGACCTCGGGGCGAACGACTGGACCGCGTTCTGGCGGGTGATCTTCCCCCTGACGCTGCCGGGCGTGATCGCGGGCTCGATCTTGGTCTTCATCCCCGCCATCGGCGCCTTCGTGACGCCCGACCTGATGGGCGGCACGCGCGGCTTGATGATCGGCAACCTGATCCAGAGCCAGTTCGGGGGGCGAGGGAACGTCCCTCTCGGAAGCGCCGTCTCGATGGTGTTGTTGGCCCTGGTGTTCGTGGGCGTGCTCATCTACACGCGCTGGGGCCAGGAGGAGGAAGCGTGAGGGCGAACGACGATCCTCGCTTCCGCATCGATCAGCGCAAGTTGCGGCGCGACCTGGCGGTGCGCCGCGTCGGGCGCGTGGGCCTTTGGCTGAGCCCGTTCGTCGTCTATCTCTTCTTGTGGATCCCCATCGTGGTGCTGATCGTGTTCTCGTTCAACGATGCCAGTTCGGTGTCGGTGTGGCGCGGGTTCAGCACGCGTTGGTACGAGAACATCTTCCAGAACACCATCACCGCCGGCACCGAGGCCGCGCGTTTCCAGACCGGCCTGCTTCTGCGCGCGGTGCGGAACTCGTTGATCGTCGCGACCGTCGCCACGGTCGTCTCGACCGTGTTCGGAACGATGCTCGCGCTCGCGCTGGCGCGCGGCCGCTTCTGGGGCCGCAAGGCGCTGGACGCGGCGTTCTACCTGCCCGTGGTCATCCCGGACATCACCCAGGGCGTTGCGCTGGCGGTCTTCTTCAACCTCGTGTTCGACTTCGTGCAACGGCTCTTCGGCGTGCGGCTGGTGCCGGGCTTCGCCACGATCATCATCGCCCACGTGGCGTTCAACATCTCCTACGTGGCCATCGTAGTCAGGGCCAGGCTGGCGACCATGGACCCGTCGTTGGAGGAAGCCGGGCGCGACCTGGGGGCGAACTACGTCCAGACGTTCTGGCGCATCACGCTGCCGATCTTGATGCCAGGCGTCCTGGCGGGCGCGCTGCTGGCCTTCACGTTGTCGCTGGATGACTTCGTGATCACGTTCTTCAACGCAGGCGTCGGCACCACCACGCTGCCGCTGTTCGTGTACGGCATGTTGAAGCAGCGTGTCCCGCCCGAGATCAACGCCATCTCGGCCCTGATGATCCTCGCCTCCATCGTGCTCGTCGGGGGGTCGTTGCTCCTGCAGCAACGCGGCGCACGCGCCGAGGCGTAGCAACGCGCACCCCGCGAAGGATGCACGGCGCCTCAGGCCAGCAGGTGCCGCTCTAGGAAGCTGGACGCGAGGCGCAGCCAGCGCACCCAACCGTCACGATCCGGCGCCCCATGACCGGCCGTCTCGTCCACCTCGTACTCCACCTCGACCCCCCGCTGACGCAGGCGCTCGACCATCTGGTCCGACTCGGCCTGCACCACGCGCGGGTCGTTCTTCCCCTGGATGACCAACAGCGGCGCGCGCAACGCGTCGACGTAGGTGATGGGCGAACGCTCCACCAGCAGGTCGCGGTCGGCCTCGGCGTCCCCGACCCAGTCCGCCATGAGGCGGCGCCAGTGAGGCGGCACGCTCTGCACGAATGTGACGAGGTTGGACGGCCCGACCAGATCGACACCAACTGCCCAGTACTGCGGCAAGCGGGTCAGCGCCGACAACGTCGCGAAGCCGCCGAACGAGCCGCCGAAGACGCCGAGCCGCGCGCCATCGACCCAAGGAAGCTCGCGAAGGTAGTGCGCGGCGGCCTCGATGTCGCGAAGTTCGTCGCCGCCCCAGTCGCGGTAGATCAGCTTCTGGTAGGTACGGCCGTACCCGGTCGAGCCGCGGATGTTGGGCGCCAGCACGCCGATGCCGCGCGACACCAGGTACTGGTAGAAGCCGGTGTAGGCGTACTCCGGGCGCTCTTGCGCTTCCGGGCCGCCGTGGATGGACAGCACGACCGGCCACGGCCCGGCGCCGGCGGGGCGGTAGAGCCAAGCCGGGATGTCGCGGTCGAAACTCGGGTAGCGCACATGCTCCGGCGTCACCATCGAGCTCGACGGAACGCCCCCGAGCATCGTCTGTTCGACCGCGCGCAGCCTACCCCCAGCCGGTCCGGACGAGATCGCTTCGCCCTGCGCTGCGAGCCGGAGGTCGAGTAGATGAAGGTTCGTCGCTTCCGTTGGCGTTCCGAGCGCCAGGATGGCGGCTTCGCCATCGGGTCGGAGGTCGATGCCATGGACGACGGCGAGGGGCAGCTCCGGCGCAGGGAGCGGCGTCGTGTCGCCGCCTTCGAGCCCGAACAAGGCCAGGCGCGAGGCGCCGCCGTCGTTGAGCACGGCCACCAACCTGCCACCGTCGCGACTCACAGCCACCGCCTCGACGTCCGCGTCCGGCGCGTGCACGAACGACCACGACTCGCCCTGCCTGGAGACGAACGCCAGGCCGGTGAACTCGCGTCCGGCGTCGGTGAGGGCGTAGAAGCCGGAGCCGTCGCGGCGCCACGGCCCCGGGAACGAGGTGGCGGGCTCGTCGCCTCCCATCACCAGCCGCGCCTCGCCGCTCACCATGTCGAGCAGGTGGATCTTCTGGTGGGTGTTCGACACCACCTCGACCACGGGCACGAATCGTCCGTCCGGCGAGACCTCGGCAGCGTAGAACAGACCGCCGGTCATGAGACGCGTGACCTCCTTGGTGGCCACGTCGATCCACTGCGGGTCGGTCTCGGTCGGTTCGCGGTCGTTGCCCGTCACGACGATCCTCGTCCCGTCCGGCGTCCAGCCGGCCAGGGCGTACTGCACCTGCGGGTGGTCGGTGAGTTGCTCGGGCCAGCCGCCCGCTGCGCCCACGACGTACACCTGGTGCATCTCGTCACCGTGGTGATCGGCCAAGAACGCGATCCGCGCGCCGTCCGGCGACCATGCGAAGTCGGTGATCCGATGGTCGGTCAGGAACGTGATCTGCCGTGGGAACCCGCCGCCCTTCTCTTGCCACCAGAGGTTCGGAAGCCCCGTCGTGTTCGCAAGGTAGGCGAACCCGTCACCTCGAGGAGAGAAGCGCGGCATGCCAAGCTGCCGCACGGCGGTGTACTGCTCGAACCGCGGCTCGTGCACCGTGGCCCCCTTCCTGTCGCGCGCCACGATACCGCGACCTGGTAGGGAGCAGGCCCCCTCGTCCTACTCGTTCCGCACCCCAGTCCATGAGGTCCTATGCTGGGCGCGTCGGCCAACATGGGTGCGCGCATCCGAACCGGCGCGCGCCGCGTAGAAAGGGTAGGTGTACGCCACGGTGGCGGAGCAAGCGGCGAGCGACGCCGATCTGGTGCGGGCGATGGCGGAGGGAAGCGAGGACGCGCTCGGCGTGCTCTACCACCGTCACGGCGGAGTCGTGCTCGCCCTGGCCCGGCGCATGCTGAACAGCGAAGAAGAGGCAGAGGAGGTGCTGCACGACGCGTTCCTGCGACTATGGCACAGCGCCGAGCGCTACCAGGACGACCGCGCGGCCGTCCGGACCTACCTGTTCTCGATCGCGCGGAACGCGTGCCTGTCGCGGTTGCGCGCCCGCGCCGCGCGGCCCGTCGCCATCCCGACGCTCGATCCGCACGATCCCGCCTTCTCGCTCGTGACGAACGACGGCGATCCGATCGACGGCATCCTCGCGCGACGCGCGCTCGCGGTTCTGCGGGACGACGAGCGCGACCTGCTGGAAGAGGCGTACTTCGGTGGCTGGTCGCACGCCGAGATCGCCGAGCGCCGCGGATTGCCGCTGGGTACGGTGAAGAGCAAGCTACGCCGGGCCCTGTCGAAGATGCGCGAAGTACTCGAGGAAGGGCGCCGGTGAAGCGGCGCGATCGGGACGGCGCTCGAGGAAGGGCGCTCGAGGAAGGAGGTGCCGAGGATGCACGGTGACGCAGACGAACTCCGCCCACGTGGCGCGCCGACCGACGACGACCTCGCTGACTTCGCTCTCGGCACGCTCGACGAGTACGAAACGAAGCGCATCGCTGACGCGATCGCCACGGACCCCGCAGTGGCGAGCCGCGCCAAGAGCATCCGGCGCGCGCTCGACGCGCTCGCCGAAGGGCTCGAGCCGTCCGAGCTTCCGCCCGGCGGACTCGAGCGGCTCCTGCGTGCGGCACGCGACGATCGCGCGCACGGCGACGCTCGCAAGGCGCTGCGGCCCGGCCCGCCGGCCATGACTCCTCGCTCCCTCGCGAGGCCCCCTCGCCGCGCCGGCCTGCGCATGGTGAACGCCGCCGCCGGACTGCTCGTCGTCGCCCTGGTCGCGCTCACCGGCGCCTTCGCCGCCATCCAGGCGAGCCAGGTGGCGACGGTGCGCGAGGAACAGCGCGTGCTGGCCTACTGGATGGCCAACCCGGACATGACGCTGATCGCGCTGGAGGAACCCCTCGGAGCCGATGCCGCTTGGAGCGACGACGCATGGACCGGCAGCGAGGACGCGGGCCGGAGCGCCGACGCGGGGCGCCACGGTGTGGTGTGCCTTCTTCCCGACGGGCGCGGGCTGATTCTTCGACCCGGCCCTGCGCCGGATGGTGGCGTGTACCAGGTCGTCGGCGACGGTTCGTCGGGCGAGACCGAGCTGGCGCGTGGCGGAGGCAACGTGCTCCTGTTCGACGCCGCCGGCATCGAACGCGTCGAGATCCGCGTCCTCGATGCCCGCCGGGGTGGGGTCGTGGGGGTCGTCGACCGGGTGGTGCGCTTGTTCGGTGGGCGCCTCGACGGCACGCGGGCGGTCGTAGGTGACGGCACCGTCGTGGCCCGGGCGCGCTTGCCCTGAAGCGTGTAGGACGTATTCCCCTTCATGTCGTGGCGCCACGACGGTAGCCTCGGGGCATGCGTCGGCGTGTCATGCGCCGACCCGAGGAGGCGACATGAGGATCGTCGGCGTCGAAGAGGCCGTGAGCGTGGTGCGTTCCGGCGACAAGGTGTTCGTCCACAGCGTGGCCGGCGCGCCGCAGCGGCTGGTCCATGCGCTGGCGGAGCGCGCCCCCGAGCTGACCGACGTGGAGATCGTGCAACTGCACACCGAGGGGGCAGCCCCGTACGCCCAGCCGGGGATGGAAGACAGCTTCCGCGTCAACGCGCTCTTCGTCGGCCCCAACATGCGAGAGGCCGTGGAGCGCGGCCAGGCCGACTACGTCCCGGTCTTCCTGAGCGAAGTGCCCGTGCTGTTCCGCAGCGGAAGGATCCCGCTCGACGTGGCCATGGTGCAGGTCTCGCCTCCCGACAAGCACGGGTTCTGCTCGCTCGGCACCTCCGTCGACGCGTCGCGCGCAGCCGTTCAGATGGCGCGCACGGTCATCGCGCAGGTCAACCCCAACATGCCGCGCACGCACGGGGACGGGCTGCTGCACCGCTCGAACATCGACATGGCGATCGAGGTCGACGACCCGCTACCCGAGGTGTTCCCTCCCGAGATCGGCGATGTGGAGCGCGCCGTGGGGCGCCACGTCGCCAGCCTGATCGACGACGGCGCCACGCTCCAGATGGGCATCGGCGCCATCCCGTCAGCCGTGCTCGCAGCCTTGACCAACCACAGCGCGCTTGGAGTCCATACGGAGATGCTGTCCGACGCCGTCATCGACTTGGTCGAACGCGGCGTCATCACCGGCGAGAGGAAGGCGAACCACCCCGGCAAGATCGTCGCGACCTTCGTGATGGGCACGCGCCGCCTCTACGACTTCGTCGACGACAACCCGGAGGTGGTGCTGCTCGACGTGGCGTACACGAACGACACCGCCGTCATCCGACGCAACCCGCGCTTCACGGCGATCAACAGCGCCATCGAAGTCGACCTCACAGGCCAGGTCTGCGCCGACTCGATCGGCACCTACCAGTACTCCGGCGTCGGCGGCCAGATGGACTTCATCCGCGGCGCGTCGTTGTCCGAGGGCGGCAAGCCGATCATCGCGCTGCCATCGGCGACACGCCGCAACGAGACGCGCATCGTGCCGTTCTTGAAGGAGGGCGCCGGCGTCGTCACGACGCGGGCGCACGTGCACTACGTCGTCACCGAGTACGGCGTCGCCGACCTGTACGGCAAGAACCTGCGCGAGCGGGCGCGGGCGCTGATCCAGATCGCCCATCCCGATCACCGGGAAGCGCTGGAGGAAGCCGCGTTCGAGCGGTTCCGGGCGCTGCCGGGCTGACGCTCTCGCTCTCGTGGCTCCGCGCGGAGGGGAAGCCGGTTCATCCCAGCGGCCGGCTCTCCTCTGTCACGCTCTTCTCCATCACCAGATAGCGACGCACGACGCGCATGCCCGCGCGCGTGTACAGCGCCGGCGCGCCGGTGGGGCTGTCGGCGTCCACGCTCAACCCCACCCGGCGTGCGCCGCGTTCGTGTAGTGCGCCGAACGCCGAGCGCAACAGCGCCTCGCCGAGCCCCCGCCGCCGCCAGTCGGGCACCACCCGCAGGCTGCTCACTGTGCCGCGTGGGGGCGCGTCTCCTTCGCTAGCGCTCAGGCGCGAGATCACGATGCCGACGATGCGACCGTCGGGCTGAACGGCCAACTGGAACAGCTCGCGGTCGTAGCCGGCGACGTTGGCCGACCACTGCGCGAACGTGTTGCCCGGCCGGTCGAGCATGCCCTGCGAACCTTCCTCGAACGCCTCGTAGGTAGCAGGCTCGTCGGCGTCGCCACGGTAGCTCCGTAACGACAGGCCGGTCGGGAGCGCCACCGGCCCCGGCGTGAACCGCGGCTCGGCGCCTAGGTCCCGCTCCATCCACAGCACCGCGCGAACGAACGAGTACCCGTGGCTCTCGAGAAGCGTGCGTGCGCGTGCGTTCGCTTCGGGCACGTAGTGACGTACCCGCACCGGCTGCGAGCCGCCGGAGTCCGAGCTGCCGCCGTCCGCCCCCAAGCGCCGCGCGCGCCTCTCGGCCCACGCCAGCAAGGAGCTGCCGAGGCCCCGTCCTTCGAAGTCCGGAGCGACGTAGCCGTAGGCGAGGAGCAACACGTGGCGGCTCGGCACCACGTCGATCGCGGCGACCACGCTCCCACGGTCGTCCTCGATCACCAGGGCGTCCTCGGCGAGGTTCGCACCCGACCAGTCCTCCCTCACTTCGTCTGCGTTGGTCTCGGACATGCCGAGGTCGACGCGTTGGCGGGCGGCGATGACGTCGGCCACGGCCCCTGCGTCCTCGAGGGTGGGCGGTCGGCTGCGGAAGCCCGGCGGCAGGCCGCCGGGGATGGTGGAACGCATGAGGGCCTCGGTCTCTGCCGCCGTCGGGATCGACGGTTGCGCTCCCGGCTTGGTGGTGGCGAGCGCGCCGGCTGCGCAAGCGTAACGCACCGCCTTCCCGAGGTCCTCCCCCCGGGCCAGTCGCACCGCCAAGGCTCCCGCGAAGCTGTCCCCCGCGGCCGTGGTGTCGACGACGTCGACGGGGAACGCCGGCGCCGACCCGCCGGCTTCGGCGCCGTCCGCGGTGTTCCGTTCGGCCCAGACTGCGCCGCGCGCGCCGAGCGTCAGCACCACCCTCGGCGCCAGCTCGAGCGCTGCCCGCGCGGCGCCGTCGGGTTCGCGCGTGACGCGCTCGACGCTCCAACCGAGCAAGCCCGCGGCCTCGCTCTCGTTGACCAGCAGGACGTCGACGAACGTCCACACCGCGCCGGGGAGCGCCGCGATCGGAGCGGCGTTCAGCACCACCTGCGCACCGGCGGCTCGGGCGACGCGCGCCGCTTCTTCCACGGTGGCGAGTGGGATCTCGAGCTGCAGCAACACGACGTCTGCGCCCTCGATCGAAGCGCGGCCTACGTCCGCAGGCGTGACGGCGTGATTCGCTCCGGGAGCCACCACGATGGCGTTCTCGCCCTGCTCGTCGACCTGGATGAAGGCGACGCCGGTGGGCGCCGGGTCTTGGCGCAGGGCGCTGGTGTCGATGCCGTCGGCCCGCAACGCGGCGCGCAGCCCGGCGCCGAACTCGTCGTCCCCGACACGCCCGACGAACCGCACCTCGGCGCCGAGGCGAGCCGCGGCGACGGCCTGGTTGGCCCCCTTGCCTCCGGGATGCCGCTGGTAGGCGGAGCCGAGGACCGTCTCGCCCGGGGCGGGGTGATGGGGCACCCGCACCACCAGGTCGACGTTGGCGCTGCCGACGACGGTGACGCGCGGCCGGGTCACGTCGTCTCGGGACCCGCGTCTTCCGCAGGCGCCGAAGGAGCCTGGCCTGGGTTCTCCCACACGATCAGCGAAGCCCAGTCGTCGGTGTAGGCGTCCTCGATGTACCCGCGGATCATGCCTCGCACCTCGAAGCCGTTCGCGAGCTGGAAGCTCAGGGTCGGGTCGTGCAGTTCCCCTGCCACGACCTTGTCGACGTAGTGCTTCACGCTCATCCGGTCGCGGTACCGCGGGTAGCCGGGCAGCGCCCCGCCGGCCACGATGCCGCGCTTGCCCAGCCTGCGCACCAGGTCCTGTCGCGCCCGGTACAGCCGTCGGCCGATGCCGAGGCCGCGGTACTCGGGGTGCACGCTGATGTCGGCTCCGTAGTACCACTCGCCCTCGGGGTCGTGGTTGGCGTAGGTGCCGCCGGAGATGACCTCGTGGAAGGCGTGGTCCGGGTGCGCGAAGTCGAAGTCGATCAGGAACCCGGAACCGAGGCCCACGACGCGCGCTTCGGTCAGCGGCGTCCCGTCGGGCGCGTCGTCGGCAAGCGCCACGAACTCGCCTTCGGGGAAGACCCGTTGGTGCATGCGGAAGTGCTCGGCGGTCATCAACTCGGAGGCTGCGAGGTTCGGGAAGCAGATGCGCTGCAGTTCCTCCAGCGCTTCGGCGTGCTCCGGTCGCGCCAGCTCGATGCGAACCCGCACGCTGCGTCTTTCGGGACCGGACCGCGCGCCCGCCGGGCCGCCGGTCCCGCCGCCGTCCTGGGGCGTCGACATGCGATCGCCGTCCGGCTCGCCCAGCCGGCTCACGCGTCGGCGCGGCCGACCACGAAGCGCTCGTATGCGCCTTCGCTCGGCATGCCCTTCACGGCCCAGAGCTCGCGCGTGCCGGGGCGCATGATGACGCCGCCACAGGTGCCCACGAATCGTGGCGCCACGCCGCGATGGCAGATGTGGGTGGTGTCGGCCGTGACCTGCTGGAGATCCTCGATGGTGAGGTCGCGGCGGTCGAGCAACCGCTGCGCGTCGAGCAAGCGCGCCTCGGAGTCGGCCTGCGACTCGGGCTCGCGTGGACGCTGCAACGCGACGGTCTCCGGCACCAGGCAGTGGTTCGTGTGCGTCACCGCGACGTCCTCCACCACCGTCTCGTGGCTGCGCGTGGCCATCGCTTCGACGTTCACGCCGCGTCCCGAAGCGTCCATGACGATGTAGTTGTGCCCCCCGGCCAGGCGCGCGCCGCGAAGCGCCGTCAAGGCCCCATCGAGATCGTCGGCTTGGAGCATCTTGCGCACCACGAACGGCCAGGTCACGCCCACGCGGCCGTCGGCACCCATGAGGTTGTTGATGCCTACGCTCACGCCGGCTTCGTTCATCCCGATCATCCCGACCGCGCCGGCCGTCGTGTACACGAAGAAGGCTGGCCCGTCCTTCGGACGGCCGCGCAGCAACATCAAGTGATCGGTCGAGCCTTCGTGCATGTCCCACGTCTGGCCCAGCGCCGCGCGCCCGTCGCGCATGCGGCTGGCCGGCACCAGGAACGCCGTGCAGTCGTCGGCGCCGGTCGTCTCCAGCGCCGCGCCGGGCGGGGCGGCGACCGTCCCGATGCCACCGTTGGCCACCACGTCGACGAAGTCGGTGAACCCACCCACGACGACCAGCTCGGCCAGGCTCAGGTCGGTCGCGGCCGCCATCCCCTCGAGCTCCTCGACGAGGTCAGGCGCGTAGGCGCGGTGCTCGATCAGGCAAGCCTCCGCCAGCGCCAGCACCTCCGCGCGGGTCGCCGTACGACCCGTCCAGGCCGCGCCCCCCGCCAAGGCGACGCGCTCGTCGGCGTAGTGCCGGATGGCGGCTTCGAACGCCTTGCCGTGAGCGAACCCCATGTCGTACGAGGAACCCGTCAGGTCGAGGATCGGTACCTGCATCGACGTCACCCTTCCGCGCCGCGACGGCGCGTCACGCCAGGATCGAACCGTACTCCGTGCGCCATGTCAGCTGCACGGGCGTGCCTTGGGCGATCATGCCGTCGAACCCGTGGTGCTGGTTCTGGATGCGAGCCACGAGCTCCATCTGGTCCGCGACGTGCACACGATAGCGGGCGTCCGTGCCCAGGTAGTGGACGTCGACGATGACGCCGTCGAGACTGGTCTCGTCCGCTGCGGTCGCTGTGCGGGAGGCGGCGGGCACGACGTCGAGCTTCTCGGGGCGCACCGCCAGGGTGGCCCGGCCGCCGACGGCGACGTCGGGGTCGCGGAGCGCTCCGACGAGCTCCTGACCGTTCGCCAGCCGCAACCGCCCCATGCCGCCCTCCTTGCCTTCCAGCACCCCGTCGACGAAGTTCGTCTCGCCGATGAAGTCGGCCACGAAGCGGCTGGTGGGGCGTTCGTAGATGTCGTCGGGCCGCCCGACCTGAAGCACCTTGCCATCGGACATGACCGCGATCCGGTCCGCCATCGTCAACGCCTCTTCCTGGTCGTGCGTGACGTACACGAACGTGATGCCGACTTGTTGCTGCAGCTGCTTGAGCTCGAACTGCATCGCCTTGCGGAGCTTGAGATCGAGGGCGCCGAGCGGCTCGTCGAGCAGGAGCACCGCGGGCCGGTTCACCAGCGCGCGGGCGAGGGCGACGCGTTGGCGCTGCCCGCCGGAGAGCTGCTGCGGCTTGCGTTTGCCCACGTGCGGCAACCGCACCATGGCCAACGCCTCTTCGGCACGCTGACGCGCTTCGTCCGTGGGCACCTTCGCCATGCGCAGACCGAAGACCACGTTCTGCAGCACGCTCATGTGGGGGAACAGGGCGTAGTCCTGGAAGACGGTGTTGACCGGCCGATGGAACGACGGGATCCCCTTGACCGGTTTGCCGCGAAGGAGGACGTCGCCCGAGGTCGGGTCCTCGAAGCCGGCGATGACCCGCAGAGTCGTGGTCTTGCCGCAGCCGGAAGGGCCGAGCAGGGCGAAGAACTCCCCCTCTTCGATGACGAGGTCGATGTCGTCGACCGCCCGCACGACTTGCTGAGAGCGGGCGTCGACGAACTGCTTGACCAGGTGGCGGATCTCGACGGCAGGTGTCGGAGGCATGTCTCGGTGGGATTCTACCCGGAGGCGGTCACGCCTCCGCCGGGGCCCACTACGCGCCGGCGGAGACGTGCTGGTGAGGCGGCAGGGCGGGCGCCTGACGCACCCACCCTGAGCGCGTCGCTCAGCGGCCTACGAAGATCCGGATCTCGTCCCAGGCGTCGTTCATGAGCCCTTCGCGCTCGCCCGACTGGGTCGCGAAGAACAGCCGCTCTTGCGTCTCCGCGCTCGGGTAGATGCCGGGGTCGTCGCGCAGCTCCGGGTCGATCAGGCCTTGCTCCAGTGCGGCGAGGTTCGGGCTGCCGTACGCGGTGTAGTTGGAGATGTCCGCGCCCACCTGCGGGTCGAGGATGTAGTCGATGAACACCTCGGCCAGCGCCTTGTTCGGCGCGCCCTTGGGGATCGCCAGGCTGTCGACCCAGAAGTTGGTGCCCTCGGCCGGGATGACGTAGGCGTAGGTGTCGCATTCGCACTCGTCCATCACCTGGAAGATGTCGCCGGAGTACTCGACGACCATGTCGGCCTCGCCGCGCAGCAGCATCTCCTGGCCGTCGTCTTCCGCGATGTACACGACGTTCCCGCCTGCCGTGATCAGGTAGGTCTTGGCCTCGTCGATCTCCCCTGCGTCCTCGCTGTTGGGGTCGTAGCCGTTCATCAGAAGCCCCACGCCGAGCATGGCGGGCACGTCGTCGAGCCATGCGACCGGTCCGTCGTACGCGAACAGGTCTGCCCAACCCTCGATCTCGCCGACCTTCTCGACGTTGTAGCCGATGCCCACCGTGCCCCACTGGTACGGCACGGTGTAGTCGTTGTTCGGGTCGAACGGCAGGCCGGTGAAGGTGGGATCGAGGTTGGCGAGGTTCGGGATGTTGGCCTTGTCGATCGCTTCGAGCAGGCCCTCGTCGATCATCAAGGCGACGATCACATCGGACGGCACCACCACGTCGAAGCCGGGGTTGCCCTGGCGGAGGCGCACGAGCATGTCGTCATCGCTCGGGTAGGTGTCGTACGTGACGTTCACGTCGCACGCCGCTTCGAAGTTGGCGATGGTGTCCTCGGCGATGTAGGTGCTCCAGTTGTAGACGTTCAACGACTGGCCCGCGAACTCGGGCGGGCAGGTCCAACCACTCTGCGCAGCGGCGATGCTCGCGATCACGAACGCGGCCAACGTGACGACGGACTTGCGCATTGGTACCCCTCTCGAATGGGTCGTTCGGCGTCGATCCTCGGCGCGCCTGCGACGTACCCGCTCCGTGTCCGCACCGGATCCAGCGGACGACGGGCGGAACCGGCCCAGAAGCGCGGTCGACGCCTCGCTCGGCGATGGCCGCCAGGATACACCGCCTGCCGACCACGCTTGCCCGTCGCCCGACGATGCCCAGGGACAACGCCGAGCCCGGCGGCCGGTCGCTCGGCCGCGGTCACCGACCGACGCTGCCACCTCGGGAGCGTGTCCGCACGCATCCAGTTCGCCGCCTGGCGCGTACCTACGGTTGGAGGTACGACCATGAACCGTTCACCCGCTGCCCTTCATCGGCCCATCGCGCTCGCCATATTGGCTGCCTGCCTCGTCGCCGTCGCCTCGAGCCTGACGAGCGTGGCGCACGCTCAGGCCGTCGACCCGACGGTCCAGGTGCGGTACGACGCCGCCTTGGGACACTTCCTCACCGGGCCCGAGGGGATGACGCTGTACGTCTTCGGGCGTGACGAGGAAGGCGTCAGCAACTGCTACGACTCCTGCGCCGCCGCGTGGCCGCCGCTGCTTGCCGAGCAACTGGCGATCAACCCGCTTTCGGTGCCGGGTTCGTTCTCCCTGATCGAACGAACGGATGGCGGCATGCAAGTTGCCTACAACGGGTGGCCCTTGTACTACTGGGCGAGCGACGCGCGCCCGGGCGACACCACCGGTCAGGGCGTGAACGACGTCTGGTGGGTCGCCAACCTCGATCCCGTCGTGAGCTTCGCCGAGACGGCCGCCGGCACGGTGTTGGTCGGACCGACCGGGATGACGCTGTACACCTTCGATCCCGATGGCGAGAACGCGTCCAACTGCACCGGCGGCTGCGCGTTCAACTGGCCGCCCCTGATGGGCGGGTACGACCCTGACGCCGGCTACGCCCCCACCACGGGCGAAGGCGTCAACGGGACGCTGACGATGTTCGAGCGTCCGGACGGCGGCATGCAGCTCGCCCTCGACGGTCGTCCCCTTTACTACTGGATCCGTGACGCGGTGCCGGGCGACACCAACGGCGACGGCGTGAACGACGTGTGGCACGTCGTGTCGCGCTGAACGCTCAGCGGCCCGTGGCGCGGATGATGCGGTCGAACATCGGGTCGGACACGACGCGCCGCATCACGTTGATGATGTGCGCGTCGGTCCCGACGAAGTAGCGCGTTCGCGGGCGGCGGGAGGTCAGGGCGCGGTGCACCGCGCGCGCGACCGCCTCGGGATGCGTCCCGACCCTGGCGGCCTCGCGTGCCCCGTCGGTGAGGGCCTGCATCAGGTCGCCGTAGTACTCGACGGACTCGGGCGGTAGCTGCGCCATCCGCTCGTGGCCTTCCGCCACCGACTTCTCCCAGATCGGAGTCGCGATCCGGCCGGGCTCGACCACCGAGACGCGAACGCGCCACGGAGCGAGCTCGCGCCGGAACGCGTCCGCGATCGCCTCGAGGGCGAACTTCGAGGCGGCGTACGCGCCAAGCAGACGGGACGACACCATCCCGGAGACCGAACCGACGAACACAAGTCTCCCGCCGCTCTTGCGCAGCATCGGGAGGAAGGCTTGGGTGACGGCGACCTGACCAAGGACGTTGACCTCGAACTGGCTTCGCAGGTCCTCGAGCGGCAGGTACTCCATCGGTCCTGCGACGGCGATCCCTGCGTTGTTCACCAGCCCGGCCAGGCGTCTCGTCTCGTCGTGGGAACGGACCATGTCGACCGCGGCGGCGACGTGCTCGGCGTGGGTCACGTCGAGCATCAGCGGCACGAGCTCACCACGCCGGTCCAGGCCGGCTCCGGAGCTTGCTTCCTCGACCAGCCGCGCGCCGTCCGTCGTGCGACGCACGCCTGCGTAGACGCGGAAGCCACGCCGAACCAACGCCAGGGCGATCGCCTTGCCGATGCCCGTCGACGCTCCCGTGACCACGACCACGGGTGACGCGGCTGGGTCCTCCGTCCGCTGCACGCCCGCATCCTAACGTGTCAGGCGCGGATCGCCTCGGGTCCTTCCTCCGTCGCCGGCGGCGCTCGCTCGGTACATCCGTGCGCTCGCTCGGTTCATCCGTGCGCTCGCACGACGAAGCGCCGACGGCAACACCGCCGGCGCTCGCTCGGTACATCCGTGCTTCCGGGCCCCCGTTGCCGGGGCCTTCCCGGCGACGGTACGTTCACCCTGACGCTTGGCCTCAAGACGGAGGCCCGGAAGCGCTTCAGCGGATTCGGGGCGTGGTCCCTCGGGTTCGCCGTCGAGTGGACCCTCGTATCTCGTTGCCCCTACCGCTCGAGTTCAGGCTACGGTCCGGCGCCCCTTGGCAGCCAGGGACGGACGTCCCTTGCAGCGACATCGGAGTACTCGACCCGACCGGTCCGACCCTGGGGCCCGACCGGCCCGACCCCGGGGCCCGTCCGGCCCGCCCGGCCCGCCCCTAGCGCCCGTCCGGTGCGGGGCCGGCCGCCATCACACCTCGGGCGGCATGCCGAGAAGCGCCCGCACCTCCGGCGGCACTGCGGCGGGCTCCTGCTTCTCGTAGTCGAACCAGACGATCACGGCCTCGATCTCGGCAGCGACCTGGTCGTTGGCGTAGAGCACCTGGCGCATGTGGATGCTGCTGCGGCCCACGCGTGTCGGTTCGGTCGTGATGCGGCAGGCGTCGCTGAGGAGCACTTGGCGCCGGTAGTCGATCGCGAGGCGAGCCAGGATGAACGTTCGCGCCTCGATGCCGAGGTCCCGGAAGAACTGCACCCTGCCCAGCTCCGCGTACGTCGCGAACACGGCGTTGTTGACGTGGCCGAGCATGTCGGTGTCGACGAACCTGAGCTGGAGATCGACGTTCCGGATCGGCCTCATGCGTCACCTCGAGCCCCTGGCCGGCGAGCCGGCGACGCCCCGTAGCGAGACGCTCGCGTGGCCGGGCGCCGCTGACAGCGTGGGCAGTGCACCGTGCCGCGCTGCCCCACGACGGACCTTCGAAGGAGCGCCCCGCAGCGCGGGCAGGGCTCCTCGGCGTGCCCGTACGCGTCGAGCTGGTCGAGGTACGCACCGACCTCTCCGTTGACCGTGCGATAGTCGTTCAGCGTCGTACCTTGCGCAACCAGGCTGGCTGCCAGCACCGCCCGGATCGCCGAGCGCAGTCCCTTGGCGCGTCGCGCGGACAGAAGCGCCGCCGGCGTCTCCGGGTGGATGCGGGCGCGCCACAGTGCCTCGTCGGCGTAGATGTTGCCAACGCCGGCAACCGGCCGTTGGCTGAGGAGGTACGTCTTGATCGCCATGTGTGACCGCCGCAGCGCCGCGATGAACGCTTCGTCCGTGAAAGCGTCCTCGAGCGGCTCGGGGCCGAGCGCAGCCAACGTAGGCAACCCCTGGTAACAGCCTGCCGGCACGACCAGGAACCGCCCGAAGCGTCGCGGATCGACGAAGTGCAGGCGTGTCGGCGGGTCGCCGGAGAGATCGAGCCGTACCCGCTCGTGCGCGGCCTGCGGCCCACGCGGCGGTTCGGCCGTCACCACGCCCGTCATCCCGAGGTGCACGATGGCCTCGTCCCCGTTCGACAAAGGCAGGATGAGGAACTTGCCGCGCCGGTTCACGGCTTCGATCCTTTGGCCTTGGGCGCGATGGACGTCGCGATACTTCGGTCCCGCGGGCGCGAGGAGCTCGACCCCCTCGATCGTGCGCCCGGTCAGCCACGGGGCCAGCTCGCGCCGGACCGTCTCGACTTCAGGCAGTTCGGGGATAGCGGACCGTCCCTTCGTACAACGCGCGACCGACGATCGCGCCCTGCAGTCCCAGTCGCTCGTACGTGTCGATGTCGTCCTGCGTCGCGACACCGCCGCCGGCGACCAGGTCCCCTGGGAACGCGTCTCGTACCCGAGCGACCGGGTCCGGATCGACGCCGAGCAAGGTACCGTCCCGGCCCACGTCGGTGAAGATCAGGTGCTGCACGCCACGCTCCGCGAGACTGGCGGCGAACTCGGCGGCATCGATGTCGGTGAGCTCGGCCCAGCCGGCCACGGCTACCCGGTCACCGCGCGCGTCCACGCTCACGCACACGCGCTCCGGCCCGTAGGTCGCCAGCAGTCCGTCCATCACGGCGGGTTCGCGGATCGCCACCGTCCCGAGCACGACGCGTTCGACCCGTTCGAGTAGCGTCGTCGCGACCGCGACGCTGCGCACGCCCCCACCCACCTCCACCTTGGCGCCGACGGCGCCCGCGATCTGCGCGATCGCGGCGCGGTTGTCGCCCCTTCCGAGCGCGGCATCCAGATCGACGACATGGAGCCAGGGAGCGCCGAGGCCGTCCCAATGGCGAGCGGCGTCCACCGGATCGTCGTAGTAGACCGTCTCGCGCGACGGATCGCCTTCGAACAGGCGCACCGCGCGGCCTTGCTGGATGTCGACGGCGGGGATGACGAGGAACATCAGGGGCAGAGTATAGCCCGCTATGCGCCGCCTCGAGAGCCGGCAGGAGATCGCATGCCGGGGCGCTGCGCCTCTACGAACGCGTCCTCGCCACGGCGCCGGATCACGCGCAGCCGCGGCCTACCGTGCGTCAGGAGCTCCGGTACGGTCACGAACCGCATCTTCCCGGCCGACTCGGCCAGCGTTCGCTCGATGGCGGCGAGCAGCGGGCCGCGGTCGTCGGCCTCGGGATCGACGGTGGTGTAGAGCGCCTCGTGCAGCAACACGATGGCGCCAGGACGGAGCGCCTTCCGGATCCGCTCCACGAGCGCGTCGGCCGTGGCCGGCCGCCAGTCTTCCACGTGCGCGCTCCACATGACGCAGCGAAGACCGAGGGCGCGCACGTCACGGGCGCAAGCGAGGTCGTAGTGGCCGTATGGGGGCCGCATCAGGCGCGCGCCGCGCTCCCCCAGCGCTTCCTGGCAGGTCGTCAACTCGGCGCGCCGCTTCGCGCGCGCCAGCCGAACCAACGACGGGTGGTCGTGCGTGTGGTTGGCGACGGTGTGGCCGGCCCGGAGCAAGGCCTCGACGAGGTCGGGGTGCGCCCGCGCCGCGGCGCCGACCAAGAAGTGCGTCGCCTTGGCGTCGTAGCGAGCGAAGAGGTCAATGAGACGTGGCGTCACCTCGGGATGCGGGCCGTCGTCGAACGTGAGGGCGACGACCGGTTCTTCGGTGTCGACACCGACGATCGCGCCGTAGCGCGGGGCGAGCAGGGCGTGCTCTACGCGTCCACGAACGCGGCGCCAGAGTCGGGCAGGGGACGTGACGGCAGCGGACGTGACCCCAGCGGACGTGACGCCAGCGGACGTGACCGCATGGGACGTGACCGCATGGGACATCGTCGCGGAGCCCGTTGGTTCGGACGGCGGCTTCGTCACAACCCCCACACGCAGTGTTCGATCGAGCCGCGGATGCGGCCGAGACGGAAGCCCACGGCGCGCACGTACGCGGCCCGCAGTTCCGGATCGAAGAGGCGAGGCAGACGCAGAACCATCGTCACGAGCGCGGCCACGCCATCTCGCACCCGGAGCCGTGGCATGCCGTGGGCGCGGTAGCGCTTATAGAGCATGACGTTGTATCGGCCGTAGCCGTACGCCTGCCAGAACGATCCGCGCAGGTCGGGGCGGAACCGGATGTGCACGACGGCGTCGGGCACGAACGCAAGGGTGTGCCCGGCCAACTGGAGCCGCCACGTCAGGTCGGTGTCCTCGAGCAGCCGGAAGGACTCGTCGAACCCTCCGATCGCTTCGAAGGCCTCCCGCCTTACGCCGAGTCCGCAGCCGCCTGCGTGATCGAGGTACGGCGGGTAGACGTACGACCGGACGCCGCGGCTCTGCGCGGCGCTTCGACCGGCCGCCACCTCGGGCGGGTTCAAGCGATCGACGTCCCAGCGCGACGCCGCCACGACGTGCTCATCGAGCGCGGTCGCCATGGCCGCGACCCAGCCCTTACCGGCAACGTCGTCGGCATCCAGGAACGCGATCTTCTCCCCGCGTGACGCCGCCACGCCGACGTTGCGGGCATGACCCGCACCTTGCCGATCCGAAGCGTCCACCACCCGCAGGTCGATGCGATCGCGGTACGGCGCGACCCGTGGCTCGAGGGCGGCGACGCCACCTTCGGAACCGTTGTCCGCGATCACGACCTCCCACGGTTCGGCGCACGATTGGTCTGCGAGCGCCGTCAGTTGCTCGATCAGGAGATCGCCGTCGTTGCGGCAGGGGATGACGATGCTGAACACGATGCTCTCCGACTTCCCGAGGCTCCGTCGTTCGTTGCGCGAGGTAGGTGACGGCTTCCCGGCACCGCCGCGGTCCGTTCGCCACGGCCCTCGCTTCGGAGTCGTCGGAGCGTCCACGGCGCGCCCGCGAGCCCTTTCGGGGCGCGGTCGTGGCCCCGACCTCGGTACGCCCAATGGTACGCGCCGGTTCGGATGCCGAAAGTGACCCCTGTATCTTCGCGTGGCCAAGGCCGCAACGAGCGAACGCTTTGGCAGAGAACCGCGTCCGCAACGTTCGCCGCGTCTTGACACTTCGGAGGCCGGGCCTATACTTTACAGGGATGCAGTCTCGCAGGGACGCCACGCTCAACCTATCTTCCCTCCTCCAGCACGGGCCTGGCTCGGACCTGGACGTCGAGGGCGAGGGGTTGCTGGAACCCACCGAAGCGCTGCTCGAGGCCGACGGCCTGACGCTTCATGGGCCCCTTCATTGGAAGGTCCGGGTGCTCAACGCCGGCGGCGACGATGACTTCGTGGTCGAAGGCTCCGTCGACGGGACAGCGTTGCTCGACTGCCGACGATGCCTGACCAGCGTCGAGGTGCCGCTCGAGACCGACTTCGTCTACCCGATGGTGTACCGGCCTTCGGAACTGCCGCTCATGCTCGACGAACTGGGCGCCGACGATGATGACGACCGGCTCGTGTTCGGGGCTCCCGAAGTAGACTTCGCCGCGCTCCTGACGCAGCTCTTCGCCATCGAGGTGCCGCTCACCGCGCTCTGCAAGCCCGATTGCCTCGGCCTGAACGAGGAGGGCGTGAACTTGAACGAGCACCCCGAGTTGGCGACCTCCGCCACGAGTAGCGAACCGCAGCGCGAAGGGTCGCCCTTCGACGCTCTGAAGGACATCGACCTCACGCCGTAGGCCCGCATCCTCGAGCCACCGGCTCGCCCGAAGGAGTTTGACGACATGGCGAAGCATCCCGTTCCCAAGAAGCGCACGTCTCGCGCCAGCCGCGACGCGCGCCGCAGCCACCACGCTCTTAGCGAGCCGACGCTGGTCGCGTGCCCGCAGTGCAAGACGATGAAGCCGCCCCACGTGGTGTGCCCCGAGTGCGGTTCGTACAACGGCCGCCAGGTGATCGCCGAGGCCTGAGGGCCGAAGGCGACGAGTGTGCGCACCCAGCTGGAAGACCACCTGCGTGCGCGCACTTGGAACGAACCTGCAACCCGTGCCAGACGTGAGGACGACCCCCCGGTCGTCCTCACGCGTTCCTGCCGTCGCGTTCCCAGCGTGCCGGTAGCGTCGTGGATGGGACTGCCGTGAGCGAACGACGGATCCGCGCGGGCGTCACCGCGCTCGGGGCGTACGCGCCCCCGAACATCGTCACCAACCAAGACCTCGAGCGGATGATGGACACGACCGACGAGTGGATCACCAGCCGCACCGGCATCAAGCGTCGTCACGTCGCCGGCGAGGACGAGTTCACGTCGGATCTCGCCTACCGCGCGGTCGAGGATCTCGTCGCTCGGCACGGGGACGACGCTCTGACGGGCGTCGACATGGTCATCGTCGCGACCAACACCCCCGACGCGCTGTTCCCCGCCACCGCCGCGATGGTCCAGGACCGCTTCAAGCTGAACGCGGCCGCGTTCGATCTCCTCGCGGCGTGCCCGGGCTGGCTCTACTCCTTGGGCATCGCGAAGGCGCTGGTCGAGTCCGGGCAGAACAAGCGCGTGCTCGCCATCGGCAGCGAGGCGCTGACGAAGATCGTCGACTGGAACGATCGCGCGACCGCCGTGCTGTTCGGCGACGGGGCGGGCGCCGTCGTGGTGGAGGCCGTACCGGAGGAGTTCGGTATCCGGTCCATGGTGCTCGGCGCGGACGGATCCGGCGCGGGGCAGCTTCACAAGCGGTCGGTCGGGCGCTGCCTGCCGAACGGCGAGCCGTTGTCGGAGACGCTCTACATGAACGGCCGGGAAGTGTTCAAGTTCGCCGTCCGTGTGATGAACACGTCGACCATCGAGGCGGTCGAGAAGGCCGGCTTGCATCCGGACGACATCCGCCTCTTCGTGCCGCACCAAGCGAACCTGCGCATCATCGAGGCTGCCCGTGAGCGCCTCGGGCTCGACCGCGACCGTGTCGTGGTGACCGTCGACGAGTACGGCAACAACTCCACGGCCAGCATCCCGCTCGCGCTGAGGCACGCCGTCGATCAGGGCCGCGTGCATCCAGGCGATCATCTGCTGCTGGTGTCCTTCGGCGCAGGCCTCACGTGGGCCGCGTCGGTCCTTACGTGGGGGCCTAAGTGAGCATCGCCGCGCTCTTCCCGGGCCAAGGGTCTCAGAAGGTCGGGATGGGCCGCGCGCTCTACGATGCGTCCGCTGCGGCGAAACGCGTGCTGGACGACGCCGAGCGCGCCCTGCCCGGCCTGCTCGCGCTGATGTGGGAAGGCCCGGAAGAGACCCTCCGGCTCACCGAGAACCAGCAGCCTGCCTTGGTCGCGGCCGGCGCGGCGGCGTACGCCGCCTACCGCGAGGCGGGTGGGCCACCGCCGTCGTTCGCTGCGGGTCACAGCCTCGGCGAGTACACCGCGCACGTCGCGGCGGGGTCACTCGCGATCCAGGACGCGGTGGCGCTCGTTCGCAACCGTGGCCGGTACATGCAGGACGCCGTGCCACCCGGCGAGGGGGCCATGGCAGCCGTGCTGAAGGTCGATGCCCAGGTGATCGCGTCGGCGCTCGAAGAGCTCGCCGGAAGCGAAGGCGTGGTCGAGGTCGCGAACCTCAACGCTCCCGGCCAGACCGTCATCTCGGGGGCCGCGCAAGCTGTCGCGAGCGCCTCGGCCGCGTTGAAGGCGCTCGGCGGCCGCGTGATCCCGTTGAAGGTCAGCGCCCCCTTCCATTGCAGCCTCATGGCGCCCGCGGCAAAGCGGCTCGAGCGCGATCTCGCCACGGTGCGCTTCGAAGAGCCCGCGTTCGGGATCGTGTGCAACGTGACGGCAGAGCTGCTCCCGGATGCGAGCGCGGCGGCCAAGACCCTCACCGCGCAGGTCACGGCGCCCGTTCGTTGGGTCGAGAGCGTCGAGCGCCTGGCGTCGCTCGGCGTGACGCGGTTCCTCGAGTTCGGGTCGGGCGAGGTGCTCACCGGCCTGGTCGGGCGCATCCTGCCAGGAGCGAGCGCCAGCGCGGTCACGGACCCGTCGTCCCTCGAAGAAGCGCTTCCATCGCGGCCAGGAGCGGCGTGAACCCTGCACACGGCGACAGCGCGGCGCGGGACGCGTCCGCGGAAGCGGCCAGGGTGGTCCTCGTCACCGGGTCCAGCCGCGGCTTGGGCAAGGCGATGGCCGAGGAGTTCGGCCGCAACGGCTACCGCGTAGCAGTCCACTTCGTGAGCTCCGAGGGCCCCGCACGTGCGGTCGTCGACGCCATCCGGACGGCGGGCGGCGAGGCGGAGGCGTTCGGCGCGGACGTCGCCGACGCCGCAGCGTGCCAGGCGCTCGTCAAGGCGGTCGTCGAACGTTTCGGCGCGCTCGACGTCCTGGTCAACAACGCCGGCATCACCCGCGACACGCTCGCGCTGCGCATGAAGGACGACGATTGGCGCGCTGTCCTCGACACGAACCTGTCCTCGGCGTTCTACCTCGCCCGGGCGGCGCTGCGCGGCATGTTGCGCGCCGGGTTCGGGCGTATCGTGAACATCTCGTCCGTCGTCGGCATCCGTGGCAACGTCGGCCAGGCCAACTACGTCACGGCCAAGGCCGGTTTGATCGGGTTGACCAAAGCGCTCGCGCGCGAGTACGCGTCGAAGGGCATCACGGTCAACACCGTGGCGCCGGGCTTCATCGCGTCCGACATGACCGACGCTCTGCCCGCCGAACTGCGCGAGGCGTACCTGCGAGAGATCCCGGCCGGCCGCTTCGGCACGCCGGAGGACGTCGCGCGCGTGGTCGCGTTCCTCGCGAGCGACGCGGCTGCGTACGTCAACGGTCAGACGCTGGCGGTTGACGGTGGGATGGTCATGCCGTAATGTTTGCGGGGTCCGCGAGAACGGATGGACGAGCGGCGGAACGCGGACCACTCCACCATGCCGGAAGCCGCGCCAGGCGCGGCCTACTCCATCCGTGGCGGTGAAATGGCCATGCTAGAATTTCGCAAACCCAGCACAACGTGGGCAAGCCTACGTCAGCGTGCTGCGTAGGGAGGAAGTACCGTGGACGAGCACGAGATCCTGGAGAAGATCAAGGACGTCGTTGCCGACAAGCTCGACGCAGACCCCGGCGACGTCAGTGAGGAGTCGCGCTTCATCGAAGACCTGGGCGCCGATTCGCTCGACGTCGTCGAACTGATCATGGGCCTCGAGGACGAGTTCGGCGTCGAGATCTCCGACGAGGAAGCCGAAGGCATTCGCACCGTCGGGGACGCAGTTCGCTTCATCAGCGACAAGCAGTGACGAAGGCCCGTCGTGGGTGAGCAGCCACGACGGAAGCCAGGTCCCGACGCCCCCGATCCCGACGCTCCAGCCCGACGACGGCGTGTCGCGCTGGGTGGCGTCGTCCGAGCACCCTGCCTGACGGGTCCGAGCGAACCGCGCCTGGTCGGTTCGTGCTACGCCAGGACGCCGCCTAGGCGAGTAACGTGAGGGCCATGATGAGACGTGTCGTGATCACCGGCATGGGACCGGTCACGCCCATCGGAATCGGCGTGAACGCGTTCTTGGAGGGTCAGCACGCCGCCAAGAACGGTATCCGCCCCATCACGCTCTTCGACGCGAGCGACCTCTCGGTCCGGATCGCCGGCGAGGTCGACGTCGACGTCTTGGCCTACGTCGAACGCAAGGAAGCGAAGCGGCTCGACCGGTTCGTGCACTTCGCGCTGATCGGCGCGGCCCTGGCGCTGGAAGACTCCGGGTTGAGCGAGGCGGATGTCGCGGGCGAACAGACCGGCACGTGCATCGGCTCCGGCATTGGCGGTCTCGACACCTGGGAGAAACAGTCGGGCATCCGCTTCGAGCGCAACCCGATGCGCCTCAGTCCCTTCTTCATCCCGATGCTCATCGCCAACATGGCGAGTGGCCACGTGGCCATGCGCTACGGCCTGATCGGGCCGAGCAGCAGCGTCGTCACGGCCTGCGCGACCGGGTCCGGGAACATCGGAGACGCGTTCCGCATGATCCAGCGCGGAGAAGCCGACGTCATGTTCGCGGGCGGCACGGAAGCACCGATCACGCCGATGGGCATCGGCGGCTTCGCAGTGATGAAGGCGCTGTCGACCCGGAACGAAGAGCCGGAGACCGCGAGTCGACCGTTCACCGCGTCGCGTGATGGCTTCGTCGCCGGCGAAGGCGCCGGGATCGTGGTGATGGAGGAGTACGAACGGGCCAAAGCGCGCGGCGCGCGCATCTACGCCGAGGTCGTGGGGTACGGCACCAGCGCCGACGCCCACCACGTCACGGCGCCGGCCCCGGGCGGCGTAGGCGCGATCCGCTGCATGCGAAGCGCGTTCAAGTCGGCGAACCTGGCGCCTTCGGACGTCGGCTACATCAACGCCCATGGAACCAGCACGCCCGCCAACGACCTCAACGAGACGCTGGCGTTCAAGGCCGTGTGGGAAGGCTACGGTCCGGTTCCTCCGGTGTCGTCGACGAAGTCGATGACCGGCCACACGCTGGGGGCGGCCGGCGGCATCGAGGCGATCGCCGCGATCCAGGCCATCCATCACGGCGTGCTGCCGCCGACGAGGAACTACCACGATCCCGATCCCGAGCTGGACCTCGACTACGTGCCGAACGAGGCCCGTGACGCGAAGGTCGACGTGGCGATCTCCACGAACTTCGCGTTCGGCGGCCAGAACGCGTGCCTGGTGTTCCGGCGCGTTTGAGGCGCCGCGCAGGCGGGCGTCTTGCCCTGGTCGCGGCTCTCGCTTGGAGTCTGACGACGGTGAGCGCCGCGGAGCCCCGAACCCTCGTCCTGCCCTCGTGGGAAGGGCCGTTCACTCCGGCGTACTTGCCGGATGGCGCTGCGTTCCCGCAGCGCACCGCCGAACTGTTCGCGCCCGTGGAGTACGCCGTGCTGCTTCCGGACCTCGGAAGCAGGAGCGGTGACGGGACGACGAACCCGTTCGATCTCGTCGCTCGCGTCACCTTCCGGTACCGTGGCGCGGCGGGCGCAGGCGCGGACGAAGGCGGAGCTGCCCAGCTGCCGGAGTCGGCTCGGACGATCGTCACGGAGGCGTTCTACGACGGCGCCCACGAAGGGTCGGCGGTCTACCGCTTCCGCTTCACCGGCACCTACCTGGGCGCGTGGGAGTTCACCACCAGCAGTGACCACCCTGCGCTCGACGGGCTGACGGGTCGGGTCGACGTCGTGCCGAACGGGAACGACGAGGTGCGTGGCTTCCTGACGGTCGCGAACGGACGATTGGCATGGCCCGTGGGCAACGACGGGCGTCTCGAGGGCGTGGCGTATCACGTGTTCATGCATGGCGGCAACGAAGGGGAGGACCTAGGCAGGCTTCCCAGGCCGGAAGCGGCGATGCGTGCTGCGATCGACGACCTGTTGGACGAGGTCGAGGAGAACGGGTTCCGAGCGCTGTTCGTCGGGGTCTGGAACCAGTGGTTCGAGCTCGGCGCGAGCCGCTGGGACCGGCACGGTTCGGTCGATCCCGACCTCGCCACCTTCCGACTCCTCGACACCATGATCGCCCGCGCTCACGAGCGAGGACTCGCCTTGCACATCTGGCAGTGGGGCGACGAAGAGCGGCGGTGGACACCGATCGGCGTCGGACGAGACGTAGGCGAGGACGGGATCAACGGCGTGGCCGACCGGCGCCTCCAACGCTACGTCGCCGCCCGCCTCGGCCCGCTGCCGAACTGGACCATGGCGTACGGCTTCGACCTCCACGAGTGGGTGACACCCGCCGAGGTACGCAGCTGGGCGTCGTACTTGCGCGAGCATCTCGGCTGGACCCACTTGCTGACGGCACGCGAACAGGGTCTCGGGGACCGCGACTTCGACTTCGGGAACGACCCGCTCGACATCGTGTCGAGCGACGCCAGGCCGCTTCTCGATGGGCTGGACGTCTACGAGGTCACGCTGGGCGAGCTCGCTGCCGCCGCCGGACGGCCCGTCCTCTTCGAGCGCCGCTTCTTGTACCTGCGCGATGGCGTGTGGACGATGGACGCTACCCGGCGCGCGCTCTGGCGTATGACGATGGCGGGCGGAGCAGGGTCCGTCTGGGGCGTGCACTGGGACGAACGGGAGCCGTACCCGGCGCCGAACCAGATTCGCACCTTCCGCCGTTTCTGGGACGGCAGGCTCGACGTCGACCTCGAACCGTCACGTGCCGAGGACGGCACGTACTGGTTCGCCGCGGCGGACGGGTCGCGCGCGGTCGCCTACGCCGAGGACACGGACACGCTGACGCTTCCGCACGTCGCCGAGGGCGCCCTCGTCATGGCCGTCGACACGCGTGGCGACGACTACGAGGAGCGGTCGATCGCCCCGACCGGAACCGCAGACGGGGCGCCTGACGAACCGTGGCGCTGGCAAGCACCGTACGTCTCCGACTGGGCCGTCGCCATCGATCGGACCGTGCCACGCTGACGACCCCGGGGCGCTGCAACGCTTCGGCGGCGATCCGGCCTCGGCCGCGGCTCCGCTTCGGCGGCGGCTCGGTGTCGACTCGCGTTCGGCCACGACTCAGCTGCGGCCCCGCCGGAACCTCCGCGCGAGCGCTTCCAGCTCGGGAAGCTTGAGCCAGGCCCCTAGGGCGGCGTAGACGCCGACGAGCACGCCTCCACCGATCACCAGGCGCGCGACCTGTCCGTACCAGCCCGTCCCGATGGGAAGCCAACGCAGCGCTGCGTACGTCGCAAGAACGCCCACGCCGGCGGCCAGCCACACCCTGCCTACCGAACGCCACCACGTTCCGAGCCCGAAGCGCTCGGAACGCTCGACCAGCACCGACACGGCCAGAAGCTGCGCCCAAGCCGCGATGACCGTCGCCCACGACACCCCGGCGATCCCCCAAGGGCGCGCGAGGAGCACGTACAGCGTGCCCTGCAACGTCAGGAACGACACCACGAGCACGACGGGCGTGCGCACCAAACGGCGCACGTAGAACGTGCGGACGAGTAAGTTGAACGCCCCGATCGGGAACACCGCGAGGCCCAGCGGCGCGGTCGCGGCGACCGTGAGCGCGCGCAGGTTCTCGTCCATCGGCGCGCCGAACAACGAGCGCCAGTTGTACACCGCGTCGACGGCCGGCGCCGCCATCGACGCCAACGCAAGGCCCGCCGGCACCGTCAAGAAGGTGATGAACCCGAGGCCTTCCCTAAGTGTCGGGGCGAACGCCTCGGGATCGCGCACCGCATGGTCCGATAGCCGCGAGTAGTAGGCCAACGCTGGCGAGATGCTGAAGAGCCCAAGCGCCAGGCTGAGGAAGAGGTCCGCTAGGTAGAACGCCCCCTGGGCACCGGCATCGATGCCCGTCACCACGTTGGACGCCACGACGTTGAGCACCTGCCGGCCGCCGGCCGTGAACGCGAAGGGCACCATCAAGAGCACCACGGACGCGAGCGCCGGGTGCCACAGTCCGGCGGGCCGTGGCACCAGACCGGCCCGTGCCAGCGCAGGGAGCTGCACCACCAGCTGCGCCACGCCACCGAGTACGTGCGCCAAGGCCAGCGTCACGGCGTGACCGGGGAACGCCGCCATCGCCGAGACGGTGACGACGTTCAGGGCCACCGGCGCCCAGGCGGGAGCCAGGAAGCGCTCCTCGGCGTTCAGGATGCCCATCGCGAGCGCCGAGAACGAGATGGCGGGCAGGAACGGGAACACGATGCGCACCAGGCGCGTGGTGAGCTCGACGTCGACATGCCCGACGTCGGCGATGAGCAGCCGTGCCAGCGCCGGCGCCGCCAGGTACGCCGCCAGCATCAGGACGCCGTTCACGATCGCCAACAGCGCAAGCAACGCACCGGAGAGGCGACGGGCCTCGTCC
Organism: uncultured bacterium; assembly: GCA_964582795.1. Classification (GTDB taxonomy): domain Bacteria; phylum Deinococcota; class Deinococci; order Deinococcales; family Trueperaceae; genus CAZACZ01. Next base: position 50,739 of record CAZOTV010000006.1, read on the forward strand.
CTGGACAGTCGCTTGTACACCGGCACGAAGGAGTTCGTGAGGGCGCCTTCGGCCAACAACTCGCGGAACAGGTTGGGAACCTTGAACGCCGTGACGAACGCGTCGATCACGGAAGTGGGGAAGAACTGCGCCAGCAGCGAGTTCCGCACCAGACCGGTCACACGGCTCGCCAAGGTGCCGCCCATGAGCGTGAGGGCGCCGCGGCGCGAGGAAGGAGCGGGGCGGCTCACGGACGTCATTGTGGCACGGGCCCCCGGTCGCCGCTCCGGCCGGGCACGCCGCCTTCCTGGGATGGGGCGCGCAGCCTTACCGCAGCCTTACGGTCTTCGCCCCATGGTCTTCGCCCCACGGTCTTCGTCCGACGGGCCGCTTCGTCCGACGTGGCCGCCGGCGCTATCATGGGGCCGCGCCACCCTAGGCCGGAGCCGCCCGCAACGCCTGACGGGCGGCGGAAGGAGCACCATGAGCTTCCGCGACGACCGCCTCGACGTCATCGCCGTCTTCGATCACCCGTCGGCCGCCAACGACGCCGCCACCGCGCTCGTCGACGCCGGTCTCGACCGCTCCGCCGTGCGCGTCATCGCCGGAGCGTCGGAAGAGGTGCTGCGGCGCCTGCGTCAGGCATCGCCCGACGTCATCGAGCGCGGCTTCATGCCGCCCGAGAACGGGGCGGCGCTCGGGTTCGCAGCCGGCTTCCTGGGGGGAGGCTTCCTCGGTCTGGTCATGGGAAGCGGCGCGCTCTCCATCATGGGGAAGGAAGCCGCGATGCAAGCCGGTCCGTTCTGGGCCGCCGCCATCGGCGGCATCGTGCTCGGTGCTGCCGGCGCCCTGGCGGGCTTCATCCTGAACGCGCCCCTGCCGCGGCCGGAGCCGCCTCACGCCATCGCGTCGGAGCGGCGCGCTTCGACCACCATCGTCCAAGCCCTCGTCGCGCCGGCCGCCTCCGCGGACGCCCTTGCGGCGCTGGATCGGCATCAACCGGCGACCGTCCGTGTGTGGGCGCGCGACGACGGAAGCTGGACGCCCGCGGGCGCCGGCGCCTGATCCCCGGTCTACCTACTCGGCCCGGAGCGCCTCCTCACGGGGGTAGAAGGTCGCCTCGGGCGTGACCTCCTCGGCCGGCTTCGGCCCGGTGTCGCTCCACCCCTCGCTCTCCAGCGTCATCAGCGGACGCACCGCCATGTCGTGCTCCACCACGACCTGGCATGACAGCCGCACCTCGCCGAGCAGACCCTTCTCCTGCAACTTGCGCGCCTCGGCCAGTGTCATGGTGTCGGGCTCGCCCTCCTCGAACACCACCCGACAGGTGGTGCAGCGAGCGTTGCCCCCACAGCGATGACCGATGTGCACGCCGGCCTCCTCGATGGCCAGCACGAGGCGTCGGCCGCTCGGTACCGTCGTGACGATGTGTTCGATGGTGAGTCTTGGCATGTTGCGCCAGCGTACCGCGCGCTCTTGCCGTCCTCGAAGGCCGAGAGGAGCGCCGAGGCGACCGCGACTCCGCTCCGGCGTCGGAAGCGAGGGATCCGCCATAGCGCCCGCAGGACCTGCTGATAGCATGATCGGCGCAACATGGCTGCGTCCACCGGAGGTCATCGGGTGCGTGTCCGCCCCCTCGACAAACTGCGCAACCTGAAGGGCGGGAAGGTCGCCCCGGTTCCCGTCGCTACGCGGATCCGCGCGTGGCGCCACGGCTTCTCCGGCTGGTCCTGGCTCACCCTGGACCTCGACCACAACGACTGGCGCGTGTACCTCCCGGACGCCGCGAACGCTCGCGCGCAGAAGATCGACGGCCCCGTGGCGCGATCCGTGCTCAAGAACAAGCTCCTCTTCGAGACCGTCGTGGGAGCGCACGTCCGGGTACCGCGCGTCTACGCCGCCATCGAGCGCGGCATGGTGACGCCGCTCCGAACGGAGTTCTCGGCGACCGACGCTGCCGGCGTGGCGGCTTGGTGCCGCGAGTACGGCGGGCTCGTCATCAAACCGCTCGACGCAGCCGAGGGCCGTCACGTCGTCAGCCTGGAGGTCGTCGACGGCGCGTTCCATCTCGACAAGCGCCCGGTCCCCGAAGAAGTAGCGGTCCGTCAGGTGGCCTCGATGGACGGCTGCCTCGTGACCGAGATGATCCGGCAGGGGCCGTACGCGCACGCCATCTTCCCGGACGCCGTCAACACCATGCGGATCGTCACCATGACCGACGTGGACACGGGTGAGCCCTTCATCGCCGCGGCCATCCACCGCTTCGGCACCGCCAAGTCGGCGCCGACCGACAACGTGTCCCGTGGGGGATTGCGTTCGGGGATCGACCTGGAGACCGGAGCGCTCACCTTCGCCTCCGCCTCGTGGACGTACCGACAGGGCGCCGGTTTCGCCGAGTATCACGACCACCCCGACAGCAAGACGCGCATCACCGGCACGCGCGTGCCGCGCTGGGACGAGGTGAAGGCGACGCTGCTCCAGGTCGTCAAGTGCCTCCCGATGCTGCTCTACGTCGGGTGGGACGTCGTGGTCACGGACGACGACATCGTCCTCATCGAAGGCAACCACTCTCCCGCCCTCGCGACGCAGCTCTACCACCCGTACCTCGGCACCCCCCAGATGGTCCGGTTCTTCCGCCACCACGGAGTCATCTAGCGGCCTGGAACGATCCGGCACATGGTTCACATCCGCGGCAAACGATGAGTACATGCGCCGCGGGTAGCGTGCACCGAGCGGTCGGCGGCCCATCGAGGGCCCCGCCGCGCAGATACGAGCGGGTGTCGAACGACGCAAGAGCCCGGCCGGGCCCGACGTGCGGATTCGCATGGAGCGGCTGCCGAACGGGCGCCTAGCCTGAATCGACAACCCGTGTGGGGAGGCTACCGAACTCCCCAGCGACGAAGAAGCTCATCCTCCATTTGGGCGCCTTGGGTGAGTGGAGTCAGTGGCGCAACCGGCTGGCGAGAGAGGTGGCCTTCGCGTTGCCCTCTCCGGATCCTCGGCTCGTGGCGAGACACGCGCCACGCAACACGGAAGGGCACCACGCATGAAGGCACCGTTCTCACTAGTCCGCGAGCACCGTGATCGGTCGGTCGCGGGCTTCGCCACCCTCGTCCTCACGACATTCCTCACGACGCTCCTCGCAGCCTGCGGCAGCCTCCCTGACCCGGCGCCGTCTGCGTCCGCCATCACGGGCTTCCCCGCCGATACGGTCGTCTTGACCGGCGCGTCCACCATGGTCCTCGTCGACGACCCGGAGAGCGCGAGCGGCCGGGTCCTCACCCAGCCCGAAGCGGCTCCCTCGGCGCTTGCCGCCACGGCAGCAGACGCGTTCGTCGAGTTCCAGACGGACGCGCCGGGCGCGTACACGCTGTGGGCGCGACTGCGCGGGGAGGGGTCCGACGCCGACGCCATGTACCTCGGTTTCGACGACCGATTGGAGCGCGTCTTCACGCCCGAGTACGGCGTGTACCGGTGGATCCGCGTGACGACGGACGACCTCGAGGCCGGACCGCACCGGCTGGCCATCCGCCACGCCGAACCGGGCGTCCGCCTCGACGTCCTCGCCGTGACGGGCAGGTCCGGCTCCACCGAGGAGGACCTCGACCGATGGCTGCGCGGTGATGTCCCGGCGGACCCTGTCGAGGGCGAGCCCGCCGACCGCCGAACCGAGTTGTTCGAGCCGATCACGTTCGACGTCGAGGTTCCGGCCGTTCCTGGCAACCCGTTCGACGCCGTCGCCAGCATCACCTTCACGCATGCCGGGAGCGCCGAGAGCGTCACCACGGAAGCGTTCTTCGACGGCGAAGCCGGAAGTGGTCGTCTGCTGTACCGGTTCCGCTTCACGGGCACGAGCCTCGGCACCTGGCACTACACGAGCGTGAGCGACGTGCCCGCGCTCGACGGTCTCGTCGGTTCGGTGGAAGTCGTGGCGAACGACGATCCCGAGGCGATGGGCTTCTTCGACGTCGTCGGCGGCAAGCTCTCCGTGCGTACCGCGGGGACGAGCGGTTCGGACGACGCCTCGCGGAAGGGCGTGGCGTATCACGTGTTCATGCGTGGCGGGAGCGCCGCTGAGAACATCGCCCAGTTGCCTCTGGACCCCGCCGCGCTCGAGGACCGCGTCGACGCGCTGCTGGACGAGGCGGCGGCCAACGGCTTCGACGCTCTGTTCGTAGGCGTGCTGGGCCAAGGCTTCGCCTTCGGCGTCCAGGACAACCGTTTGCACGACTCCACCGACCCCGACCCGACGACCTTCCGCGTGGTCGAAACGTTCCTGGAGCGAGCGTTGGCACGGAACATGTTCGTCCACATCTGGTTGTGGGGCGACGACGAGCGCGGCTGGACGCCGCGGTACGTCGGCACGGGTACCGCCGAGGCAGGCATCAACGGGACCGCGGACAGGAGGCTGCAGCGCTACATCGCGGCCCGGTTGGCGGCGTATCCGAACTGGACGATGGCGTACGGCTTCGACCTGCACGAGTGGGCGACGCCGTCGCAAGTACGCTCGTGGGCAACGTACATGCACGATCACATGGGCTGGTTCCATCCGTTGACTGCGCGCGAGGAGCGCCGAGGCGACACGCTCGTGTTCGATCTCGGGTCCGACCAGCTCGACATCGCCTCCAGCGACGCCCGTCCGGGCCTGGACGGACTGGACGTATACGATCTGACGCTCTCCGAGCTCGAGGCCGCGAACGGCCGGCCGCTGATCTTCGAACGCCGGTACCTCTACGGCCGGGACGGCGTGTGGACCATGGACGCCACCCGGCGGGCGATGTGGCGCATGACGATGGCGGGCGGGGCGGGGTCGGTCTGGGGAATCGACTGGGACGCCGGTGTCTCGGCTTACCCTGCCCCCGGACAACTCATCGCGTTCCGCGAGTTCTGGCGCGACCGGTTGCCCGTCGACAGCACGCCTACGCGCGCGGCGGACGGGACGATGTGGTTGGGCGACGATGCCGGACGCCGGACCGTCGCGTACCGCGAGGCCACCGCCGTGGTCCGCGTGCCCCCGGTGTCCGCGGGGAGTCGCGTACTGGCGCTCGACACGCGCAGTGGCAAGACGACCGACGTCACCCCGACGATGCCGCGAGACGCGGCGTGGAACTGGAGCGCCCCACGCACTTCGGACTGGGCCCTGGTGGTCGAGCGAGCAGACTGACGATGTGAAGGATCTCTCACTCGATCGCCGGAGTGAAAGATCTTTCATCATTATCATCTTCCGCTCAAAATCGACATAGGAAGGGTAGGTATGGTCGCTCCAGCGGTGGAGGTTCGTCACCCCACCGACAAGACGGGAGGTCATCGGGAGGTGCGTGCTTCGAGGCGAGATGCAATTTCGCATAGGCCCCGAACGCCACGACCGCTACGATGCTCACAAACCCGTAAGGGGAGGCGTCGTTCTCCCCAGCGACGAAGAAACTCATCCTTCATTTGGGCGCCTTGGGTGAGTGGAGTCAGTGGCGCAACCGGCTGGCGAGAGCGGCGACTTGCGTTGCCCTCTCAAACCACTTCACGTGACGCGGTCACCGCGTCGGCTTCTCGAGAGGGGCATCCAAGTCCATGCACCACCTCATGGAGCGTCATCCACGCTCGAACACCCGGACGTCCCTGCATCGCTACCTTCCTCTCCTTCTTCTCCTCTTCTTCCTGGGCGCATGCAGCACACCTCTAGGCGGCACCACGGACACCGCGCGGCCGGTCATCACGTACTCGGCCTCCGACGCCGTCATCGCGACGGCAGCCGTCACCGTCGTATCCGATGCGGAGAGCGTGAGCGGCTCCGTTCTCCAGATCGAGGACGTCGTCTCCACGGCGATGGCCGTGGACGAGGACGCCTACCTGCCGCTGGCGGTCACTAGCGACACCGAGCTCACCCTCTGGGCGCGCATGCGCGCCGAGTCCTACTCCGGCGACGCCATCTACCTAGGCCTCGACGGGGACATGCGGCGGGTCTTCCCCGACCGTCTCGGCGCCTACGTCTGGGTTCGCGTCGACACCGCGCAGCTCGCGGCAGGCAGCCATCGCATCGCCTTGCGCCACGCCGAACCCGGCCTCAAGATCGACGTGCTCGCCGTGACATCGGACCCTGGCGTCGACGCCAACGACCTCGAGGCGTTCGTGGGTGCTCCGCATCCGGCCCCCGGCCCGAACCCGAGCCCCACACCGAAGCCGACACCGGCTCCGACCGACTCCGACCTTCGCGGTAACCCGGACTTCCGCATCTCGGACCTGCCCAGTGACGCGCAGCTCTGGTACAAGCGCCTCTGGGCCGCCATCGAGAACCCGGGCAGCAGTCAAGACCCCGCGCGCTGGGCGGCCAGCGACAACCTCTACACCTACGCACGCCAGCTTCACACGCACATGCAGACGCTGCTCATCGCCTTCCGCGTAACGGGCGACCTGCGCCTGCTCGACGAAGTCGACCGCCTGCTCGAGATCATGCGAGACGAGCTGGCCGACTCATGGCGCGGCACCATCGATGGCACGGACGGCACCCGCGACGGCTACCTGAACTGGGTGTGGCGGAACGACGAGAACAGCTACACCGGCAAGGACACCAACAAGCTCGACGAGATGAAGACGCACGCGCTCGTGGCGAGCGCCGCGTACGCGCTCCACGTCAACCGTGACCTGGCCAGCCCGGCCGGCCGCGCGTACGGGGCGCACGCCGACTTCTGGACCGATTACCTGCAGAACGACTTCGAAGCCAAGTGGCGCGAGCGCGAGAACCAACCTACCGGGTTCCCGATCATGATCCGCCCGCACACGCACACGTACCACTCGTGGCTGAAGTGGCACTACTACATGGGCCTGCTGACCGGCGAGTCCGGCTACTCGATGGAAGCCGAACGCATGGCGGACGTGATCTGGAACGACGAGATCCACACCACCAACACCGCCGAGGGCCCGGCCTACGTGTGGACCCGCAGCATCCTGAGCGAAGGCGGCTCGGCGGACTACCTGCACCCCACGACGTACGCGCGCTACGTCTACGGCGACGTCGTCGAGTTCCACCTCGAGGGCTTCCACCGCTGGGCGAACCCCGAGGTCGTCGGCGGCTTCGCGCGCACCTTCTCCGAGTTCGTCATCGACGAAGATCACGCCACGAGCAGTACGGACTGGTTCGCCTCCGACATCGGCGGCGGCGTGAGCCGCGCAGGGATCCGCAGCGACCCCAGCTGGAGCCGCATGGAGATCTACAAGTTCGAGGCCAGCCCGTACGCGCTGATCACCGCATGGGACGACACCGGCCGCGTGCGGGACGTCACGTACCGTGTCCTCGAGCGCCTCGGCGGCGTCGACTCGCCGCGGACCGTCTACCTGGCCGCCGGCATCTTCCTGCAGGAGGCGTTCGAGGGGCAAGCCACCGTGGCCTCTCGCTGAGAACCGCTCACCTTCCCGTACCCCTACGGCGGTAGCGTGCGCCCGCCGCGAGCATCGTCCTCGCGGCGGGCGCCGCGTCGGGAACCGGCATGCTGCGGACACCGCTCGTCATGTGACCGAGTGCCTGCGAGCAGACCGCCCAACGCCTAGACTGTGGTTCGGTCGGCAACCGATGCAGACCGACGCAACCGACCAGGAGTCCAGTCGTGTCGTCGTCATCTCCCCATGCAACCGTACCGTTCTTCTCCGTCGTGATCCCCACCCGCGATCGAGACGGCACGTTGCGTGAGGCGCTGGAGAGCGTTCGTGCCCAGACCGAGCGAGACCTCGAGGTCATCGTGGTGGACGACGCAGGGTCGACGGCGACCCGCGCTCTCGTCGAGTCCTTCGAGGACCTGCCCATCACCTACCTGGTGAACGACCATGCGCATGGTGGCGCCGGGACCCGTAATGCCGGAGCCGAGCGCGCACGCGGACGCTGGATCGCGTTCTTGGACGACGACGACACCTGGCTGCCGACGCGCCTTCAGCGCGTGCGCGAGCTGATCGCACACTCCGGCCCGGAACTCGGGCTGGTCTACACCGGGCACGCCAAGTACGACTTCGACGCAGGGCGCGTCCTCTACTCCACGCGCCCGAAGGTCCGCGGCCGGGTACTGGAGGAAGCGCTCTACCGGAACTTCGTCGGCGGCCTGTCGGTCGTGGTCGTGCGTCGCGAAGCCTTCGACGCTGTCGGCGGTTTCGACGAGCGGTTCCCGGCGCTACAGGACATGGAGCTGTTCGTGCGGTTGGCCGAGGGTTGGACGTTCGACTACGTCGACGAGGTGCTGGCGCACATCCGCCGCGGGCCGGCCGGTCGGATCTCCACCAACGCCGCCAAGAAGCTGGAGGGGGGCCGTCTGTTCGCCGAGAAGTACGCCGAACGGATCCGCGCCGACCGGAGGCTGCGGCACCGCACGGCTGCGAGGACCTTCGCCTTCGCCCTGGCTGCCGACGACCGCGCGGAGATCGCCAAGAACGCTTGGTGGGCGATGGCGGGCCTCGTCTTCGACCCCAGGAACACGCGCTTCGTCGTGCAGACGCTGGTACGTCACCTTCGCGGTCGCATCGGCGCGAGGCTGGAGCCGCGGGCGAGCGCGCGGTGAGGCCGTGATCACGTTCCTAGGCGACGTCTTCCTGACTCGACCCGTGAAGGTCGAGGCCGAGTTGCCAGGCAGCGTGGTGTGCAACCTCGAGGCTCCCCTCACGATGCGCACGCGCGGGCACCCCGGGAAGATCAACCTGCGAACCGATCCTCGTCACTTCGACGAGACGTTCCCCGTTCCGCCCGTTGCCGCCTGCCTGGCGAACAACCACACCATGGATTACGGCGCGGAGGGCCTGGACGACACCGTCCTTCACCTCGAGCAGCGCGGTGTGCGATGGTTCGGGGTGGGAACCGAAGCGGACGACTACCACAACCCATTGCGCCTGGAGCACGACGGTTACGAGATCGCCTTCATGGGCTACGTGTGCCCGACCGCCACGCCCGTCTTCGCGGAGGGTGAACGCCCGGGGGTCGCGCCCCTCTCCCTCGAGCGGATCCGGAGCGATATCGAAGCGGCGAGGCGCGACGGCGCCCGCCGCATCGTCGTGCACCTTCACTGGGGCGCGGAGCAGGTGCACCTGCCGTCGCCCGAGGACGTCGCCAAGGCGCGCGCCATCGCCGACGCCGGCGCCGACCTGGTGATCGGGCACCACGCGCACTGCGTGCAACCGTTCGAGGTGCATCACGGCAAGACGATCTTCTACGGCCTGGGCAACGCGATCTTCCCGGCCCACCGCTCGCCGTCGTACTTCGACGCGAACGGCGTGTCGCAGGGGCTCAAGGTCTCGCGGTCGTACCCGTGGAACCGACGATCCCTTGCGGTCACCTGGAACCCCACCTCCAACCGCGTGACCGTGCGTGCCCTCGCCTTCGACGGCCATGCTCTCCGGTTCTCCGCCGGCCTGCCGCGCGCCGCGCGGTTGGCCGTCGGCACCGACGCGGCCTACGCGGATCGCTACCGGCGGGCGTACCGTTGGGGCAAACTACGCCACACGCTGGCAGGGTACGTGGCCGCGCCGAAACTGCCGCGTTGGCGCCACGTCGTGTCGTTGCGCCGCATGCTCGTCGGCCGGGCCCCCCGATGAACCGGATCAAGGGCGCTCTGTGGATGGCCCGCCTGGCCGCCGGCGGCTCCGCGATCGCGTGCCTTCGCGAGCTCGAGCGCTTCCAGCGCTACGGAGCCGAGGAAGTAGAGCGCCGCCAGCGGGCGATGTTGGAGACGGCGCTGCTCCACGCTCACGAGCACGTCCCCTACTACCGACGGGTTCTGTCGCAGGCCGGTGTGGTCGAGCGCGGCACCGTGCGACTCGAACGCTTCGCCGACGTCCCGATCCTGGAGAAAGCGACGCTTCGCGAGCACTTCGACGAACTCCGGGCGGACGACGCGGACCCACGCGGTCTCCGGACGAACACCACCGGCGGCTCGACCGGCGAGCCCGTGCGATTCCTGCAAGACCGCGCGGTTCACGACTGGAAGATGGCGACCAAGATCCTCTTCAACGCCTGGGCCGGGATCCGCCCGGGCGCAAGGACGCTGCTGCTGTGGGGCTCGGAGAAAGACCTCGCGCAGCGTGCGGGATCGATCGCGAGCCGAGTGGGCGCCTGGCTGCGCGACGAGATCGCCCTGAACGCCTTCCACATGACCGAAGCGGACATGCGCGCCTACACCGAGACGTACAACGCGTTCCGGCCCGAGCTCGTGCTCGCGTACGCTCAGAGCATCTACCAGTGGGCGCGATTCATCGATGACGCAGGCCTGAAGGTCGTGCCTCCCGAAGCCATCATGACCTCGGCCACCAACCTCGAACCGGACATGCGCGCCACCATCGAGCGCGTCTTCGGCGCCCGCGTGTTCGACCGCTACGGTTCGCGCGAGGTGGGGGACATCGCGTGCGAGAACGGGGACGGCATGGGCATGCTCGTCTCGCCTCGGACCCACCTGGTCGAGATCGTCGACGCGTCCGGGAACCCGGTGCCCGCCGGCGAGATCGGCGACGTCGTCGTGACGCTCCTCACGAACCGCGCCATGCCGCTGATCCGGTACCGCATCGGCGACGCCGCGAGGATGGCGCCCGGGCCGCTGGGCGACATCGCATGGCCGCGCCTGACAGAGATCGCGGGCCGCGTGACCGACATCTTCTACACCCGCGACGGCAAGCAGGTCTACGGGGGATACTTCACTCGGATGTTCTACCGGATGCCCAGCGTCGCTCAGTTCCAGATCGTCCAGGAGGCGTACGACCACCTCGTACTCCGCATCGTGCCGGCGCCCCAGGCGAACGCGGCCGACCTCGACGCCGAGCTCGCGAGCGCCGCGGCCAAGGTGCGTGAGACGATGGGCACCAGCTGTCGTGTGGACGTCGAGCGCGTCGACGCCATCGCCCCGGGCCCGAGCGGAAAGCGGCGCTACACGATCTCCCACGTCGGTCCGCCACCACGCGGGCCCGAGCCGCACGACCCGGGCGCAGAGAAGGTGATGACGACGTGATCGGACCCGTGCGGCTCACGCCCGCCCTCACGGAGCGCCGCCCGGTAGAGCGGGACGCGTTCGTCGAGGCCACCGTCGTCCTGTTCGTACTGGCGACGTTCGTGGTGTCGAGCCTTCCCGGCCTCTCCCGGTCCGTTCACCTGACGGTCGGGTTGATGGCGGTGGCGCTGTTGCTGCGCAGCAACCACCGTCCCCTCGTGTTGCGCTGGGACCTGATGGTCCCGCTCGCTTGGGTGTTCACCGCCTACGCTTTCGCCAGCGTGCTCTGGTCGGTCGAGCATGGGAGCGCCCTCGTCAGCGCGATCGGCCTGGTGGTGGACGTCATGGGCGCCACGATCGTCTGGATCGCGCTCCAGAACGGCGCGCGGTTACGGGTCCTCGCGATCACGGCGGCCGTCGGGGCGTCGGTGCAAGGTGCGGTCGCGTTGATCCAGACGTACGCGTTGGGCGAGGCGCGCTCGGTCGGGTTGGTCGGCAACGCCAACGCGCTCGCCATCCAACTGTCGATGACGGCCTTCTTGCTGCTTCTCGCGCTGGGCAGGAACCGCTGGGCGCAGATCGCAGCGTTGGCGCTGTTCGTGGTGGCCACCGTCACCAGCGGCAGTCGCAAGATGCTCTTCGTTTGGCTCACGTACGTGCTGTTGCTGCTCGAGCAGCTGCGATTCCGCTTGAAGCGCTCGAGCCTGACCACGGCCACGCTGCTGCTGCTCCTACCGTTCGCGGCGTGGGGTGTGATCGAGTACGGCGGCGCGGTGGTCGAGCCGCTCGGCGACCTGACGTTCTACCAACGCCTCGAGGGCACGCTCGAAGGGCGCGAGACCGGGAAGCGCAGTGGCATGATCGTGGAGGCGTTGCGACTCTGGTGGGAGCGCCCCGTCGCCGGCTACGGGATCGACCAGTTCCGGTACGCCAACCGTCTCTACGGAACGTACTCTCACAACAACTACACCGAGATCCTCGCCAACTTCGGCGTCATCGGCCTGATCTCGTTCTACCTGCTGTACGCCGTGCTCGCGGCGCGGGCCGTGAGCGCCCTCATGGCCGGTAGACGCGTGGCGTGGGTCGTACTCGCCATCATCTTCGTGACGCTCCTCATGGACGTGGCGCGCGTGTCGTATGGGGGTCGGTTGACGTGGATGATGCTGCTGGTGATGGCGTACGTCCTGACAGCGCGCGGCGCGGGCGAAGGAACGGACACGGGTGTAGACGCAGGCGAGGGCGCGTTGGCGCGCCTCGGCGGCAACACCCGTCGTGGCGTGGTGGTGGTGGACGAAGGTCGCCCGGAGCCGGATCGAGACGATGCCGGGTCCTGAAGGCGACGACCCGGCGCAGGACGTAGAAGGCGGCGTCCGGCACGTCGCGCTGTTCCTGGCCGACCTCCACGGTGGCGGCGCGGAACGGATGATGGTGGTGTTGGCCAACGGCCTTGCCGGCCACGGGGTCCGAGTCGACCTGGTGCTGGCCGACGCCAGCGGCCCGTACTTGCGTGAGGTCTCGCACGAGGTGCGCGTCCTTCCATTACGAGGCGGCGGCGTCGTTCGCAACCTCCCGGCCTTGACGGGCTACCTTCGGCGGGAACGGCCCCAAGTGCTGGTCAGCACCCTTCCCCACACGAGCGTGGTCGCGCTGATCGCGCGGGCGCTTGCCGATCGTCGCCTGCCCGTCGTCATCCGCGAAGCGAACACGCCCCAAGCGCGTCCCCAGCACTGGAACTCGCCGAAGAGCCGGCTCGCCGCCTGGGCGATGCGGCGCCTGTACCGCCGGGCCGACGGCGTGATCGCCGTCTCCGCCGGCGTCGCCGACGCCGTGGTGGATGTGATGGGGGTGCCGCGCGACCGGATCGCGACGCTCTACAACCCCGTGGTGACGTCGGAGATGCAGGCGTTCGCGACCGAAGACCCGGGCCACCCGTGGTTGGGCGCCGACGTTCCCGTGGTGCTCGCGGTAGGAAGCCTCACGCCGCGCAAGGACTACCCCACCTTGGTGCGCGCGTTCGCGCGACTGCGCTCACGCATGCCTGCGCGCTTGCTGGTCTTGGGCGAAGGGCCGGAGCGACCGCGCATCGCGGCGCTGGCGGAGGAACTTGGCGTTGCCGCTGACGTGGACCTGGCGGGCTTCCAGGCCAACCCGTACGCCTACATGGCACGCGCCGACGTGTTCGCGGCGGCCTCACGCCTCGAGGGCTTACCTGGCGCGCTGGTACAAGCGCTCGCGTGTGGTTGTCCTGCGGTGGCCACCGACTGTCCCAGCGGACCGGCCGAGGTGCTGGAAGGCGGAGCGCTCGGTGAGCTCGTGCCCGTCGGTGACGCGGACGCCCTTGCCGACGCGCTCGAACGAACCCTGCAACGCCCGCCCGATCGCGCGCGTTTGAAGGAGAGCACCCGCAAGTACGACGCGGACCTCGTGATCGAGGCGTACCGCGCCTACCTCAGCCGCCTGTCGCGCGGGCCAGTTCCAGGAGCTTCCCGACCGGGATGAACACGTCGCGCAGCCGACTGCCCGCGCCGGCATACGCTTCCGTCGCCACCGCGCTCGCTTTCCCGGTGTCGTCCCATGCCCCGACCAGGGCGTAGGGGCTGATGACGTACTTGTCGTCGGTGAATCGCGACCAACTGGTCGGCGCGGGTGGGATGCCCGCCCGGGCGACGCCGCCGCCGATGTCCCGCGCGAACGACGCCGCGCCGTCGTCGATCACGAACTCGGTCAGCATTCGCGCGACCTTCTCGACCACATCGGCGCTCCAGCCCTCGACCTGCTCGAGGTAGAGGTCCACGGTGTCGGACACGACGTACCGTCCGTACGTGGTGGGCATCAGGTACTCGAGGCTCCCCCCCAGCGAGAGGACGCTTCGCGGCCACACCAGCGCGGGACCGTCGGGGGTGGACACGGTTCGCATGTTGCCGAAGACGATGCCCGTCAGCCGCTCCGCCTCGCGCGCGTACGCTTCCTCGCCGGTGAGCAACGACATGTAGTGGTGGTAGCGGATGAACGTCACCGTCTCGTGCATATGCGGTCGGCTGAGGAACGGGAACGTCGGCCACGGCGCGTCGTTGCGCTCGCGCCACTTCGCTTCGAAGTGATCGCGGAGGTACGTCGTCCAGAACTCGGCGCGCTCGGCGTAGTCGATGCCGTGCGGGCTGGACAGGTCGGCGTTCGCCCGGAACGCGTAGGCGAACTGCGCCACCACGGCGTGCGTCCGCATCTCGTCGATCTCGTGCTCATCGCGGCCCCGGTACTGCGCGGCGGACTGTCCCCACACCCAGTTGAGGTAGCCGTCGATACCCTTCGGGTCTCCGAACGCGGGCCCGCGCCAGGAGTCGTCGAGCTGGGCGCGCATGTGCTGCGCGAGGCGGTCGACCTCGTCCAGCAAGTTCAGGTCGCCGGTCAGGCGGAACGCCGTCATCAACGCCACCAAGTGCGTGTGCAACGGACGTGCGTACGTGTAGAGGTCGTCGCTTCCGGCGCGCGAGGTGACTTGCCGGTTGCGCGACTCGTCCTGGATGACGCGCCACAGTTCCTCGTACCAGCACCGCTCCGCCTCGGGCAGCGCTGCGGCCGAGAACGCCGGGTTGCCCCGCATCGGAAGGGGCGCCGTCGGGGCTCTCAGCATCGGTGGCGATGCTTCCACACCGGCTGCCTCCGGCCCACTCACCAACCGGCACCCGCTAGCGTCGATCTCGGTGACGCCGGCAGCTTCCCTCGGGTACGGCACCGCGCGGAGCGGCCCGTCGAGAACCGGCCGTTCGGCGCGCTGTACGCCAGGTGGGGCGCACGCGGCCAACGGGAGCGCGGCCAGTGCGATCGAAGCTGCACAACGCAGCCTGGTGCCTCGAGCGAACACGGCTGCATCATATCGGCACCGTCCGTGACCGATCATTCACGGCGAACGTCGCTGCTCCCCTAGAGTGGTGGGCGGGAGCCTCGCGGAGCGTCACGAGGCGTCTCGAAAGGTTGGTATCTCACCGTGTCTCCCTCCTCCGACATCCGCCATCCTGTCGCCGACGACCCGGTCGAGCGCCGACCGGCCGTTCCCGACCCGACCGCAGAACGGATCGCCGTGATCGGTCAGGGGTACGTCGGCCTACCCGTGACGCTGGCGTTCGCTCGCCGGTTCGCGAACGTGGTCGGGTTCGACATCGACCGACGCAAGATCGAACGCCTCAGGCGGCACGAAGACCCTACCGGTGAGGCGGACCCCGTCGAACTCGCCGCCACGAACGTTCATTTCAGTTCCGACCCGGGCGACCTGGCGGGCACCACCTTCTACGTCGTCGCCGTGCCCACGCCCATCGACGTCGACCGGCGACCCGACCTGCGGGCGGTGCGTTCCGCCACCGAGACGGTCGCGCGGGCGCTCGAACCCGGGGCCGTGGTGGTGTACGAATCGACCGTCTATCCCGGCGTCACCGAAGAGATCTGCGGTCCGATCTTGGAGAGGATCTCCGGTCTGCGCTGCGGCGTCGATTTCACGCTCGGTTACTCGCCCGAGCGCATCAACCCCGGCGACAAGGAGCACACGCTCACGCGCATCGTCAAGGTCGTCGCGGGCCAGGACGAGGTCACGTTGGAGCGCGTGGCCGCGGTGTACGACGCGATCATCGAGGCCGGCATCCACAAGGCGCCGAGCATCCGGGTCGCGGAAGCCGCCAAGGTCATCGAGAACACCCAGCGCGACCTCAACATCGCGCTGATGAACGAACTCGCCATCATCTTCGACCGACTCGGGATCGACACGATGGCCGTCCTCGAGGCCGCCGGCACGAAATGGAACTTCCTGCCGTTCCGGCCCGGCCTGGTGGGCGGTCATTGCATCGGCGTCGACCCGTACTACCTCACCACCAAGGCCGAGGAGGTCGGCTACCATCCGCACGTCATCCTGGCGGGGCGGCGCATCAACGACGGCATGGGCGCGTTCGTGGCGCAGAAGCTCATCAAGCTGCTGGCCGAGGGCGATCGCCCCATCCGCCAGGCCCGCGTCGCGGTACTGGGCCTCACGTTCAAGGAGAACGTTCCCGACCTGCGCAACAGCCGGGTGCCGGATATCCTCGACGAACTGCGCGACTACGGCATCGAAGCGCTGGTGCACGACGCGCGCGCCGACGCCGAGGAAGCGCTGGAGGAGTACGGGATACGCCTCTGCGACTGGTCCGATCTGAAGGATCTCGACGCGCTCGTTCTCGCCGTGCCGCACGCCACCTATCTCGAGCGCCTCGCCACCCAGGCGCCGTCGTTGCTCGCGCCGGGCGGCATCGTCATCGACGTGAAGTCGGCGCTGCGCGACACGCCCCTCCCCGAAGGCACGCGTTACTGGAGTCTCTGACGCCGGGGGCCGCGCCCCTGACGGGTTCGACGACGCCCCTACGAGGGTGACGAGCCGCGGGCGCAGAGCCACGGGCGCCGGAGCCAGAGAAGGAGCATCCGACATGACGCGAAACCCGGTGACCGCATGACGCGGTACTTGGTGACCGGCACGGCCGGTTTCATCGGCTATCACCTGGCCGAGCGCCTCCTCGACCGCGGCGACGAAGTGGTGGGGATCGACAACGTGAACCCTTACTACGACGTCGGCCTGAAGCGCGCCCGACTCGCTCGCTTGGAGCGACACGCGAACCACCGCTTCCACGAGATCGACCTGGCCGACGCCCCTGCACTCGAGCGCGTGTTCGAGCGCGAGAAGCCGCAGGTCGTCGTCAACCTGGCCGCCCAGGCAGGCGTGCGCTACTCGCTGGTCAACCCCCGCGCATACGTCGACAGCAACCTCGTCGGCTTCGCGAACGTGCTCGAGGGCTGCCGGCATCACGACGTTCGGCATCTCGTGTACGCCTCGTCGAGCTCGGTCTACGGCGCCAACACGACGACGCCCTTCTCCGTGCACCACAACGTCGATCACCCGCTGTCGCTCTACGCGGCCAGCAAGAAGGCGAACGAGTTGATGGCGCACACGTACGCGCACCTCTACGGCCTCCCCACCACGGGCCTGCGGTTCTTCACCGTGTACGGGCCGTGGGGGCGACCCGACATGGCCCTGTTCCTGTTCACCAAGGCGATCCTGGCCGGCGAGCCGATCGACGTCTTCAACCACGGCGACATGCGCCGCGACTTCACCTACATCGACGACATCGTCGAGGGCGTCGTGCGTGTCGCGGACCGGCCCGCCACCGCCGACCCGGACTGGAGCGGCGCGGACCCCGACCCCGGCACGAGCAACGCGCCGTACCGTCTGTACAACATCGGCAACAACCAGCCCGTCGAACTGATGCGCCTGATCGAGATCCTCGAGACGGAGCTCGGCAAGCAGGCCGAGAAGAACTTCCTCCCGCTGCAGCCGGGAGACGTACCCGCGACCTACGCTGACGTCGACGACCTTGTGCGCGACGTCGGGTTCCGACCGGCGACGCCGCTCGAGGAGGGCGTGAAGCGGTTCGTGGCGTGGTACCGGGAGTTCTACCGGTGACGCACGAGGGCGCCTTGCGCGTGCTGTTCGTCGGCGACTTCTCCGCCTCCAAAGGGGGGAACTTCAGTGTCGCCGAGGAACTGGCGCGTCGTCTGGCGCTCGAAGGGCTCGACGTCCGTACCACCTCCAGCCGC
>CAZOTV010000007.1:0-4587 GCA_964582795.1 uncultured bacterium
GTCTCCGCGCGTGAGGCGTACGAGGCGCTGGTCGGGTTCAGTCCGCGGTTGCGGGTCGAGCAGGTGCTCGCACGCCTCGAAGCCGGCGAGGATCCCGGTTGGTCGAACGCGCTACAACCCGGCGTACTGCGCTTGCGTCCCGAGCTACGCGAGGTGCTGTCGTCGTTGCGGCGGGCGGGTCTGCTAGGCGTGGCGATGTCGGGCAGCGGCCCTACGTGTTTCGGGTTGGCGACGGACGAGGAGCAGGCGGAGACGGCGGCGCAGCGGCTGCGGTCCGATTCGCCGGACTGGTGGACGGCGGTCGTGTCGTTCGTCGCCGACTGACGGCGCGAACCAGAAGCCGGCGACCGAGGTCGTCAGTCCGGCGTGCGAGGCCCGAGCTCGAGCGGAACCGCGGGGCCGAGGACCTGCACCGTGACGGTGTCGCCCTCGCGAACGGGGCAGTCCGCCGTGGTGTTCACCAGGATGCGCTCGTCCGCGACCGGCTCGGTGGACGGCTCGCCGTCGGCGCCGAGCACACCAGCGTCGCGCAGTAGTCGACACTCGTAGGTCACGTCATGGCCTTTGAACTCGCGGCGGATCACCTCGAGCCGTGGGACCTGCTCGCCGCTGTCCTGCGTGAGCGCCTCGAGTCGCTCGAGCGTCACGTGCTCCGGCCGAACGGATAGCACCACGCGTCCGGCGGCGGGTCGGGCCAGCGGTACTCGACCGAGTGGCGTCTGGGCGCGCGTACCGTCCGCGATCCCGCGCAGGAGGTTCGTTCGACCCAGGAAGCCGGCCACGAACGCCGTGCGAGGCTCGAGATAGACCTCCTCCGGCGTGCCGAGCTGCTCGAGCTGACCTGCCCGCATCACCGCGACCCTGTCGGCCACCGACAACGCTTCTTCCTGGTCGTGAGTGACCATCACCGCGGTGGTGCCGGTACGCTTCAGGATGCTCCTGACCTCGTCGCGGGTCGCACCGCGGAGCGCGGCGTCGAGGTTGCTGAAAGGCTCGTCGAGCAGGAGCAGGTGGGGCTCGGTGGCGATGGCGCGCGCGAGCGCGACACGCTGCTGCTGCCCCCCGGAGAGCTGGTGTGGGAAGCGCTGCTGGAAGACCGTAAGACCCACCAACGCCAGCACCTTCGCGGCGCGTTCGCGCCGCTCCGCGCGGGAGCGCCCCGGAAGTCCGAACGCCACGTTGTCGAGCACCGACATGTGCGGGAACAGCGCGAAGTCTTGGAACACGAAGCCGATGCGCCGCCGCTCCGGCTGCACCCACACGCCGTCGCCGGCGACGACACGCCCGCCGACTTCGACCCGTCCTTGGTCCGGCGCCTCGAAGCCTGCGATCAGGCGCAGCAACGTGGTCTTGCCGCATCCCGATGGGCCTAGCAGGCAGAGGATCTCGCCCGGCTGCACCTCGAGGTCGAACGACCGCACGGCGACGGGACCTTGGCTCCCGAAGCGCTTCTCGACCGACGAGATGCGCACCACGGGCTGCCGCCGCGCTTCAGGGCCGTGGGATTCGCGGGGTGGAGGCTCGGTCATGGGCGCGCTGGGCCGACCCGCCGCCGCCACTCGATCCGAGCGGCCCGCCGTAGGGAGCGTGGTGGGGGGCGTCGTTCCGGGCATGACGATACCAGATACCCTACCGCGCCGGTAGGAGAAGCAGGGTAGGCTGGGTGCGCCGTGCGAACACCGTTCCATCCCTTCCGCCCACGCCGTTCGCACGGTCCGCCGCGGCGTTCGAGGTTCTGGAGCGTCCTTGTGGTGACCGTCGCGGGTCTGCTGGCGGTCCCGGTGCTGGTGGTGGTCGCGAGCCTGGCCGTGCCAACGGGCGAGATCTGGCGGCACCTGAGTGCGACGGTGTTGCCCGAGTACGTACGCAACTCGGTGCTGCTGACGTTGGGTGTCGGCTTCGGTGTGGCGGTGACGGGCACGGCCAGCGCGTGGCTGGTGACGATGACGCGCTTCCGGGGGCGGGCGTTGCTCGAGTGGGCCCTGTTGTTGCCGCTGGCGATGCCCGCCTACCTGCTCGCCTACGTGACCACCGACCTGTTCGACGTCTACGGGCCGGTGCAGACATGGATCCGGTCGACGTACGCGCTCGCGCCGGGTCAGTACCCGTTCCCGGACGTCCGGTCCTTGGGCGGGGCCGTCGTGGTGATGACCTTGTCGTTCTACCCCTACGTCTACCTGCTTGCGCGCACCGCGTTCATGGAGCAGTCGGTCTCGGTGCTGGAGGCTAGTCGCTCGCTCGGTAAGGGGCCGTGGGCGACGTTCTTCCGCGTGGCGCTGCCGCTGGCGCGCCCGGCGCTCGTGGGTGGGATCGCGCTGGCGTCGATGGAGGCGCTGGGAGACTTCGGTGCGGTGCAGCACTTCGGCGTGTCCACGTTCACGACCGGCATCTACCGCACCTGGTTCGGTTTCGGTTCACGTACGGCCGCCGCGCAACTCGCTGCCGTGTTGATGATCTTCATCCTGGTGCTGATCGTCGTCGAGCGCTGGTCACGCCGGCGAAGACGGTACGACACCCCGAGCGGGCGCGGTGACCACCTGCCGAGCCATCGACTGTCCGGTTGGCGCGGCGCCCTTGCCCTGGTGCTCGGTTTGGTGCCGATCGTACTGGGGTTCTTGCTGCCGACCGGTGTGCTGCTGGGGATGGCCCTCGACGACCCCGCGAGCAGCTTCGACCAGCGGTTCTGGCGCTTGGCCGGGAACAGCCTCAGCGTGGCGAGCCTGACCGCGGTGCTCGGGGTCGTACTGGCGTTGCTGGTCGCCTACGGGGTGCGGCTGCAGCCGTCTCCTGCGAGCCGGGCGGCGTCGCGGGTGGCCGCGTTGGGATACGCCGTGCCTGGCTCGGTCATCGCGGTCGGCGTCCTGATGCCTGCGGGCGCGTTCGACAACGCTCTCGACGGCTGGTTGCGCAGCACCTTCGGGGTGTCGAGCGGCCTGCTTCTCTCGGGCACCATCGCCGCGCTGGTGTTCGCCTACCTGGTGCGCTTCCTCGCCGTGTCGCTCAGCAGTATCGAAGCGAGCCTCGCGAAGGTCACACCCAGCATGGACGAGGCCGCCCGGAGCCTGGGGCGGGGGTCGTGGCGGACGCTGCTGCGCGTGCACGTGCCGATGCTCCGGGGAAGCCTGTTGACGGCCGGGCTGATGGTGTTCGTCGAGGTGATGAAGGAGCTGCCCGCCACCATGATCGTGCGGCCGTTCGACTTCGACACGTTGGCGGTCGAGGTCTACCGGCTCGCGAGCGACGAGCGTCTCGCCCAAGCCGCCGGCCCCGCCCTGGCGGTCGCCGTGGTGGGCATGGTGCCGGTGATCCTGCTCAGCTTCGCGATCGCGGGCACGCGAGGACGTGATTGACGAGTAAGGCGAGTGCGCCCCGGGATAGGGCCTTAGGCCGTTCCCGGGGCGCCCCGTGCTCGGGTAGGCGCTAGCGCCAGCCCACGCGGTGCGTCGGCGGACGCTAGCGCCAGCCCACGCGGTCCATCAACATCACGGCGGAAGGGTTGTTGCGCCCGTACGTCGCGACGTCGAGTGGATCGGCCACGAACGTGCCGAAACCGTCCAGCACCTGGGGCAACGGCACGCCTTCCACCACCGGGTACTCGTAGTTCTCCCGCACGAAGACGGCCTGCGCTTCCGGCGTGACGAGGAACTCCAGGAAGCGAACGGCGTTCTCCGGGTGAGGGGCCGAGCGTGTCACACCCGCCCCGCTGATGTTCACGTGCGCCCCGCGGCCATCCTGGTTCGGGAACACCACGCCGACGGCGTCCACGACGCCGGCGTCGGCGGGGTCGGTGGAAGCGAGCAGGCGCGCTAGGTAGTAGTGGTTCACGACCGCCACGTCGCACTGGCCGACCACGACGGCGCGCACCTGCGCCGTGTCGTTACCTTCGGGCTGGCGCGCGAAGTTGGCCACCAGGCCGCGGGCCCACGTCTCGGCCGCGTCCGGGCCGAGGTGCTCGATCAGCGAAGCGACCAACGACTGGTTGTAGATGTTGCTGCTGGACCGCACGCAGACCCGTCCTCGCCATGCTTCGTCGGCGAGTTCCTCGTACGTCGCAGGCGGCGTGTCGACGTTCGCGCGGTTGTAGACGATGACGCGCGCCCGACGGGAGAGGCCGAACCACAAGCCTTCCGGGTGGCGAAGGTTGGCGGGGATGGCGGCCTCGAGCGTGGCGGACCGGATCGGCTGCAGGAGGCCGGCCTGCTCGGCGCGCCACAGGCGCCCGGCGTCGGCTGTGAAGAACAGGTCGGCCGGGCTGTTGCGTCCCTCGCTCCGGAGGCGCTCGATCAGTTCGTCCTCGCCACCCTGGATGGCGTTCACGTGGATGCCGGTGGCTTCCTCGAACATGTCGTACAACAACGCGTCCGAGTCGTAATGGCGGGAGGTGTAGATGTTGAGTTCGCTTTGGGCGTGTGCGACGCCGACGAGGAGGGTGAACGCCAGCACGGCGCGAGCGACCCAGACGTGGGCGCGAGCCGTGGTGAAGACACGAGACAGCATGCGGTTCCCTTCGGGGGCGCGGTGGGGAGTGGGTCGGGGACGCGCCCGATACCTGAGTGAGTCGCTCGGGTATTGGGCGATTGTCCCAGG
>CAZOTV010000007.1:4687-21681 GCA_964582795.1 uncultured bacterium
GCATCGGAGACGTCCTCTTGGACGAGGAAGTCTTCCCCCGCGAGCGACTCGACGTGGTGCCGCAACTCGTGCGTGAGCGTCTCCCAGACTTCGGTTTCCCAGTCGAAGTCCGGGTCGTCCTTGGCGACCTCCACGAACGAGCCGTAGTACATCGCGATGTGCCTGCCCAGACCCTCGCCGGCGCCCAGGAAGTCGGCCGGTCCAGGGTCGAGGTACTCACCCAGTCGGAAGACCTCGTCGTAGTCGTCCTCCGGATGCGCGTCGGGCAGCACATGCACGCCCTGCAGCCCGCGAAGGAAGGTCTCCGGGATCTCCTCGACCATCTCCTCGACCATGGCCTGGAACGCCTCGAAGGTCATGGCGCCATGCTAGCCGGGGTTGGAAGCGACGAGCGTCTCGGGCGCGTCGAGTAACCTCACGGGCGTCCCGTCGGTCGCGCTCGCGTACGCCGCGAGGATGATGCGCACCGCTTCGCGCCCGTCCTCACCACCGCACACGACCGGCCCTTCGCCCGTCAGGGCGTCGACGAAGGCCATCACATGGCGGGTGTGAGGCGGCGCGCCGGTGAAGGCGAAGGTGGTCACGTCGGTGGTGTCCCAGGTCCCGCCGGGAGAACCGCGGTAGGCGTGACGCAAGGTCGGTGGGCCGTAGCGGTTGGTGCTCTCGAGCGCCCCCTCGGTGCCGTAGATCCAGAAGCCTTCTTCCCATCCCGTGGCGGTCCAGGCCGTCTCGATGACGCCGAGCGCACCGTCGTCGAAGCGAAGGCTGATGTGGGCGGTGTCCTCGAGCTCCACCGGGAACGCCAGGGTCGCCATGCGCGCGAAGACCTCTTCGACGCGGCCGCCGAAGAACCGGGCAAGGTCGGCCAAGTGGCAGCCGTTGTCGAGCAGCGTCCCCCCGCCGGCGCTGGCGCGCGTCGTGAACGATGGCCGCACGCCCAGGCCACCCCAGTCGTGCGCTTGCCGAAGCCGCACGTGCGTGACGCGGCCGATGGCGCCCGCCTCGATCATCTCCTTCGCCTTGCGCGCCGGACCGCTCGACCGGAGCTGATGGTTCACCGCGAGTACGACCCCAGCTTCGGCACAGACGCGGATCATCTCGTCGGCCAGCGTCAGGTCGAGCGCCATGGGCTTCTCGACCAACACGTGCACCCCGGCGGCGGCCGCAGCGAGCGTGGCAGGGTGGTGCACGACCGTCGGAGCGGCGATGCTGACCGCGTCGAAACCGCCGTCGGCGAACATCTCGCGGTAATCGGTGTGGGTGCGCTCGACGCCCCATGTGCGGGCGCGCGCGGCCAACTGGGCGGGGTCGACGTCGCAGAGCGCCACCACCTCGGCGCCTGCCGCCCGGAACCCGTCGAAGTGCGCCTGAGAGATGCCGCCCATGCCGATGATGGCGACGCGGAGTGGACGTTCCATGGACACCTCTAGAGGATGGGATCTTTGCCCGGGTTCGGAACGGGCTCGTGCGCGGCGACGTTGGGGCTGCCGGCGTCGTCACGCCGGATGCGGGCGGCGGCGTAGGCGGCGGCGTTCGCGACGATGCGTCGTACGTGCGGGTCGTGATAGGTGGGGTACGTCTCGTGACCGGGCCGGAAGTACACGACGCGCCCATGGCCGCGCCGCCACGTCATCAGGCTGCGGAACACCTCGCCTCCTTGGAACCACGAGATCATCAACAGCTCGTCGGGGTCGGGAACATCGAAGCGCTCGCCGTACATCTCCTCCTGCGGCAGCTCGAAGTAGGCGGGCACGCCCTCGAGGATCGGGTGCCCGGGTCGTAGGTTCCACAGGCGCTCCTTCTCGTCGGCCTCGCGCCAGGTGAGCGAGGCATGCGTGCCCATCAGGCGCGTGAACGGCTTGGAGTAGTGCCCCGAGTGAAGCACCACCAGACCCATGCCGGCGAGCACGGCGTGCTGAACCCGCTTCGCGACCTCGTCACCCACCTCGTCGTGCGCCTTGTGCCCCCACCAGAGCAGCACGTCGGTGCCGTCGAGCACGTCCTGCGTCAAGCCGTGCTCCGGTTCGCGCAGGGTGGCCGTGCGCACGTCGGCGTGAAGCAGCGCTTCGAGCGCCCGCTTCAGCTCCATGTGGATGCCGTCAGGGTAGATGGCGCGCACGACGTCGCTCTCTACCTCGTGAAGGTACTCGTTCCAGACGGTCACGCGCAGCCGCCGGCCTGAGCCTGTCTGCGTCTGCGTCGCGGTGCCTGAGTGCGGAAGCGTCGGGGATGGGGTGTCGGACATGGAACGGCTCCAGGCTGGTGGGCGTCGAGGGTAGGCGCGACGCGACGCTCGGTTACGACATGCGACGGCCGCCTCCGTGCGTGGTTCGGCGTCGTCGTGCGCCGCCCAGGCCGATACCGACGACCGGGCACGGCCGGCCGCGCACCGTCGACGACGGGCGCGCACGAACGCCCCCGCCACGAAACGATACCGCGATGTGGTGGAGGCAGGGGGTCTAGTCGGTCACTGCCCCGCGCGATGCGCTCGAGACCTGCTTGGCGTACTTGGCCAGCACGCCGCGCCGGTAGCGCGGCTCCGGCGGCTTCCAAGCCGCGCGGCGTCGCTCCAGCTCGGCGTCGTCCACCTCGAGCTGCAGGAGGTTGTGCTCGGCGTCGATGGTGATGACGTCGCCTTCCTCCACCAGGCCGATCGGTCCGCCGGTAGCGGCTTCGGGCGCGACGTGCCCCACCACCAAGCCGTACGTGCCGCCGGAGAAGCGACCGTCCGTGATGAGCCCGACGGCGTCACCGAGCCCCTTGCCGATGATGGCGCTGGTGGGGGAGAGCATCTCGCGCATGCCGGGGCCGCCCTGGGGACCTTCGTAGCGGATCACGATCACGTCGCCCGCTTCGATGCGGTCTTCCAAGATGGCCGCCAGACAGTCTTCCTCGCTCTCGAACACGCGCGCCGGCCCCGAGATCCGGGTCTGCTTCAGCCCTGTCGTCTTGGCGACGGCGCCTTCCGGCGCGAGGTTGCCGCGCAGCACGTTCAGGTGGCCCTGCGGGTAGATGGGCGAGGCGAACGCATGGACCACGTCCTGACCAACGGGCGGCACGGCGGAGACGCCCGACAAGTTCTCGGCCACGGTGCGACCGGTGACCGTCATGCAGTCGCCGTGCAGCAGGCCGGCCTCGAGCAGCATCTTCATGACCAACGGGATGCCGCCCACGCGATGCAGATCGGTGGCGACGTAGCGCCCGGATGGCTTGAGGTCGCAGAGCACCGGTGTCGTGGCGCGAAGACGCTCGAAGTCGTCGATCTCGAGCGGCACGTCGGCGGCGTGCGCGATGGCGAGAAGATGGAGCACCGCGTTGGTGCTGCCCCCGACGGCCATCACGACGCGGATGGCGTTCTCGAACGCCGCTCGCGTCATGATCTTGCGAGGCGTGAGGTCCTGTTCGATCAGCCGGATCAGCGCCCGCCCGCTCTCTTCGGCGCTCACGCGCTTCTCGTCGTCCTCTGCGGCCATGGTGCTGGAGTACGGCAGGCCCATGCCCATCGCCTCGATGGCGGAGGACATGGTGTTGGCGGTGTACATGCCGCCGCACGAGCCCGCACCCGGGCAAGCGTGCGTCTCGATGGCGCGGAACGTCTCGAGCGGGATGCGGCCGGCGGCGTGGGCGCCGACGGCCTCGAAGACGCTGACGATGGTCAGGTCCTCGCCGTCGTGATGCCCCGGCTTGATGGTGCCGCCGTAGACGAAGATGCTGGGGATGTCGAGCCGCGCCAGCGCGATCATGGCGCCCGGCATGTTCTTGTCGCAGCCGCCGACGGCGAGCATGCCGTCCATGCTCTGGCCACGGCCGACCGTCTCGATGCTGTCGGCGATCACCTCGCGCGACACCAGGCTGGCCTTCATGCCCTCGGTGCCCATCGAGATGCCGTCGGAGATGGTGATGGTGCCGAAGGTCTGCGGCATGCCGCCGGCTTCGCGGACGGCGTCCTCGGCCGCGCTCGCAAGCCCGCCGAGACCGGCGTTGCATGGCGTGATGGTGCTGTGCCCATTCGCGATGCCCACGATGGGCTTGGAGAAGTCGTCGTCGTCGAACCCGACCGCCCGCAGCATGGCGCGGTTCGGAGCACGCTGGTCGCCTTGCGTGACGACCGCGCTGCGGCGGTTGAGGCTCGTAGGGCGGGAGCGGTCGGGCATGGGTTCCTCCTGCGCGATTCTAACCCCGCCCCACGACCGGGCCGGAGCTGGGAATCGCGGCTATGACGGCATCGGTGAAGGCGCGGGTACCGCGACTGCCACCGAGGTCGACGGTCGGGTTCTCGGCGAGCGCCGTCTGGACGGCGACCTCCAGCGCGTCTGCGGCGGCCGGCTCGTTCAGACCGTGCCGCAACATCATCGCGGCCGACAGCATGGTGCCGACGGGGTTGGCGACGCCCTTCCCTGCGATGTCCGGGGCGCTGCCGTGAACGGGCTCGAACAGACCGACGCTGCCGCCGAGGCTGGCCGATGGCAGGAGTCCCAGCGAACCGGGGATCACCGCCGCGAGGTCCGAGAGGATGTCACCGAACAGGTTACCCGTCACCACCACGTCGAACGCCCGTGGGTCGCGCACGATCTGCATGGCGGCGTTGTCCACGTAGAGGTGGTCGAGTTCGACGTCGGGGAACTCGTCCTCGTGGATGGCCACCACCACGTCGCGCCAGAACTGCGACACGTCGAGCACGTTGGACTTGTCGACGTTGGTGACGCGCCCACGACGCTTGCGCGCGGCCTCGAAACCGACGCGCGCGACGCGCTCGACCTCGTGACGCTCGTAGACCATCGTGGATAGCCCCCGGTTGGGCTCCACGAACGACGGCTTGCCGAAGTAGATGCCGCCGGTGAGCTCGCGCAGGATGAGCATGTCGGTGCCGGCAGCGCGTTCCTCGCGCAGCGGGGAGAGGCGCTCGAGGCCGGGGAAGACCTTGACCGGACGGAGGTTCGCGAACACGCCGAGGTGACGCCTGAGCCCGAGGATGCCGGACTCGACGCGCTTCTCGCGCGGGAGGCGATTCCATGGGTGATCGCCGACCGGCCCGCCGGCGGAGCCCATCAACACCGCGTCCGCCTTTGCCGCCGCGACCTTCGTTACCTCCGGCAGCGGTTCGCCGTGCGTCTCGATCGCGCCGCCGCCGAACGGCAGGCGTTCGAACGTGAACGCCACCCCATGTGTGTCGGCCAGGGCCGTCAGCGTCTCTACGGTGGCGTCGATCACTTCCGGCCCGATGAAGTCGCCGGGTAGAACGGCGATGCGGTAGCTCATCTCGATGCTCCTCGTGACGCGCGCAGCGTCGGGTGCTCGTCGTGGCCGCGGGTCACGCGCCGTGACCGAGCCTGGAGGCGGTGGCGGCGATGTCGTCCGCTCCCTCGAGCAGTTCGCCGATCGGGTCCCAGTAGCCCGTCAACAGGGCCTCTCGGACGCTGGACCCGATGTCGGCAGCGTAGCGCGCGTCGCCGGCCCGCACGGTCTGCGTGTCGACGTCGACCACCACCTCGAGGTCGGGGTCGGCCGTCACGCGCCGCGCAAGGTCGTCGCGGGCGACGGCGTCCAGCCGCGCGCACACCAGACCGAGGGTGGTGGCGTTCCCGAGGAAGATCTCGGCGAAGCTGCCGGCGAGCACCGCGCGGAACCCGGCGCGCTGGATGGCTTGTGGGGCGTGCTCGCGGCTCGAGCCGCAGCCGAAGTTCTCGCCAGACAGGAGGATCCGCGCACCGGCGTGGGGCGGGGCGTCGATGACGTGACCCTTGGACGCGCCCGCTTCGTCGAAGCGCTCGTCGTAGAAGAGCGCATCACCCAAGCCGTCGAAGGTGACGCACTTCAAGAAGCGCGCCGGGATGATGCGGTCGGTGTCGATGTCGTCTCCTGGCACCACCACCACGCGCCCGCGTACCTCGCGGATCGGTTCGAGCGCCATTCACACCACCGCCCTTCCCGCGGCCGGCGCGGCGCCGGACGCGCCACGTCCGATCCCGCCGCCCGACTCCGCGAACACCTCGCGGGCGTCGGCGATGACACCCGTGACGGCGGCGGCCGCGACCATGACGGGGCTCATCAGGACCGTCCTGCCGGTGGGCGACCCCTGGCGTCCTTTGAAGTTGCGGTTCGACGACGAGGCGCAGAGTTGGTCACCCACCAACTTGTCGGGGTTCATCGCCAGGCACATGCTGCAGCCGGCGTCGCGCCACTCGAACCCGGCCTCGCGGAAGACGCGGTCGATTCCCAGCCGTTCGCATTCCTGCTTGACCAACTGTGAGCCCGGGACGGCGATGGCCTGGACGTTCGGATGAACCTTCTTGCCCTCCAGCACGCGGGCCACCTCCACGAAGTCCGACAGGCGCCCGTTGGTGCACGACCCGAAGAACGCCACGTCGATGGCCGTGCCGGCGATCGGAGCGCCCGGGGTGAGCTTCATGTGGGCCAACGCCTCCGCCACCGCCGCTCGGTCGCCCTCCGGCGCGCCTTCGACCGTGGGAACCGCCTCGTCCACGGCGATCGCCTGGCCGGGGTTGATGCCCCACGTCACCGTGGGCGGGATGTCGCGCGCGTCGATACGGACGACGTCGTCGTACACGCAACCGGGATCGGACGCCAGCGCCTGCCAACGCGCCACCGCCTCACCCCACGCCGCGCCCTGCGGCGCGTACGGGCGCCCCTCGAGGTAGGCGAAGGTGGTGGCGTCCGGGTTCACGTAGCCGCAGCGCGCGCCGCCTTCGATGGACATGTTGCAGACGGTCATCCGCTCCTCCATCGTCATGCGGTCGAAGACCTCGCCGGCGTACTCGTAGGCGTAGCCGATGCCGCCCTTCACTCCGAGCGTGCGGATGACGTGCAAGATCACGTCCTTGGCGTAGACGCCCGGACCGAGCTCGCCGTTCACCTCGATGCGGCGCACCTTCGGCTTGGACATGGCGATCGTCTGCGTAGCGAGGACGTCGCGGACCTGGCTGGTGCCGATGCCGAAGGCGATGGCGCCGAACGCGCCGTGGGTGCTGGTGTGGCTGTCGCCGCAGGCGATGGTGGTGCCGGGCTGGGTGATGCCTTGCTCCGGTCCGACCATGTGGACGATGCCTTGCCGGCCGCTGCCGAGATCGAAGAAGGTGATGCCGTGCTCGGCGGTGTTGCGCCTGAGCTCACGGATCATCTCGTCGGCCAGCGCGTCCTCGAACGGTTCGGCGCGGGTATGGGTCGGCACGATGTGATCGACCGTCGCGAAAGTGCGTTGCGGCATGCGAACGGGCAGGCCGAGGTCACGCAGCATCCCGAACGCTTGGGGGCTGGTGACCTCGTGGATCAGATGGGTGTCGATGAACAGTTGCGTCTGTCCGTTACGCAAGGTTCGTACCGCGTGCGCGTCCCACACCTTGTCGAACAAGCTTCTCGCTGCTGGCATCCGGTGCCTTCCTTCGCCCGCCGATACGAAACGTCCCCCGGCCGCGGGTGGGGCCGGGGGACGAGGTACGCCGAATGGGTCGCCGCTGTCCGCGGCGCGTGGTCAGCCTACGCCCCCCAACGCCCGTAGCAACACGCACAGGCGCGACTGCAGGAAGCTCAGCCGGCGGCGAACGCGAAGAACGGGGGGCTTCGTCATCTGGCGAAGTATAAGAACGCGCCGCGGGGGGCGTCAAGCACGATCTTCGGACGGCATGCCGTTCGGCTCGAAGATGCCGTGCTTCTCGACGAACCGGCGGATGCGGGGATCGGCGAGGAACGGCCGCACCACCTGGATCTGCAAGCCAGCGCCGTAGTTCGCCTCCAGGATGGACATCCCCGTGTCGGTCTTCACCACGTCCCAACCGACGTAGGAGAAGTACGGATGGCGCTGCGTGAAGTCGAGTAGGCGATCCACCACCTCGTGCCAGCCGGGAACGACGACGCCGCGCACGGGCGCGCCGCTGTCCGGATGATGGTCGTGCCATGACGCGCGGCCCGCCTGCGCGTCGTACCCGAACAAGCGGCCCAACTCGCCGGTTTCGACATCGATTCCCGCGAAGACGCCGCCGCGGGAGTAGTTGTCGACCGGCACCGTCGCCGTGCGGCCGAAGCGATGGATGGCGGCCGGCACGAACGGCTCTCCCGAGTCGGCGTCGCGCATGACGATCAGGCGCATGGTGTTGGCCGATCCTGCGAAGATCTCCGCCGCGTAGCCTGCTTGGCGCACGAACGCACTGACCAGCACGCCGTCGAGCCGGCTGATGGCGGTCGCAACGTCGTCCACGGCGGTAGGTCGACCGTCGAACCGGAGCCCATCGTGCGACGCCTCGATGCGGTGGATGCCTCGTCCCTTGCCGCCGCCGATCGGTTTGAGCATCACAGGCCCGACGGTGTCGAGGTAGGTCAGGAGGTCGTCGAACGATGCGATGGGCCGCTCGGAACCGCGGTTGGGCACGAGGCGCCCGAGCGCAAGCGAAGCGGGTACGTCTGGAAGTGGGAGCTCCTCCCGGAACGTGTGGTGGAACAAGAGCTTGTTGCCGAGCAGCGCCTGGACGGTGGCGCCGTCCACGTTGGCCATGTCGGTCCAACATCGGTCGGGCAGGTAGAGGGCGCTGTCGTTGCGGTCGAGGTCGTACAGGACGAACGCTTCGGCCTTGAAGCCGAGTCGGCGCATCCGCAGCCGCGTGAGGTACGGCACCGGCGTCCGGTCGAGCGCCGCCGCTACCGCGTATTTGGCGTAGCGTCCTCCCGGAACGCGGTCGACTGCCCGGACGAGGGACTCGAGCGTCATCGTCGTCGGGGTGGAGTCAGCCCTGACGTCCGCCGCGCCCGATCGACGGCGGGCCGCCGCGTCCGCCGAGGTTGGTCTGGGTCGCGCGAACCGGAGCGGGGCGCCCGTCGGCGGCAACCTCGGAGGCGAGGCCGCCGGTGGTGACCAGCCGCTCGTACTCCTTGGCGTCCACCGCGCGGGACATGCCCATCTCGAAGGAGATGATCTTCTTCAGGTGCAGCTCCGCCAGGCAGGCGTCCATGGTGATCATGCCCAACTGGCCGCCCATCTGGATCGACGCGGGGATCTGGTGCGTCTTGCCTTCGCGAATGAGGTTGCGCACGGCAGGGGTGGCGATGAGGAACTCGTACGCCAACGCGCGACCGTCCCCGTTGGCCTTCGGCATCAACTGCTGCGTGAGGATCGATTGCAGGTTGTTGGCGAGCTGGACGCGCACCTGCTCCTGCTGGGCGTCGGGGAAGACGTCGATGATGCGGTCGATGGCCTCGGCCGCGGTGTTGGTGTGCAGCGTGGCCAACACCAAGTGACCGGTCTCGGCCGCGGTCACCGCGGCGCCGATGGTCTCGTGGTCGCGCATCTCACCGACCAAGATGACGTCGGGCGCCTGACGCAACACGCTCCTTAGCGCGTTGTGGAAGTTCATCGTGTCCTCGCCGACCTCGCGCTGGTTGATGATCGACGTCTTGTGCCGATGGAAGAACTCGATCGGGTCTTCGACCGTGACGATGTGCTTCGGGAACTCGTTGTTGATCAGGTCGATCATGGTGGCCAGGGTGGTCGACTTGCCCGAGCCGGTGGGGCCGGTGACGAGCACCAGGCCACGCGGTAGCCGGGCCACGTCGGCCACTTCCTTGGGGAGGCCGAGGTCGGCGAAGGTCAGCACGTCCTCGGAGATGGTGCGCATCACACCGCCCACCGAGCCGCGCTGAACGAAGACGTTCACGCGGAAGCGGCCGTGCCCGGAGAGGCTGAACGAGAAGTCGAGGTCCTTGCGCTCCTCGAAGTTGCGTTGCTTCTTCTCGTCCATCAGCGCGTACATCAGGCGCCTGGTCATGGTGGGAGACAGGACGTCGTGCTCGGTCGGTCGCCACTCCCCGTTGACCTTCAGCATCGGCGGCAAGCCCACCGTCAGGAGCAAGTCCGATGCCTTTCGCTCGATGGCGAGCTTCAGCAGGTCGACGATGTCGGCCTGGATCTGGGTGCTACGGATCTGGTCGGCCATGCTCGGGATTCCTCTCGTGGGGCGTGGCGTCGGCCTTCGGGCCTGGCGCCGTCGCGTGTCGTTCCGGACTCACTCAGCGGTGCGGGCGAGAACCTCTTCGAGTGTCGTGATGCCCTCCAGGGCCTTGTGGATGCCGTCTTCCCGCAGCGTCTTCATGCCGCGCTCCATCGCGAGTTCGCGGAGCTCGAAGGCGGACGCCTCGCGCACGATCGCCTTCTCGACCTCGTCGTCGACCACCAGCAACTCGTGGATCGCGTAGCGGCCGTTGTACCCGCTGCCACCACACTTCTCGCACCCGACGCCGCGGTACAGGGTGCGACCGGCGATCTCGTCGTCCTTGATGCCGAGGCGACGCAGGACGTCGGCCTCGGGGGTGGACGCCACGCGGCAGTCCTTGCACACCTTGCGCACCAGGCGCTGGGCCAAGACGCCGATCAGGGAAGCCGAGACGTTGAACGGCTCGATCCCCATCTCCGTCAAGCGCGTCACCGCGCCGGCGGCGTCGTTGGTGTGCAGCGTGGCGATGAGCAGGTGACCGGTGAGCGCGGCCTCCATCGAGATCTTGGCGGTCTCGTGGTCGCGGATCTCACCGACCATGATGATGTCCGGGTCCTGGCGCAGGAACGAGCGTAGGGCGCGCGCGAAGTCGAGACCCGCCTTCATGTTCACCTGCGTCTGGTTGATGCCTGGGATCTCGTACTCCACCGGGTCTTCCACGGTGGTGACGTTCACTTCGGGGGTTGCGATGCGCTTCAGGATCGAGAAGGTGGTGAACGACTTGCCCGAACCGGTGGGGCCCGTGATCAGGAACATGCCGTACGGCTTCTGGATGACGTCGGTGAAGCGCTGGAAGTTGTAATCCGCGAAGCCGAGCTGTTCGATCTCGGGGATGTCGGTCGCCTTCTTGAGCAGGCGCATCACCGACTTCTCGCCGTACACCGTCGGCAGGGTCGAGAGGCGAAGGTCCACCTCGACGTTGCGGTCCCGGAAACGCACGCGGCCGTCCTGCGGGACGCGCCGCTCGGCGATGTTGAGGCCCCCCATGATCTTGATGCGCGAGGAGAGCGCCGGCGCCGTGAGCTTCGGCATGGTCATGTACTCGCGCAGCGAGCCGTCCTTGCGAACGCGCACCGTGACCTTGTCGGGCCGCGGCTCGATGTGGATGTCCGAGATGTCGTTCAAGATCGCTTCGCGGATGATGTTGTTGACGACCTTGACCAGCGCGTTGTCGTCGATGGCACTGCTGTCTTCTTCGACCTCCTGCGCGCCGCTACCGACCTCCTCGACGACCGCCTTGGCGAGTTCGTCCATGTCGGTGCCTTCACGGTAGAAGCGGTTCAGCAGGCGGGTCAGCGTCTCTTCCGTCGCGACCGCCGGTTGGATCTCGCGGCCCGTGATCAGCTGGATGTCGTCGAGCGCGAAGACGTGGCGCGGGTCCTTCATCGCCACGACCAGGGTGTTGTTCTCGAGGCGCACCGGCATGGCGGTGTAGCGCCGCGCGGTCGCTTCCGGCACCAGGCTGACTGCGTAGGGATCGACCTGGACGTTGTCCTCGATGAAGTCGAAGCCGAGCTGCATCGCCAGGCTGCGGGCGAGCATGTCGGGGCTGATCTTGCCGGACTGGACCAGCGTGTCCTCGAGTCGGCCGCCGCCTGCACGCTGCTTGTTCAGGGCCTCGTCGACGTCGGTCTGGGTGACGTAGCCGAGGTCGACGAGGATCTCGCCAAGCGGTTTGACGCTGCCGAGCTTGGCCTGTTCCTCCAGCGCCCTTCGCAGTTGCTCACGCTTGAGGCGCTTGTTCTGCAGCAGCGTCTCGCCCAAGCGGCCCTTGTCGTTGGCGTACATCGTCTCGATACGCTTCTGGACCACCTGCTCGGGCGCCGCCACGAACCGGACGTCGCGGTGGACGATCGCCTCGATGTCGCTCATGCGCCGGGGGTCGGCGATGGCGACGACGAGCGTTTCACCCTCCATACGATACGGAACGGCGGAGAACTGCACCGCGTCGAGCCGAAGAAGGTTCGAGGCCAGGCGCTCGCTGCTCGGTTCGTCCTCGAGCGACGCGGCGAAGGGGATGCCCATCTGTTCGGCCAGCAGCCGTGTGAGCTGCTCCTCGTCGAGGGCGCCCTTCTGCACCAGGATGCGGCCGAGCAGACCGCCGGTGCGCTGTTGTTCCTCGATCGCGTCGGCGAGCGCGGCTTCTGTGATGAGGCCCGAGGAGACGGCGAGGTTCCCGAGGCGCTGACTGATGTCGACGTCGAGGTCGGGCGGCGGTTCGAGCCCAAGCTCGGGATAGTACGTCGCCAACGCCCACTGCAGCTCCTTCTGGAGCGCCTGGTATGGCTCCACGAGGCAATCCGACGCGTCCTCGATCTCCTCGATCGCGAGCGCGTCGAGCGGGTCCACGAACGCCACACGGAGCCGGTCGCCGTCGATGGCGAACGGCATGGCGCGCACCTCGGCCGCGAGTTCGCCACGGACCTTCGCCAGCGCGTCGGCCATGACGTCGACGCGCGGCAGTGTGACCAGCGGGATGCCGATCGACTCCTCCACGGCGCGGGCGATGCGCTGCTCGGAGATCACGCCCAGGTTCACCAGGATGTCGGCCAGGCGGCCGCCGACCTCGCCATGGCGCGTGATGGCCTGCTGCAGCGAGTCGTCGGTGACGTACCCGCGCTCCAACAGCACCGCACCCAGCCGTTTGTCACCGATCGACAGCACCGCCACGCTCGTTACTCCTTCAGCAGCATTCTTTCAATCCGCCGCGCCAAGCGGGTATGAGGAAGCTTACCCGGCGACAAGGGCCGGACCAGGATGGCCTTCAGCCCCGCGCGTTTCGCGCCGAGCACGTCCGTGAACAACTGGTCGCCGACCATGACGGTCGTGTGCGGCGTTGCGTCGCCCAGCAGCCGCATGGCTTTGCGGAACGCCATCCGAAACGGCTTACCAGCCAACGACATCGCCGGAACGCCCGCCTCCTGCGCGATGCTCTGCACGCGCTGCCGCTCCCCGTTCGACAAGATGGCGACGGCGAAGCCAGCGTCCTTGAGCGAGCGGATCCAGGTGATGACGTCCGGGGCGACGCGGTCGTCGGCCGCTGCCAGGAGCGTGTCGTCGAGGTCCACCAGCACGGCGCTCACGTCGATGTTCTCGAGCAAGGTCGGGGTCACGTCTTGGACCGAATCCACCCGCACGTCGGGACGCAGCACGGGCGGAGTGTAGCACGCTCCCGGCGCGGGGCGAGCGGAAGAAATCACGTTCCTGGCGGAAAATCTGCCGTCTAGCTCGGTGTTCGGGAGGCGGCGGCAGGAACCGCGAGAGCCTCGTGAAGCACCGCTTCGAACCCCTCCGGATCGTCGAGCCACGGGTAGTGGCCGGCGTCGAAGAGGCTCACCTGCGCCCACGGCATCCGCTCGAGCCCCGCCTCGACCTGACGCGGGAAGCACGTGCCATCCAAGCGTCCCGCCAAGACCACCACGGGCACGCTCAAGGTGGGCAAGACGTCGAGCACGTCACGCTCCCACACACCGATCGGCTCCTCGGCTTCCTGTGGGCCGAGGAGCGCTTCGGCATCGGCGTGCTCGAGGTGCATGCGTGAACTCGCTTGCGGGAACTGCAGCGCGTCGAAGAGCGCCTTCGGGTTCACGAGGGAGAACGCCTCGTCGGACGCAGCTGCCGGGTCGCCTCCGAGAACGCCGTCGTCGGGCGAGGTTCCTGCGCCGTGGCCGGTTCCGATGGTGTCGGCCTGCGCCTCGTCGGCGTCGGCCGCGACGCCGCCTGCCCGGATGCGCCGCGCCGCGAGGAGCAAGTCCTCGGCCAGGAGCGGCATCGAGAACCAGGGAGCGACCAAGACCAGTCGTTCGACCCGCTCCGGCCAGAGGCGCGCCACCTCGACTGCGATCAACGCGCCGAAGCCGTGCGCGAGCAGCGACACGGAGCCGAGGTCCAGGGCGTCGAGAACGGCGCGAACGTCGTCCGCCAAGACGGCAGGATCGGCCGAGCCCGCACCGTAACTGCGTCCGCCGCCGCGCTGGTCGACGTACAGCATGAGGTACCGCTCGAGGTCTTCGCCGACGAGTTCGCGGAACGAGTGACTGCTGTAGCCCGGTCCGCCATGCAGGTAGTACACCGCCGGGGCCGCGCGCGGGCCGACGCGTTCTACGTAGAGGTCGGCGTCGGCTCGCTGGACGAGGATGGTGTCGTCGTGGAAGTCGGGCGGCGTGTCCGGATCTGCCATGGGCTCAGTGTAGGCCGCATGCTAGCCTGCCGCATGGACGGTCGTGAGCGGCGCGCGCGACGGCGCGTGCGCACCCTGCCGGAGTTGGTCCCGCTGGTACGCCAGGGTCGCTATCGCATCGGCAGTCACGCCGTGCGGCACGCGACTTGCGAGGGCTTCACCGAACACGACATCGTGCATACCGTGCTCTTCGGCCGCGAGATGATGCGCTACGTCGAAGACGAGCGTCTTCTGGTGATGGGGTACTTGCCCGTCAGCGCGGACGTCCGGATCCCGCTTCATGTCGTGCTCGAGTACCGAACGCACCGCTGGGTCGACGTGGTGACGGCGTTCATCCCCGACGATCCGCATCGGGCGGTGTCGCGGGCCCGCCTCGCGGAGTGGTTGCGATACGACCGCCTCGAGCGAGCCAGCCGTGCAGCGCGTCAAGGCGCCGAAGGCGAAGCGTCCGGCAGACCGTAGAGTCGAGCGGCGTTCGCATCCATCACCGCTTCGAGCTCGGCACTCGGCACGCCCCGTAGGGTCGCCAAGGCCATGGCCGTGTGCCGAACGTACGCAGGGGTGTTGCGCTTGCCTCGCATCGGCACCGGCGCCAGGAACGGGCTGTCGGTCTCGACCATCAAGCGATCGGCCGGGACCCGCACGGCCGCATCGCGGATGGCGTGCGCGCTCTTGTAGGTCACGTTCCCCGCGAAGGAGACCATCCACCCGAGGTCGAGACCGGCGGTGAGCAACGCCGGGTGCCCGTTGAAGCAATGCAGCACCCCGCGGCCCCAGCCCGCGGTCCGGATCGCCTCGGCGGCCTGGCGAGACGCGTCGTCGCTTCCGTCCGCGTCCCGCACGTGAAGGATCAACGCCTTGTCGAGGCGACGCGCCAAGGCCGCCTGCCAGTCGAACGACGCCCGTTGCGTCTCGGGCGTCTGGGCGTTCCAGTAGCGATCGAAGCCGGTCTCGCCGATCGCCACCACGCGCCGGTGCTCGGCCAAGCGCTCGACCTCCGCGCGCGCTTCTGGGTCGAGCGCCTCGCTGGCGTCGTTCGGGTGGATCCCGACCGCGGCCCAGACGTTCGGATGCCGCTCGGCAGCGGCCACCGCCGCGCGGCACCGCTCCACCGTCGTGCCGATGGTCACGATGGCGCGTAGCTCGGGGTCGACGGCAGCCTCGGGGTCCGGGCAGTGGTCGAGGTGGCAATGGCTATCGATCATGCGGCCCACCATATCGCCGACGTGAGCGTGTGGCGCGGGCGGTGGATCGCGGAGTCCGTGGTGTACGCGATCAGCACGATGAAAGACCTGTGAGAGTTCTGTAAGACGCCCGCTGCTACCTTCCAGTCACGAACGATGCGCGACCGGAGCCAAGACCGCCACCACGACTCCCAGGCGGCCGCGCCAGGAACGAGGACACAGATGGTACAGGAGCAGAACGCCATGGAAGCCATCCGCTACCTCAGCAACGAAGAGCTCAGCGAGATCATCACCAAGTGTGAAGGCGCCATCACCGACGGCAGCGCGGAGATCGAAGATTACGAAGCTTTCGTGCTGTGCCAGAAGGAGCTCGCCCGACGCACCTGGGCATGAGTGCAGGACCGCTCCCGGCCGCGGCCGGTTCGCCGAACGCTTCACATCCGGACCTAGGCGCGCGCGCGTAGCATGATGAGATGCTCGCGCGCGCGTTCCTTCGTCGAGGCCGCGCCGGATCCGAAGGCGACCGGGTCCGGGCGGACGTCGCCGCGTGCCTGCGCCCACGGGAAGGAACGCGAAGCGCCGCGCTGCGAGGCGTAGCGGCGTGGGCGACGTTCGTCCTCGCGCTCTCGGCGTGCGCGCCGGCCGCGCTGATGGGACAGGGGCCCAGCGGCCAAGCCGGTGCCGGCGCTTCCTCCGGCGCGACCCCGATCGACACGTCGACCGCCATCGCCGATGCCGCCTTCGCACCAGGGTCTGCCACGTCGGCGGCCCCGCGGTCGGGCCCGTCCGCCGCAGCTCGGCCGAGCTCCAACGTCGAGCGCGGCGAGGCATCGTGGTACGGACCCGGCTTCGCCGGTCGCTTGACGGCCAACGGCGAGGTCTTCGATCCCAGCCAACTCACCGCGGCTCACAAGACGTTGCCCTTCAACACGCTGGTGCGTGTCGTGAACGAGGACAACGGGCGATCGGTCGTCGTGAGGATCAACGACAGGGGGCCGTTCAAGCCCGGCAGGATCATCGACCTCTCACGAGCAGGCGCCGAGGCGATCGGGATGGTGGGATCGGGTGTCGCGCGCGTCCGGCTCGAGCTCCTCACGCTGCCGGACGGCGTCGTGCGCGTCGCTGCCGCGGGGACGCTCCGCGGCTTCGAGGTGATGTCGCGTCTCCATGCGGTGGGAACGTTGTTCGTGCTCGAGCCGCGCATCGGCGGTGAGCCCGTGGTGGTCCGGGTGGTGAGCCAGGCGGTGCCGGCGGACAGCGCTGCTGACATCCTGGTCGGTTTCGAGCTGTTCGCCGTGGTGGGCAGCGAAGCGCACCTACACGTAGACTGACGCAGATGGCGACATCCGGGAAGGGCGAGACCGAGCCGGCGCCGGACCTCGTGTTCCGGCCCGCGACGAGAGGCGACGTCGACGTCATCGTTCGGATGCTCGCCGACGACCCGCTCGGTGCGCAGCGCGAACGGTACGCCTCGCCGCTGCCGCGATCGTACGAGCGGGCGTTCGAAGCCATCCAGGCCGACCCCAACAACGAACTCGTCGTCGCGGAAGCGGACGGCCGCGTCGTCGGGGTCGTGCAGCTCACGTTCATCCCGTACCTGACGCATCAGGGGAGCTGGCGTGCACTCATCGA
>CAZOTV010000007.1:21781-23841 GCA_964582795.1 uncultured bacterium
CCCCGCGGTCGAGCGCCTGCACCAACGCCGAACCCACGACGACGCCGTCGGCATGCGCAGCGACGCGGCGCGCCGTGTCCGCCGAACCCACCCCGAACCCCACCGCCACCGGAAGCGATCCGGCGGCGCGGGTACGCTCGACGAGCGTGGTGACGTCGCTCGGGAGGGTGGCGCGCGCGCCGGTGACGCCGGTGACCGACACGGCGTACACGAACCCGCGGCAAGCGGACGTGACGGTCTTCAGCCGTGCGTCGGTCGATGTCGGGGCAACGAGGAACACCGTGTCGAGGTCCACCGCGCGGCATGCGTCGATGAACGCCTCACCCTCGTCCGGCGGTAAGTCGGGAAGGATGACCCCGTCGGCGCCTGCTTCCTTCGCCGCCTGCGCGAACGCCCCCTCGCCGCCCGGGAAGCAGAAGATCGGGTTGTAGTAGGTCATCGCCAACAGCGGCTTGTCGGTTCCCTTCCTCAGCACGCGCACCATGTCGAGGGTCCGGGCGGTGGTGGTGCCCTGCCGCAGCGCTCGCTCCGTGGCACGTTGGATGGTCGGTCCGTCACCGAGAGGGTCGGAGAACGGCAGGCCCACCTCGAGGAGGTCGGCGTGCTCGAGCACCCGTTCGGCGGCTTCGAGGAACGACGCCTCGTCTGGGAAGCCCGCCGGGAGGTACGCGACGAACGCCGCGCGGTTCTCCGAACGGGCGCGTGCGAAGGCGTCCGAGATGCGTCCCATGTCAGTTCCTCCGCGCCTGCGCGGGTGCCGGCTGGTGGGTGTCCGAGGCGTCTTCGTCGCCTCGCGACGAGCTTCCGAGGTCGCCTCGTTCGTCGCCTCGCGACGAGCTTCCGTGGTCGCCTCGCGACGAGCTTCCGTGTGTGGCGGCGGAACGCAGCCGCGCGACCTCGGCCACGTCCTTGTCACCACGGCCGGAGAGGTTCACGACCAGCACCTGGTCTTCCGCCATGGTGGGGGCCAGCCGCAGCGCGTACGCGATCGCGTGAGAGCTCTCCAACGCGGGGACGATGCCCTCGATCCGCGCCAGCGCCTCGAACGCGTCCAGCGCTTCGTCGTCGGTGACGGCGACGTACTCGGCGATGCCGGCGTCGGCATAGTAGCTGTGTTCCGGGCCGACGCCGGGGTAGTCCAGGCCCGCAGAGACCGAGTGTGGCGGGGAGATCTGACCGTCCTCGTTCGACAAGAGGTACATGAGCGAGCCGTGCAGGACACCGCGCTTGCCGGCGGCGATGCTGGCGGCGTGCGCTCCGCTGTCGATACCGTGGCCCGCCGCCTCGACGCCGATGAGCCGCGGCCGCTCGCTCGGGCCGAGGTACGCGAACGGCGCGAAGATGCCGATGGCGTTGCTGCCCCCTCCGACGCAAGCGACGATGGCGTCGGGCACGCGGCGCCCCTCCGCCTCGGCGAGCTGCGCCATGGTCTCGAACCCGATCACGCTCTGGAGGTCACGCACCATCATCGGGTACGGGTGCGGACCGACCACGGAGCCCAACACGTAGAACGTCGTGCGCACGTTCGTGACCCAGTCGCGGATCGCTTCGTTGGTGGCGTCCTTGAGCGTGCGCGTGCCGCTCGACACGGGCACGACCTCGGCTCCCAGCAGGCGCATCCGGTACACGTTCAGCTCTTGCCTGCGCACGTCCTCTTCACCCATGTACACGACGCAGTCCAGGCCGAACAGAGCGGCGGCGGTAGCCGTCGCGACGCCATGCTGTCCCGCGCCCGTCTCGGCGATGACGCGTCGCTTGCCCATCCTCGCGGCCAGCAACACCTGCCCGATGGTGTTGGTGATCTTGTGAGCGCCGGTGTGGTTCAAGTCTTCGCGTTTCAAGTAAACGCGGGCGCCCCCCAGCCTGCGCGTCAGGTTGTCGGCGCGGTACAGAAGGCTTGGCCTGCCGACGTAGTCTCGAAGGATCTCCTCGAAGCGGCGCACGAACGAGGCGTCGTTGCGCGCGGCGCGGTAGGCGGCGGTCAGCTCGTCGAGGGCAGGGATGAGGGTCTCCGGAACGTAGCGCCCGCCGTACGGACCGAAGCGTCCGCGCTCGTCGGG
>CAZOTV010000007.1:23941-33260 GCA_964582795.1 uncultured bacterium
GGGTCTCCGGAACGTAGCGCCCGCCGTACGGAC
Organism: uncultured bacterium; assembly: GCA_964582795.1. GTDB lineage: Bacteria > Deinococcota > Deinococci > Deinococcales > Trueperaceae > CAZACZ01. The sequence goes on from CAZOTV010000007.1 coordinate 23,975, forward strand.
CGAAGCGTCCGCGCTCGTCGGGTAGGGGGAACGTCTGGGACGTCAACGTCGGGCACATGATGGTCGACCTCCAGGTCGAGTGAGTGATGGGGTGTCGCCGGGTCGTTCGCGACCGCGGCGTAGCGCGTGGGACGCGGGGTGGGCCTAGCGCGTTGTGAGCGGGTTGGGCGTTGCGCCGGCGCCGGTCGGGCGCGGGCCCTGGCCGGCTCGGTTCCTCACAGGATCGGGGAAGCGCCGGCATGGGACCGGGGGGCGGTGTTCCAGGTTCACCGTCACGGCGACGCGGGCGAGCCGCGAGCATGCGACCGGCGGGCCGGTAGGTCCGCGTCCGCCTGGCGTGGATCAGCCCGAGCAGCGACGCCACCAACGCTGGTGGTGGCGCTTGTAACTCCGGGGCGTACGGACGCGGGGGCGCGGACGCATGGGCCGAGTGTACCGGTGCGGCGGTGCCCGGGCAAGCCAGGTTCGTGGGCGGTACGGCGCACCGAGTGCGCCGACGATCACCGCTCGGCACGCGCGGCGCGGGCGCTTCGCAGGCGTGACGGTATACTGCATCGGTCCACCCCGTTGGTTCCGTTTAGGGCGCGCAGCGCGCGTCCGCCTCTTGGAAGGAGCAGTCCCATGCGGACACTCGCCATCAGGTCGTTGGTCTCGCTCGCGCTCGCCGTGACGTGGTTCGCGGGTGCCGCGAACGCGCAAGGCATCGCGACCGTCCTCTTGCCCGAGGATCTTGCGACCATGAACCCCTACACGACCACGGCCCTGATCACCATGCAGGTCGTGCCCGCCGTCCTCGAGCCCTTGGTGGGCGTCGACCCTGACGGCAACTACTACCCCATCCTGGCGCGCGAGGTTCCCACGGTGGAGAACGGCGGCGTGAGCGACGGCGGCCGCACCATCACGTGGCGGTTGCGCGAGGGCGTGACGTGGTCCGACGGGACGCCGTTCACCGCGGACGACGTCGTGTTCACCGCCGAGGCCGCCTCGACCGGAACGGACACCGTGCGGGCAGGAGCGTTCGACGCGGTGGCATCGGTCGAAGCGCTCGACGACCTCACCGTCGCCGTCCATTACGACGCCTACAACTCGTCGTATCTCGACCAGTTCCAGTGGGGCATCCTTCCACGCCACGCCACCGGCGACCCGTCCGACATGGGCACCTGGGACTTCAACCGGGCGCCCGTCGGAACGGGCCCGTTCGTTCTTGGCGAGTGGCGGACCGGCGACAGGATCATCCTCGACCGCAACGACCGGGCGCGCGAAGACGTGACGCCACGCCTCGACCGCGTGGTCTTCATGGTCGTGCCCAGCGAGGAGACCCGCGCGGCCATGATGCAGCGCGGTGACGCCGACGTGATGCTGTGGCCGGGCTCGAACCTGCGCGAGGTATGGGATGCCACCCCGACCGTGACCCTCGACACTGCGCCGGAGATCTGGATCATGCGCATGTTCCTGAACTTGGGCGAGCGCGGGAACCCGGTCATGGGGCAGGCGCCGCACCCGATCCTGGGCGACGTTCGCGTGCGCCAGGCACTGGCGTACGGCATCGATTACGACCTGATCATCGACGAGTTGGCACTCGGGCGAGTGCTGCGCGCCACCTCACCGTTCCAACTCGGCTGGTACGCCTGCGACGTCGAAGGTTACTCCTACGACCCGGAGCGCGCAGCAGCGCTGCTCGACGAGGCAGGCTGGGTGGTTGGTCCCGACGGCGTCCGGGTGGCGCAGGGCGCGCCCAACGCACCGGATGGCACGCGCTTGAGCCTGGAGATGGTCGGGTACAGCGACTTCCGGTTGCTCGAGCAGACGATGCTGGTCATCCAGGACCTCTACCGTGACCTCGGCGTCGAGCTGAACGTCCGCACCGTAGAGCAGAGCGTGCTGTTCGGAGGCTGGAGCGACCGCGCGGCGCGTAAGACGGGTGACTACGACATCCTGATCTACGACACCGGCACCGGCATCAACCCGCAGTTGCACGTCTTCGAGCTCCTGCACTCGAGCCGCATCCCCAGCGAGGAGAACGAAGGGGCCGGCGGCAACTACGCCCGCTGGTCGAACCCGAGGGCGGACGCGCTGCTGGAAGCTGCCGGTACGTCCCCTTCGCTGGACGAGCGGCGCGCGGCGTACTGCGAGGTCGCCGCGTTGGTCAACGAAGACGTCCCCCAGATCTTCCTCTATCAGTTCGCGGGTGGCAACGCCTACGCCACGCGCCTGAAGGGCTTCCGTACGAGCACGTGGGCCGGGCTCGTCTGGAACGTCGCGGACTGGTACTTGGAGTAGCGTCCTCTCGGCGCGGGTGCGGCGGCGGCTCCGTCGCACCCGCGCCAACCTGACGTCGAACCCAGCGACATGACCACCTATCTTCTTCGGCGCCTGCTCGAGAGCGTCCCGCTTCTCGCGGTGGTCAGCGCGTTGGTCTTCGGCATGCTGCAAGCCAGTCCCGGCAGTCCACTGGCGCAGCTCGAGCGCGATCCGACCATCAGCCAAGCCGACCTCGAGCGCATCGCGCGGGATCGCGGACTCCTCGATCCGGCGCCGACGCAGTACCTGCGGTGGGTCGCCGGGGCCGTGCGAGGGGACCTGGGGCGCTCGCTGCAGACCGGGCGACCGGTGACGCGCGAGATCCTCGACCGCCTGCCGAACACCGTCACGCTGGTCCTCACGGCCTTCGTCGTCACGCTCTTGATCGCCATCCCCGTTGGCGTGCTCAGCGCCGTGCGCCAGTACTCGTGGTTCGACCACCTGGTCACGGCCTTCGCCTTCATGGGTCAGTCGATCCCGATCTTCTGGCTGGGGCTCATGCTGATCCTGGTCTTCTACTTCTGGCTCCCGAACCCGTTCGGGACCGGCCCGCTGTTCCCGCCTGGCGGTATGGCGACCACCGGGATGGAGGGTTCCCTCACCGACCGGGCGTGGCATCTCATCCTCCCCGTCGTGATGCTCTCCAGCACATGGGTCGCGTGGTACACGCGCTTCCTGCGCGCGTCGATGATCGAGACGCTGTCGCAGGACTACGTCAGGACGGCGCGCGCCAAAGGGATGTCGGAACGCCGTGTGATCTACCGGCACGCCCTGCGCAACGCCGCGCTGCCGCTGGTGACGCTAGTCGCGCTCGACCTTCCGATGGTCTTCTCGGGCGCGCTGTTCACCGAGACGATCTTCAGCTGGCCCGGCATGGGCCGGCTCTTCTTCCAGTCCGCGCTGCGCCGGGACTACCCGGTGCTGATGGCGATCGTGATGTTCACGTCGGTGGCGATCGTGATCGCGAACTTGCTGGCCGATCTGGCGTACGCCTACGTCGACCCGAGGATCCGCTATGACTGACGCGAGCGCTCTCCTCGACCAGCAGCGCGCCGCGCCGTCGTCGGCCGGTTGGCGGATCACGCTGCGGCGCTTCCGCCGGAACCGGCTCGCGGTGGCCGGAGCGGTGGTGTTCCTGGTCATCGTCCTCGCCGTGCTGTTCGCCGGGCTCTCGCCGCACGACCCGGACGACATCGACCTCCGCGGGCGGTTCTTGGCGCCGAGCCTCGCGCACCCGTTCGGTACCGACGACCTCGGGCGCGACATCCTGACCAGGGTGCTCTACGGCGGGAGGATCTCGCTGTTGGTCGGGCTTCTGTCGATGACCCTGTCGGTCTCGATCGGAACGCTGGTCGGTGCGCTCGCCGGCTACTTCCGCGGAGCGCTCGACTCGCTGCTGATGCGGACCACCGACCTGTTCCTGTCGTTGCCGTCGTTGTTCGTCCTGATCGTGACGAGCACGCTGCTGCTCGGCACGCCGTTCGCCGAAGCCTACGGCGGAACCGTCATGATCGTCGTCATCATCGGGGCGCTGTCGTGGATGGTGGTGGCGCGCATCGTGCGGGCGAGTTTCCTGAGCATCCGGGAACGCAAGTTCGTCGAAGCGGCGCGGGCCAACGGCGCAGGACACTTGCGCCTGATGGCGCTCCACGTCCTGCCGAACGCCCTCGGCCCGGTGCTGGTGCAAGCGACGCTGCAGGTGGCGGTGGCGATCATCGCGGAGTCGGGACTCTCGTACCTCGGGTTCGGCGTGCAACCGCCGACCGCGACATGGGGCAACATGCTGAAGGACGCGCAGACGTACATGACGCGCGTCCCATGGCTGGCCATCTTCCCGGGCCTGATGATCTTCCTGACGGTCATGTCGGTCAACGCCATCGGCGACGGTCTGCGCGATGCGTTCGACCCGCGCAAGGTCTCGTAGCGACGGTCGTTCGCTCGGTCCGGTTCGGCTCAGGATCCCGCCGGTCGCGCTCCTCCATCTGAGCCGAGAAGCCATGCCAGTTCGGGCGCGCCGAGCCTGCCCGAGCTGAGCGGCGTACGCACGTCGAAGGTGTCGAGCAGGGCGTTCGCACTGATGGGCGCGGGTTCCGGCGCCAAGCCGAGGCCATGGGCGAGTAGGCCGATCACGCGTTCGGGCGGCACCCCGGCGGCGCGGAGCGCATGGAGCGTGAGCGCACCGGTGCGCTTCGCGAGACGCTCTCCGCGTTCGTCCAGAAGCAATGGCACGTGCGCGAACGTTGGCGGGGTGAGGCCAAGAGCGCGATAGAGAAGGACCTGCGCCGCGGTGCTTCGCAGCAAGTCCGCGCCTCGAACGACCTCCGTGATGCCCATCGCCGCGTCGTCCACGACCACCGCCAACTGATAGGCCCACTGACCGTCGGCGCGACGGACGACGAAGTGGCCTACGTCGCGCATGGCATCGAACCGTCGTCGGCCGGCCAGAGCGTCGTCGAACACGACCTCGCCCGCGGAGGCCGCGAAGCGTAGGCTCGGCGCTTTGCCGGAAGCGGCCTTGGCGGTCGCGACACGCTCGCTGCGCCGCCGTTCGCGCTCGCCGTATACCGGCGAGCCGCCCCCGGCCTCGGCCTCGGCCTCCGCGCCTGCGACGTGATGCGGATCGTGGGGCGCGCTGGCGGCCTCCGCCAGGTCCTTGCGCGACAGGTAGCAGGGGAACACCAGGCCCAGGTCCTGCAGTCGCGCCAGGGCGGCGGCGTAGTGTTCATCGCGCCGGCTCTGGCGGTACGGTCCGCATGCACCCCCGACGTCCGGACCTTCGTCCCAGTCGAGGCCGAGCCACCGCAGTTCGGCGAGGTTCCCGTCGAGCGCTTCGGGGCGCGTGCGTGGGCCGTCGAGGTCTTCGACGCGCAGCACGAACGCGCCTCCACTTGAGCGCGCGCGGAGCCATGCGATCAGCGCCGTGCGAGCGTTGCCGAGGTGCAGCCATCCGGTGGGGGAGGGCGCGAACCGCCCCCTGTACCCGCCGCGGCCCGCGCCGTAGGCGTGGTGGGGTGCCTGGCCGGTCGCCTGGGCCCCGTCTTGGCTCAGGCCCTGCCCGCTCTCTGCATCGCTTCCATCATCGCCGCTCCCATGTCCGACGGCGTCGATGCGACGACCGCGCCCGCCGCTTCGAGCGCGGCGATCTTCTCCTTGGCCGTGCCCTTGCCGCCGGAGATGATCGCGCCTGCATGGCCCATGCGCTTGCCGGGCGGCGCGGTCGTGCCCGCGATGAACACCGCCACCGGCTTGGTCATGTTGGCCTGGATCCACGCAGCGGCCTCTTCTTCGGCGGTGCCACCGATCTCGCCGATCATCAGCACGCCCTCGGTGTCAGGGTCGTCTTGGTAGAGCTTCAGGACGTCGACGAAGTTGGTGCCGTTGACGGGGTCACCGCCGATGCCGACGGCGCTGGTCTGCCCGAGCCCGTTGTCCGTGAGTTGCTTCACCGCCTCGTACGTGAGCGTACCCGAGCGGCTCACGACGCCGATGCGGCCGCCCTGGTGGATGTAGCCGGGCATGATGCCGATCTTGCAGGCGTGCGGGGTGATGACGCCCGGGCAGTTCGGGCCGACGAGGCGCACGGGCTTGCCCTCGAGGTAGCGCTTGACCTTCACCATGTCCATGATGGGGATGCCCTCGGTGATGGTCACGATGAGCGGAACGCCGGCCTCGGCAGCTTCCATGATCGCGTCGGCGGCGAAGGGCGGCGGCACGTACACCACGCTGGCGTTGGCGCCGGTCGCTTCCACGGCGTCTTGCACCGTATCGAAACTCGGGACGTCGACGGCGTAGCGATCGGGGCGCCCCGGCACCCCCGCGTGGTCGGTCTCGCCTTCGAACCGGACGCTCTGCCCGCCCTTGCCCGGACGGACGGCCGCGACCACGTTCGTGCCGTAGGCGATGGCCTTGTCGGTATGGAACATGCCCGCTTCGCCCAGGCCCTGAACCAGCACCTTGGTGTCTTGTCCGACCAGGATGCTCACCGGGCACCTCCTGCCAGTTCCACGATCTTGCGCGCGCCGTCTTTCATGTCGGCCGCGCTCACGACGTTGAGGCCGGACTCGTCGATGATGCGCTTGCCGAGGTCCACGTTCGTGCCTTCCAGACGCACGACCAGGGGCACCTCGAGGCCGACCTGCTTCACGGCCTCGACCACGCCCGTGGCGATGGTGTCGCACTTCATGATGCCGCCGAAGATGTTGACGAAGATCCCGCGCACGTTCGGGTCGCGCGTGATGATCTTGAACGCCGCCGTGACGTTCTCGGTGGTGGCGCCGCCGCCCACGTCGAGGAAGTTCGCCGGTTCGCCGCCCACCTGCTTGATGGTGTCCATGGTGGCCATGGCCAGACCGGCACCGTTCACCAGACAGCCGATGGTCCCGTCGAGCTTGATGAAGCTCAGACCGTAGTTGCCTGCCTCGATCTCGGCCGGGTTCTCCTCGGACAGGTCGCGCATCTCCACGATGTCGGGATGCCGGTAGAGCGCGTTGTTGTCGAAGCTCATCTTGCCGTCGAGCGCCATCACCTCGCCGGCCTTCGTGACGACCAGCGGGTTGATCTCGATCATGTCGGTGTCGAGCTGCTCCGCGGCGAGCGCCAACGCCTTCACGAACCGCGCGCCGTTGCGATGCGCGTCGCCGGTCAGTCCGAGGTCGAACGCGAGGCGGCGCGCCTGGAAGTCGGCCATGCCGATGGAAGGATCCACGCCTTCGCGCAGGATCTTCTCCGGCGTCTTGGCAGCGACCTCCTCGATGTCCATGCCGCCCTCCGTGGACGCCATGACGAGGTTGCGGCCCGTAGCCCGGTCGAGCACCACCGACAGGTAGAGCTCGCGGTCGATGTCGATGCCTTGCTCGACGTAGAGCCGGTTCACTTGCTTGCCCTCGGGGCCCGTCTGGATCGTCACCAACGTCGAGCCCAGCATCATCTTCGCCAGCTCGCGCACACGCTCCTCGGCGGCCTTCACGCCGCCCGACACGCCTGCGGTGATCACGTTGACGCCGGCGACGTCGGGGTGCTCCACGAAGCGGCCCTTGCCACGGCCGCCGGCGTGGATCTGCGCCTTGAGGACGACCACCGGGTTGCCGCTCTCCTCGACGATCGGGCGCACCGCCTCGACGGCCTCCTCGACGCTATGCGCGACGCGACCGATCGGAACGGCGATGCCGCGCCGTTGCATCAACTGCTTGGCCTGGTACTCGTGGATCTTCAAGATCGACCTCCGTGACGCCGCGCTGGGGCGGCGTGCATGGTCGGCTCGGCGAGCCGACGGGTGTGCGAGAACCGGTCGCGCCCGCCGGACCCGACCGGCCACGGCGCGCGACCGCGAAACCTACCTAGGCTACCGCGTGACGCGCGCGGCGTCTCCGGGTCGTGACGTTGGCGCCGGTACACCTCGGGACGCGTTCGTGTGGCCGACATCAAAGCTGGCCGTCCACGGGGCGCGGTACACTCGCGGGCATGGTACGCACGGCGATCCTCACGGTCAGCGACCGCGGCGCGGCAGGTGAGCGACAAGACGAGTCCGCTCAGGCGATCCGCCAAGTCCTCAAGGGCGGACCGTTCGCTGAAGTGGACTACCAGATCGTCGCCGATCAGCAGGCGCTCATCCGCGCCAAGCTGCGCCTGTGGTGCGACCAGGAGGGTGTCGACCTGGTGCTGACCACCGGCGGCACCGGCCTGTCGCTGAAAGACCGCACGCCGGAAGCCACGGCGGAGGTGATCGAGCGCGCGGTCCCGGGCCTGCCCGAGGCGATGCGCGCTGCCGGCGCGGCGTCGAACCCGCACGCGGTGTTGTCGCGCGGCCTCGCCGGCGTACGGCGCGACACCCTCATCGTCAACTTGCCGGGTAGCCCCGAGGGCGCGGCGCAGTCGTTGCTCGCGATCCTGCCCGTCTTGCCGCACGCCATCGACGTCATCCGAGGCGAACGCCGAGATGCTCCTGAGTCCTGGCACGATTGACCGCCCGCTACGGGCCGCTTCGGCATGACCATCGTCGCGTTCGTCGTCTTCCTGTTGGCCTTCCTGGTCGCCGCGGCCGGCGTCGTCTTGCCGGTGCTGCCTGGCGTGCCGGTGGCGGCCGTCGGCGCGCTCGTCGCGGCGCTTCTGATGGGGGTCGAGAGGTTCGGCGTCACCACGTTGGTGTACGTCGCCGTCTTGGCCGTCCTCGCTCAGGTCGTCGATCTCGCCGGAACCTGGCTTGGATCCAAGGTGTACGGCGCAGCGCGCGCCGGCGTGTGGGGAGGGGTGATCGGCTCCTTCGTCGGGTTGATCCTGTTCCCACCCTTCGGCTTCCTCGTCGGCGCCGTCGTGGGCGCCGTTCTGGCCGAGTTGGTCGGTGGGCGCCCCTTCGACGAAGCGGTGCGTTCAGGACTGGGCGCGTTCGTCGGCACCCTCGGGGGTACGGTCGCCAAGCTCGTCATCGTGGTAGTCATGGGCTTCGTGGTGTTCCCACGATTCTTCGGCGGCTGAGCGGCCGCCCCTTCCAAGGAGCCTCGCATGGATCCGATCCTCGTCCAGCTCGGGCCGCTAGCGATCCGCTGGTACGGCTTGCTCATCGCGCTCGGCGTCCTGTTCGGCGCCATGTGGGCGCTGCGTCTGGCCGAACGGCGCGGCATCGATCCCGACAAGCTGCTCGACATGGCGCTGTGGTTGGTGATCGCTGGCGTCATCGGCGCGCGGCTCGTCTACGTCGTCACCAGCCCTTCGGCGTTCTTCGGTCCGAACGGGAACGTCCTCGACGCCTTCAAGATCTGGCAGGGCGGCATCAGCATCCATGGCGGCGTCGCCGGTGTGATGGTGGCGATGTGGCTCTACGCGAGGCGCCACGGCCTCGACATGTGGGCGTACCTCGACGTGCTCACGCCCCTCGGCGCCCTCGGCATCATCGGCGGGCGCATCGGGAACATCATGAACGGCACGGACACCGGAGGCCGGCTGACCGACCTCGGCATCGGCTTCGCCTGGCCCGAGCCCGGCACCCCCT
>CAZOTV010000007.1:33360-51158 GCA_964582795.1 uncultured bacterium
GGCCGGCTGACCGACCTCGGCATCGGCTTCGCCTGGCCCGAGCCCGGCACCCCCTTCCTTGGCGCGTTCGGCAAGGTCGTGTTCGGTGACCCCCTCTGGCTCTACGCGCCGCCCGCATGCCGCGCCGTGCCGGTGGGCGAGCCGTGCGTGGTGCACTTCACCCAGGCCTACGGCGTGCTCGTCGGCGTGATCCTCCTCGGCATCGTGCTGTGGTCCTTGAACCGCTCCCGGCCCCCGGGGCACGCGTTCTGGACGTTCGTGCTGTGGTACTCGGTGCTCCGCAGCGTCATCGAGGAACCGTTCCGCGACAACCCGCTCTCCTGGCAGGTGTACCTGAACGACAGCGCCGGCATCGGCCTGTTCACCTTGACGCAACTCGCCAGCGTCGTGCTCATCCTGATCGCGGCGTACATGCTGCTGACGCTGCCGGAACCGGCCGTGCGGCGCGAACGCGCGAGGGCATGAGAACGCGCGGATCGGCCTCGGGCGCGCGTGACCGGATGACATGCAAGGCGGCGAGCCCGTGACCACGCCGGTGACCGTGGTGATCTTGGCGGCCGGGCAGGGGACACGCATGCGCTCGGCCGTGCCGAAGATGCTCCACGAGGCTGCCGGCGTGCCGTTGCTCGAGCACGTCGTGCGGGCGGTACGGCCGTTGGCGCCCGAGCGGGTGGTCATGGTGGTCGGCCACGGCGCCGACCTGGTACGGGAGCGTTACGGCGGCGCCGGTGTCGTCTTCGCCGAGCAACGCGAGCAGCGCGGCACCGGCCACGCGCTCATGCAAGCCCAGGAAGCCGCCCGCGGCGTGACGGGGCCGATCTTGGTTCTGAACGGTGACGGGCCGCTGATCCGTAGCGAGACGCTGGCGCGGCTCGTGGAGCAGCAGCGGGCGAACGACGGCGTGGGCATGACGCTTCTGACGGCGGTCGTCGACGACCCGTCGGGGCTGGGGCGGATCGTGCGCGATCCCGACTCCGGCATGGTGGCCGCCATCGTCGAGGAGAAGGACGCGGACGAGGCGACACGAGCGCTGCGCGAGGTGAACCCGGGCGTCTACGTCTTCGACCAGGACGCGTTCACGTTCGCCGACAGGCTCGACGATCACAACGCGTCCGGCGAGTACTACATCACCGACATGGTCGGGCTCTACCTGGCCGCGGGGCGTCCCGTCCGGGCGGTGCAGGCTCCGACGCCCGAAGAGGTGCTGGCGGTGAACGACCGTGTACAACTCGCGCGCGTCGACGCCATCCTGCGCGACCGTGCGCGCGAGCGCTGGATGCGGGCCGGCGTCACGATGATCGCGCCACAGCAGGTGTTCCTCGATGACGAGGTCGTCCTCGAGCCAGACGTGGTGCTGCATCCCGGTGTGTGTCTGCGCGGGCGCACCGTCGTTCGTTCCGGCGCCGTGATCGGTCCGTACGCGGTGCTCACGGACTGCGAGGTCACCGAGGGCGCGGTCGTGCCGCCGCACGCGCTGATCGCTTCCCGGCGCGTCTGAACGCGCGCCTCAGTTCGCGCCTCCCGGCGCCGCTTCGCGCTCGAGCCATCCGAGCGCTTCGAGACCCTCCAGCACGCCTGCCGCCATGGCGCCTTCGGTGAAGGTGACGTTCGGGCGTCCGGCCAACCCCTCGAGTTCGGGTGCGTGGTTCCCGACCACGATGCCGGCATGACGACCGACGAGCATCTCCCGGTCGTTGCCCGAGTCTCCGGCGACCGCGATGTCTTCCTCGCGCAGGCCGAAGACGCGCTCGAGCCACTGCACGGCTCGGCCCTTCGAGGCGCGCTTCGGAAGCACGTCGACGAAGCGGTCCTTCGACACCACGACGGTGGCGTCCACCCCGGCGTCCGCCAGCGCCTGCTCGACTCGCTCGTAGGTCTCGTCCGTAGCAGGCCGGTTCCCTTGGACTCCCGTCGGGTCGCCGTTCGAGTCGTTCTGGAGGTAGTAGCTCACCTTGAACGGGCCCTGGGCCTCGTCCTCCTGCAATGCGACACCGTCGACGGAAGCCAACGCGCCGACGACGGCTGCCCGATCCCAGCCGCCGCGCTCCAACCGGTGCGCCCAGCCGCGGTCCTGGACCTCCGACTCGCCGTAGTAGATCTCGCTGCCGACCGAGCACACCATCGCGACGGGATGCCGCAAGCCTGCTTCGCGAAGACGTGCGACGACCGGCCTGGTGCGCGCGAGCGAGCGCCCCGTCGCGACCACCAGGGCGATGTCGTGTTCACGCATCGCCCGCGCGAGCGCGTCGATGCCGGGCGAGGGGTGGCCGGCGTCGTCGACCAGGGTGTGGTCGATGTCGCTGATCAACACCTTGCGCCCGGGCCGCAGTTCGCGCGCCGCGCCGGAGCGCCGATGACGGGGAGCGTCGGCCTCGATGGCGGACAGCGCCGCGACGTAGCGCTCGGAGTGGGCGCGCCACGAGAAGTGCTCGCGGACGCCGTGGATCCCGTTCTCCGAGTAGCGTTCCCACTGCTCGCGATCGACGAGGATACTGCGTAGCGCGTCCTGGATGGCCGATGTGTCGCGCGCGTCGACGAGCCGTCCTGACTGGCACAACGAGATGATGTCTTTCGGACCACCGTGGTCGGTCGACACCACGGGCAGCCCCGAAGAGCTCGCCTCGATCAGCGTGATGCCGAAGTTCTCCACCAAGGCGGGGTTCACGAACACTCCGCGCCTGCCGGCGGCGATGCGGTAGAGCACCGGGATGTCGGTGTCGGGCTCGTGCTTCTTCGGGAGCGCCATGCGGCCGTAGAGGTCGTAGCGGTCCATCAGCAGCAGCATGCGGGTCAGCACCTCGCGCTCGTTGTCGTCCATCGCTTCGATGTCCTTGCGGACGCCGGCGAAGATGGCGAGGTTCGCGATGTGCTGCAGCTCCTTGTCCTCACCGTAGGCGATGACGAGGCCGTCGATGTTCTTGCGACGGTCCGGCCGGCTGATGGCGAGGATCAACGGCTTGTCCGGTTCGGTGAGGAAGCGCGCGATCTCCTGGCGCATCCGCACGCGGGCACGCACGATGTCCTCGCCGGGGTCGAACGCTTCGTCGAGGTCGTAGTAGTACGGGTAGAAGCGCTCGACGTCGATGCCGGGCGGGATGACTTCGAAGCGCGCTTCCGGCGCGGCGTCGTACAGCTCGTAGCCGCGCGCCACCTCGTGTCGCGTGCTGGCCACTACCAGGTCGGCGTTCGCCAGCACCTCCTCCTCGACGTCGATGCGGTGCGCGATCTTGTACTGCCGCTCGATCGCGTCGTCATCGAGCCCTGCGCCCTTCAGTGCGCGCAGTTTGTTGCGCCCGAGGGAGTGGCCAGTGAAGACGAGCGGGACGTCCACGAGTTCGGCGAACGCCATCGCCACGTACCCCGCGTCCGCGTAGTGGCCATGCACCAGGTCCGGCAGCGCGCCCTCCTCGCGGTAGAACGCGAGCATGCCACGCACGAACGCGTCGAGGCTGGGCCACAACAGCTCCTTGCGCCGGTAGCGGTCCCCTCCCGCTCGCACGCGCACGATGCGAGCGCCGTCGCCCAACGGCTCCACGTCGCGGGCGTACGCGCTCGAGACGCGCTCGTCCTCGACGCGGCGCGTGAAGAGATCGACCTGCGATACGTCGTCCCGCCGGGCGAGCGCACGGGCCAACTCGACGACGTACTTGGTCTGCCCGCCGGTGTCGGCGTCGCGTCCCAACTCGAGTTCGAAGCCCCGGATCAGACCGTGCACGCTGACCATCGCGACGTGTGTCCCTCGTGCCCGTTCACCTGCCATCGGCATCACCTTCTACGACCAGTATGCCTGCCTCGAGGTGCTACAGTCGCTTTCGGCATGTCGCTCCTTCGCAAACCCCCCGCGGTGCTCGCCCTGGAAGACGGCACCGTCTACTACGGCTACGGCTTCGGGGCACCGGGTCGGACGATCGGCGAGATCGTCTTCAACACCTCCATGACCGGGTACCAGGAGATCCTCACCGACCCCAGTTACCACGGTCAGATCGTCACCATGACCTACCCCCACATCGGCAACTACGGGGTGAGCGTCTACGACATGGAGTCCAACAAGCCGTACGCGCGCGGTTTCATCGTGCGCGAGTTCAGTCGCATGGCATCGAACCATCGTGCCAACCAAGACCTCCAGTCGTTCATGGAGCAGCATGGCATCGTCGGGATCGAGGGTATCGACACGCGCGCGCTGACGCGTCGCCTGCGTACCGGCGGCGTGGTGAAGGGCGTCATCCATCACGGGCCTGCCGACGACGCGCTCGAGACGGAATTGGTCCGCCACGCACGCGAGCATGAGGACATCGACGGTCGCGACATGACGCCGGAGGTCACGACGCCGCTGCCGTACGCGCGTCCGACGTTCCAAGACCATCCGCGTGTGGTGGTGATCGACTTCGGCATCAAGCACTCGATCGTGTACAAGCTGGAGCAAGCCGGGGCCGAGGTCATCGTGGTGCCGGCCCAGACGACCCCGGCGCAGATCATGGCGCTCGACCCCTTCGGTTTGGTGCTCTCCAACGGTCCGGGCGATCCTGGCGGCCCGCGCTACGCCCACGACACGGTGTGGCAGCTCCTCGGGCTGTTGCCCACGTACGGGATCTGCATGGGGCACCAGTTGCTCGGCCTGGCGGTCGGTGGGCGCACGTACAAGCTCGCCTACGGGCACCACGGCGCCAACACGCCGGTGAAGAACGTGGTCACGGGTGAGGTGGAGATCACCAGCCAGAACCACAACTACGTGGTGGACATCGACTCCATCCCCGGACGGCAGTTCGTGGCCACGCACGTGAACTTGAACGACGGCACGCTCGAAGGCATGGCGCACGCGCGCTACCCGGTGTTCAGCGTGCAGTACCACCCGGAAGCGAGCCCGGGACCGCATGACGCTCAGTACCTGTTCCGGCGGTTCATCGAAGAGGTCAACGCGTTCGAGGGCGCTACCGCGTTGCCGGCTGCCCGAGCCGCGAGCTGACCTTCGCGTTCCAAGGCTGGCGAGACCACTCGGGCCGTGCGTGTCCGGGCGCTGAGCCGATCCGCGCAAGAGTCAGGTGAACAACTCGGCGGAGTCGAGCCAGAGCGTGGTCGGACCGTCGTTGACGAGCTCCACGTCCATCATGGCGCCGAACACGCCGGTCGCGACGGGCACGCCCTTCTCGCTGAGGCTACGAACGAACTGCAGGTACGAACGCTCGGCCTGCTCGGGGCGCGCGGCCGCGCTGAAGCCCGGCCGGTTGCCGCCGCGCGCGTCGCCGTACAGGGTGAACTGCGAGACGACGAGGCATTCGCCGCCCGCCTGCTCGAGGTCGAGGTTCATCTTGCCCGCGTCGTCTTCGAACACGCGCAGCTTGCGCACCTTCTCCGCCATGCGCGATGCCACGCGGTCGTCGTCTTCGACCGACACGCCCAGCAGCACCAGGAACCCGCGCCGGATGGCGCCGACGACCGCGCCATCGACCCTCACCTCGGCGCGCGTGACCCGTTGGACCAGCGCTCTCATGTTTCGGCGTCGTCGACAGCGTCGCCTGCCGCGCCGCCTGCCGAGCCGCTCGCCGCGTCGTCCGCCATCGGGAGCGCCGTGCTCGGCGCGCCCTGTGCGCCTTCCCAGTCCGCGATGCGCGCGCGCACGGCGCGCAACGCGGACCAGAGCGTGTCGCGCTCCGTGTCGTCCAGGTTGCCGAGGGTCTTCTCGTGGAGCATCTCCAGCAGTCCTAGGCTGCGGCGCGCGGCCCGCAGCCCCTGCACGCCGTCTCGTGGGGCCAAGCGCAGCGGTCCGGTGTCGTCACCCAGCGCCGCCTCGGCCGATGCCCGCAGTGCGTGCACGAGGCCGACGAAGCGGGCGCTCGTATCGCTTCGCTCTTGCTCCATGCCGCTCAGAACAACGCCCCCTGCTCGGCGGTGTCGATCACGAGGCTCCCTTGTTTCGGGGGGAGCGTGTCGAGCACGCGCTTCAGTTCCTTCATGTCGTTCCAGGTCTGCCACTTCGGTGAGCCGCGCTCGCGACTGGCGTTCCGGAGGAGGTACGCGGGGTGGTAGAGAGGGAAGACGCGCAGCTGTTGCCACTCGTACCACTGGCCGTGGGTGCGCGTGATCCCGTCGTTCGTCCGTAGGAAGTACTGCGTTGGCACGTTCCCGAGCGTGGCGATCACCTGGGGACGGATCAGTCGGATCTGCTCGAGCAGTATGGGCTCGCTCGCCGCGATCTCGTCCGGTCGAGGGTTGCGGTTGCCCGGTGGGCGGAACTTCACGATGTTCGTGATGTAGACCGAATCGCGTTCGATGCCGACCGACGCGAGGACACGATCGAGCAGCTGACCGGCGCGGCCCACGAACGGCCGGCCGCTCAAGTCTTCGTCTTCTCCAGGCGCCTCGCCGACGATCATCAGCTGCGCATCGGGATCGCCTTCGCCGAACACCAGGTTCTCGGACAGTTCTCGCAACGCGGGCGGCCTCGAAGCCGCCTCGCGCTCCAACTCTTGCAGCGTCACTCATACGTCATACCACGTCGGGCACGCGCGTTCCTCGCGCTCCCAGGCGCCGTCTACGCGGTTGGACGACGGCGCCGTGCCCAGGACGCGGCGACTTCGAGCGGCGTTCCTCTCAGCCCAACGCCACCTGCGCTGGCTTGCGCTGGCTGCGCGCCTCGCGGCGCACCTTCGGCTCGAGACCGATCATGAGGAAGAAGTTCTCCAAGGCGTTCTCGCGACCCTTGATCTCGGTGTGATCGGCATCGGACGAGCCGGTCACGAACGGAAGTCCCTGGTACTCGCGCAGCGCCTCCTCGACGACCTCGGCGGCGCTCTTCGTTTCCGCCAACTCGGACAGGTGGGCGTACACCGCGCGGCGTGCTTCGGCGTGCCGACGGAACGATTCCGGATCCTCGGTCTCCGATGCACGGATGAGGTCCTGCTTGGCGATGCGGCGGTAGTGCTTGAGGCCGCGCCGGATCTCTTCCGTGCTGAGAACCACCTTCACGTCCATGACCGCTCCTTCCGGGGCCGCTCGTTGCGAACGCCTCCGCGTTCGCGGTCGACCCCTGGTTCCCTGGTTCGGATGGTGCCTTCGTCGCGACGCGCCGCACGCCTGCACACGCCTCGCAGCCGGGAGCGGTTGCGGGCTGCAGGCGGCGACACGGATCAGGCCTTCATGCTTCGCAAGGGGAGTTTCGGGTCGAGGGAGGCGGATTCGAAGTGGCGCTTCTCCAGCAGATCACCGGCGTATCGATGCAGCGAGGCGATCTCCTCGGCGTCGGAGCGGTACCCGCAGCCTGGGCACTCGAGCTCGGTGAAGCCCTCGTCGTAATGGAACGTCACCGTGTCTTCGCTCGCGCAGACCGGGCAGGGCGTCCGCTCGTGAAACCCTTCGGCGTCCAAACCGAACCATCCTCCCGTCGTTGCGTCAAGTCTACCGCGGCGGCATGGGTGGGAGATGTGGCCCACGCTCCCCGTTCACCGCACCGCCGCTTGCGCCTCCTCCAGCAGCTCGCGCGCGTGGCGCAAGGATGCGTCGGTGACGTTGCCGGAGAGCATCCTGGCCAGCTCCGCCGGGCGCTCGTCCGGGCCCAGACGTTCGGCACGTACCACGGTCCGGCCGCCCGCCTCGACCTTGCGCACAACGAAGTGCGCGCCCGCGTACGCCGCAACCTGTGCCAGGTGCGTGACCACCAGCACCTGGTGGGTGTGTGCGAGTTGCCGCAGGAGCTCGCCGACGTGGCGCGCGGTGGCTCCGCCGATACCGGCGTCGACTTCGTCGAACACGATGGTGGGGACGTCCGAGCCGGTCACGAGATGGAGCGCGAGCATGGCGCGCGAGAGCTCACCGCCCGACGCCACCGTCGCGAGCGGCTGCAGCGCTTCCCCGGCGTTCGCCGTGAACAGGAAACGGACGTTCTCGGTGCCGTGCGGCCCGCGGGTCGCGAGCGGCGTGATCTCGACCTCGAAGCGCGCCTTCGGCATCCCGAGACGGTGCAGCAACGGTTCGACCGCGCGCTCGAGCGTAGCGGCGGCCCCGCGCCGTGCTGCGCTCAAGGCGGTTGCTGCCTCGTCGAGTTCCGCGTCCAGGCGCTCGCGCTCCCGCTCGAGCCGTTCGACGTCGACGTCGGCGCTCTCGAGCCGCGCCAACTCGCGTTCCGCCTCCTGGCGGTACGAGTGCACGGCGCCCAGGTCGTCCCCGTACTTGCGCTTCAGGTCGTCCAACGCCGCCAGCCGAGCCTGCACCGCGTCGAGCCGCGCCGGGTCGGCCTCGAAGTCGGAGAGGAAGGTCTCCAACTCGTTGGCGACGGCGCCAAGGGCGGTCACGGCCTCGCGCAGGTCGCGCGCGAGGTCGGCGAGTGGCGGGGCGTGCCTGCCGACGGCCTCGAGTTCACGATGCGCCTCGGCGGCGAAGGCGACGGCGTTCTCGTCCGCGTCGGACAGCACCGTGAACGCCCTTGCGGCCGCCGACACGATGCGTTCGGCATGCTGCAGCGCGTCGAGCTCGCCACGCAGTTCGTCGTCTTCACCCTGCCCGGCGTTCACCCGATCGATCTCCGCGATCTGGTGCCCGAGCACGTCGATCCGGCGAGCGCGCTCGCGTTCGGCCGCGCGGAGCTCGGTCAGGTCGCGCATCACCTCCGCCAGCCTCTCGTACGCCTGGCGGTAGCGCGCCAGCGCGGCGCTAGCGTCGTCCGTGAGGAGGCGGTCGAGGCGGACGCGCTGGAACGCCGTGGACGGCAGCTCGGACGCGGCGTGCTGCCCGAACACGCCAACCAGCGCCGCGCCACGCTCGGCCAACTCGGCCACCGTGACGACCTCGCCATCGAGCCGCGCGGCATTGCGACCGGTGGCGGATAGGCGTCTGGCGGCGGAGGCGACGGGCGCGTTCTCGAAGAGACCCTGGACGAGGGCGTCCTGCGCGCCGTCACGGATCATGGCCGCGTCGGGACGACCGCCGGCCAGAAGCCCGAGCGCGTCGACGACGATCGACTTGCCGGCGCCGGTCTCACCCGTCACGACGTTCAGCCCCGGCCCGAACTCGAGCGCGAGTTCGTCGACGAGCGCGAAGTCGCGCAACTCCAACGTGCGCAGCACGGGTCCTAGTATAGGTGGCCGCGGCGGGCCGCTTCGCGGCGCAAGCGGCTACACTCGGGGTCATGACGGCCGGCGACGAGGTCAAGTGGGTGGAGTGCCCGCGGGATGCCTGGCAAGGCCTCGAGCACCCCATCGACTCCGACGACAAGCGCGCGCATCTGCAGGCCCTCCTCGACGCCGGCTTCCGGCACATCGACGCAGGCTCCTTCGTCTCGCCCAGAGCGGTGCCGCAGATGGCGGACACCGAGCGGGTCTTGGAAGGGCTGCGCGTTCCGGAGGGCGCCGACCTGCTGTGCATCGTCGGGAACGAGCGCGGGCTCGAACGGGCGCGAGCCGCACCCGCCGTTACGAGCGTCGGCTACCCCTTGTCCGTGAACGACACCTTCCAGCGGCGGAACGTCGGACGCTCGCTGGAGCAGTCGTGGGTCGTGGTCGAGCGTCTCCTGCAGGGCGCGGACGCCTCGGGCATCGTGCTCGTGGTCTATCTCTCCATGGGCTTCGGGAACCCGTACGGAGAGCCGTGGCGGCCGGACGACACCGCCACTGCCGTCTCCCGGCTGCGAAGGATGGGCGTGACGCGCATCGCCTTGGCCGACACCGTGGGCAACGCCGACGCCGAGCGCGTCACGGCCGTATTGGAGGCGATCGGCGAGCAACCCGACGGCGGGGTCTCGAGGCTTGGCCTCCATCTCCATGCGCGGCCCGGTGCCTGGCAGGGACCCATGGGCGCGGCATTGGAGCGCGGGGTGCGTTGGTTCGAGGGGGCGCTCGGCGGGATCGGGGGGTGTCCGTTCGCCGCGGACGACCTGGTGGGGAACGTGCCGACCGAAGCCGCGCTGCCATGGCTGGCAGATCGCGGTCTTCACTGCGGCGTCGATCCGGCGCGCTTGCCGGAGCTGACCGAACAGGCCGAGCGGATCGCGCGCCCGCGCCGCTAGGTGCCTGACGTGCGCGACAGCGGGAGTCGTGGCGGGTGAACTAGCCGTGCCGCCGCCCAAGTTCGCGTTCGGTCGCTTCCACCACCGCGCGCTCGGCCTCGCGTAGGTCGCCCTCGATCGTCGCCCCGGCCGCGGCGACGTGGCCACCACCGCCGAGCTCGACGCAGATCGCTTGCGCCGACACTCCGCCGCGGGTCCGGACGCTGACCTTCACGCCGGCCCCGCGCTCCTTGAGGAGCACCGCGACCTTCGCCCCTTCGGCGTACCGGATGATGCCGACGAAGTCGTCGGAGTCGTCGTCGGCGGCCTCGGCGTCGGCCCGCATGTCGGCGGTGTAGTCGGCCATCACCAGCTGGCCGTCGAGGGCGAACCGGACCGTCTGCATCACGCGGCCCAGGGTGCGGAAGTAGTTCGGGTGGCGCCACTGGAGCCGGTCGGTGAGTTCGGCGTACGCCACCCCGACGTCGATCAGCTGGCCGGCGGCGTCGAGAACTTCGTGGTCGGTGTTGGCGTAGCGGAAGTTGCCGGTGTCGGTCAGGATCCCCGTCAGGCAGGGCGTGGCGATGGCGGGCGTCCAAGAGACCCCGAGCGCTTCGATCAGTTCCTTGACCAAGAGCGCGGTCGCGGCCTTGCCAGGCTCCACCACCGCGAGATCGCCGAAGCGGTCGTTGGTGCCGTGGTGATCGATGTTCACCACGCGGTCGGCGCCCTCCACGGGAGCGCCCCACACGCGAGCGCGGTCGGCGACGTCGAGCACGAACAGCAGCGTGCCCTCGGGTAGTTCGGTCAGGGCCGGCGAGAGTTCGCCCTCGTCGGCGAGGAACGCCAGGAAGCGCGGAGGCTCGATCGGCAAGGCGACCTGCTTCCCGAGGGCGACCAGTGCCCGCCGCAAGGCCAGGGTGCTTCCAAGCGCGTCCCCATCGGGGTCGACGTGCGCCACGATGGCGATCGGTCCGCTCCATTCCCGCGCCAGACGGGCGATCTCCTCGATGGTCCGGTGGTAGTTGGCATCGCCCTGGTTGTCGACGTGGGGATTGCTGGGTAGGGCCATGCGCGCCATGATACCCGTGGCATCAGCCCAGGCCACATACCGAGTCGCTTGCTAGACCCCATAATGACGTCATGCTCGAGACGCCCCAGCCGGACCCGAACGAGGACGAAGTCTCGGTGAGTCCCGCCGAACCCGAGTGGGATGCGGTTACGGTCGAGGACCAACCACCGCAGCGTGGCCTAAGGGCGTTCACCTGGGTCCTGGTCCTGCTCTTGATCGTCACGGCGGTCGTGAGCAGTCAGTTCCGCCGCGCACCCGAGATGGTGCACGTCGTCGACGGTCCCCCGCCCGTCGAGGCTCCGACGGGAGCGCTGGCGGACGCCTTCACGCTCGCGCGAGAAGCCACGGTGCGAATCGAGGCTCGGTGCGCAGGGCGCTTCGAGGGCACGGCGCTCGGGGTCGGGACCGGATTCTTCGTTTCCGAAGACGGTCTGCTGCTCACCGCCTACCACGTGGTCGACGCCGGTGCTGGCGCTTCCTGCACCGTGCGCTGGTTCGCCGTCACGGCCGACGAGCAAGAGCTCGCGCTGGAGCTCGTCGGCTTCGATGCCTACATGGACTTGGCCGCGCTGCGGGCGCAAGTCGACCGGCGCGTGCCCGCGCTGCCGCTCGCCGCGCGCCTGCCCGGGCCCGGCACGGCGGTGGTGGCGATCGGCAACAGCCGCAACGAGTTCCTTGCGGCGCGTAGCGGCCGCGTCACCCGCCTCGGCGTACAGGCGGCGCGGGCGAACTTCGCAAGCGACACGATCGAGCTGACGAACTCGCTGGCGCCTGGAGACTCCGGCGGTCCGGTCGTGAACGCGCGTGGGGAGGCCGTCGGCGTCGTGAGCTACATCAGCTTCAATCCCGGCGCGATGAGCTCGCAGGGGTACGTGCCGCCGTACCTTCGCGGTCTGGTGCTGCCACGCGAGTTCGCCAGCTACGCAGTTCCCGTCACGGTCGACAGCTCGCTGGTGCACGCGGTGCTGGCGGGTGAGCGGCGCGACGTGCCGGTCATCGGGTTCAGTTGGCGCCAGGGGTACGACTACGATCCGACTGCCGGCGGCCCGTACCTAGGGGCCCGTCCAGGACCGATCGTCTACCGGGTCGCAGACGGCAGTCCCGCCGCCGACGCCGGTCTGCGGAGCGTGGAAGAGCGCACGGTCGTCAACGCCGACGGCAGCGTCGGCATCGAACGCGTCGGCGACGTGATCGTGGCGATCGACGGGGTACCGACGCCGACGTTCAACGAGCTCCTCGCCGTGGTTCGCGGCAAGGCCATCGGGCAAGTCGTGACCCTCACGGTGCAGCGAGGCGAGGCGACGTTCCGCATCGACCTGACCCTCGGCGCGGCGCGCTCGGTGTTCGCGAACGACTGACGTACCCGGTGAACGCCGGCCGTGACTCGCGACGGCCCATGCGGAAGGGCGCGCCATCGGGCGCGCCCCTCGTCGTGCTTGGTGCTTCGTGCGTCGGGCTTCGTGAGTGGTGGGCGATGGTGGACTCGAACCACCGACCTCGTCGTTATCAGCGACGCGCTCTAACCGGCTGAGCTAATCGCCCACGAACATGCCGTCCCCGGGGCGGACGCGAGCATCACGGCGCACGATTCCCGTTCCGAGCGACGCGTCCCGGCCTCGACCGAGCGAAGCGGAGGATATCACGCACGTCGGAAACGGGTCAACCGACGGCGAAGGTTCGGCCGAGCGAGACGCTGTGTGGAGGTCGCGGGCGCCACCTACTCGGTGGGCGTGCGACGAACTGACGGCGTCTCGCCGCGGACCGGGTACCCTGCTGCTCATGGCGCGACGCGTTGGCCCGCTGGACGGTTGGTTGGAAGCTCTTCGGGCGAGGTGGGAAGCGTTGCGGAGGCAGCTGCTGAGGCGGTCGCGCGGTAGCGGACCTCGACGGCCGACGCGCCCGGTTTCCGTCGTTCCGTATCTCGGGTACGGTGTGCCGGGCCGGATCGTGCTTCGCGGCAGGGTGTTGGAGGGGACGCTCGCGCGCCGCTCGGCGGTCGGGGATGGGCCGCTTCGCAACCTGCGCAACGCGTTCCTGCGCTTCGAGACGGACGAGCTCCCTGGCGCCACGCTGGACGTGCGCTTGGCCGGACGGGAGAGCACGGCCGTCACGGTCGTCACGAACGAGGAGGGGTTCTTCCGCGCCGAGTTGACCCCCGATCCCCCCGCCTCGGTCGACGGCGTCGTCGTGGACCTGCGCGTGCGCCTGCTCTCGCCGAGCGCTCCAGCGGGTGGCGCCACCGACGTGGCGGCGCGCGCGATGCTCGCGGGTCCCGACACCCGCTTCGTGCTCCTGTCGGATCTCGACGACACCGTGCTCGTCACGCAAGCGACGCGGCCCTGGCGCGTCCTGCGCGACGCCATGTTCGGCAACGCCCGTACCCGTCGCGCGTTCGCCGGCGTGGCTGCGCTCTACGCCGCCTTCGAGCGCGCCGGAGCGTTGGTGTCGTACGTCTCCTCAGGACCATGGAACATCTACGATCTGCTGCAGGAGTTCCTCGTGCTCAACCGCATCCCGGTAGGACCGATGGCGCTGCGCGACTGGGGCATCGGGGTGGGCAGCCTGCCGACGCAGCACATGCACCACAAGGTGCGCGAGGCCGAGGAGTTCCTGACCGCGTTCGCTTCGCTGCCGTTCGTGCTGCTCGGTGACAGCGGACAGGAAGACCCGGAGATCTACGCGGAGTTGGCGGCGCGGCATCCTGACCGGATCGCCCTCGCCCTGATCCGAGACGTCGGAGCGGACGCCAGGCGCCTTCGCGAGATCGAGGTGGCCTCGCAAGCCAGCGCGAAGGCAGGCGTCCCTCTCGTACTCGTTCCCGACAGCGCCGCCGCCGCTGCCGAGGCCGCGCGCCATGGCTGGCTGTCGGCCGCCGCGGTCGAGGACGTGGCGCGAGCGGTGCGAACCGAGATGGGTTCGTAGCTACCAGTCGCGTCTTCGCCCGCCGGTAGAATGCGCGGGACATGGTCGACACGCTCTACCTCGCCAAGCCACGTGGGTTCTGCGCCGGCGTCGTGATGGCCATCGACGCCGTGCAGGAAGCGGCGGACGATGCCAAGCAAGGCGGAGAGGGCGACTTGGCCGTCTATCACGACATCGTGCACAACCGCACCGTCGTGGAGCGGCTCGAGCAGGAACGAGGCGTGGTGTTCGTCGAGGACTTGGATGACCTCGAGGCGGAGCGAACCCGCGCGGGCCGCGAAGGCAGGTCCATCGGGTCCACCGTGGTGTTCAGCGCCCATGGCGTCAGCCCGCAGGTGCGTGAACGCGCGGCGGCGCTCGGCCTGAGCACCATCGACGCCACCTGCCCGCTGGTGACGAAGGTGCACAACGAGTCGAAGAAGTACGCCGCCATGGGGTACCACGTGCTTCTCGTCGGCGACTCCACCCGACACCAGGAGGTGATCGGGACGTACGGCGAGGCGCCGGAGCATACGACGGTCGTCTCGGTGGTCGGCAACCGCAAGCACGACCCGGATCTCGCCGATCCGCGCACGGTCACGGTTCCCGACCCGGACAAGGTGGTCGTGCTCACCCAGACCACGCTGTCCGTCGATGACACCATGAAGACGGTAGCGCTCCTCAAAGAGCGGTTCCCGAACCTGGTCGTGCCGCCTTCGGACGACCTCTGCTTCGCGACGAAGAACCGGCAGGACGCGGTCCGGGCGATCGCTCCCGGCGTCGACCTGTTCCTGGTCGTCACCAGCGCCGCCAGCTCGAACGGCATGCGGCTGTTGGAGCTCGCCGCCGACCTGACCGGCAACGCGCACCGCATCGAGCGCGCGAGCGACATCGACGAGCGGTGGCTCGACGGTGTGGCGCGGGTCGGGTTGAGCTCGGCGGCGAGCACGCCAGACGACCTGGTGCAAGACGTCGTCGCGTTCTTCCGCTCGCGCAACCCCGGCTTGCGCGTGGTCGAGGAAGGGGAGTGGGAGAAGATCGCCTTCCGCAAGCCGAGGCGCGTGCCGGC
Source organism: uncultured bacterium (assembly GCA_964582795.1). GTDB lineage: Bacteria > Deinococcota > Deinococci > Deinococcales > Trueperaceae > CAZACZ01. The sequence continues at coordinate 48,376 of CAZOTV010000007.1, forward strand.
GCCCGAGACCCGCCCGACCTCGGTATGAGGCAGGCGCTGCCCGTACCCGGGAGGCCCGTACCCGACAGCGCGCAGGGCCGCGCACTTCACGGCGCGACGCGGGCGTGTGGCGCCGAGGCGTCGTACGGCGGCCGCCGGAGCGCGCCCGTGCCGTTGTCGGTGGCGCCGATGATGGACCTGACCGATCGTCACTTCCGCTACTTCGCGCGGCGCATCAGCCGGCGTGCGCTTCTCTACAGCGAGATGATCCACGCCCGGGCCGTGCTGCGAGGGGACCGCGAGCGCCTGTTGGCGTTCGACCCGAACGAGGCGCCGGTGGCGTTGCAGCTCGGGGGTGACGATCCCGTCGAGCTGGCGGAGGCCGCCGCCATCGGCGAGGGCTTCGGCTACGCGGAGATCGACCTGAACGTGGGTTGTCCGTCCGAGCGGGTGCAGAGCGGCAACTTCGGGGCGTGCCTGATGGCCACGCCGGAGGTCGTGGCCCAGGGCGTGCGCGCCATGCGCGCGGCAACGAGCGTGCCCATCACGGTGAAACACCGGATCGGTATCGATGAAGCGGACGCGTACGAAGACATGGCGCGCTTCGTCGAGGTGGTCGCCGAAGCTGGTGCGGACGCGTTCGTCGTGCACGCCCGGAAGGCGTGGCTGTCGGGGCTCAGTCCGAAGGAGAACCGCAGCGTGCCACCGCTTCGGTACGACGACGTGTACCGCCTGAAGGCGTCGTTCCCGTACCTGATGGTGGAGCTCAACGGCGGCGTGCGCACCCTCGACGAGGCGGAACGTCACCTGCTGCGCGTGGACGGCGTGATGATCGGGCGCGCCGCCTACGAAGACCCGTACGTTCTGGCGGGCTCAGGCGCCCGCTTCCACGGTGACGACGGTCCGGCCCCGACCCGGGAAGAGGTGGTGTGCGCGATGCTGCCGTACGTGCAGGTTCAGCTGAAGGGTGGCGCGCCGCTGACGGCGATCACGCGACACATGCTGGGGCTGTTCCGGGGCCGTCCGGGCGGCAAGGCGTGGCGCAGGGTACTGACCGAACGGTCACAGTGCCCCGGAGCGGGCCCGGAGGTCTTGCTTGAGGGTCTCGAAGCGGTACGGAGCGCAGTGGCCCTCGGCGGGCGGCGACCGGGCGAGGCCGGCGTCAACCGGTCAACGACCGCAGGTACTCGCGCGCGATGACCACGTGCTGGATCTCGTCGGTGCCCTCACCGATCCGCGTCAGGCGGGCATCTCGCCACATGCGCTCGACCTCGTAATCCTCCACGTACCCGTACCCGCCAAGGATCTGGATGGCGGCGTCGCAGGCGGCGACCCCAGCGACGCTTCCTTTGAGCTTCGCCATCGAGGCGGCCATCGTGTAGTCCCGACCCTGGTCGCGCAGGACCGCCGCCTTGCGCACGAGCAGGCGTGCCGCTTCGAGTTCCGTCGCCATCTCGGCGATCTTGAACGCGATGGCCTGATGACGCACGATCGCCTTGCCGAACTGGCGGCGCTCCTGCGCGTACCGAGCCGCCGTCTCCAACGCGGCGCGGCCCAGGCCGATCCCCATGGCTCCGATGCCGATCCGACCACCGCTCAGGACCGCCACGACGTCCTGGAAGCCGCGTCCGCGCTTGCCCAGCAGGTTCTCGCTCGGCACTTCGAGCCCTTCGAAGGTCAGCGGTGTGGTGTCGGAACTGTGAAGGCCGAGCTTCTTCTCCGGCGTCCCGCGAACGAGCCCAGGGCTGTCCCCGTCGACGACGAACGCGCTGATGCCGTCGGAGCGAGCCGCTCCCTCGCGTGCCGGGTCGGTGCGCGCCACCACGACGTACGTCTTCGCGACGGTTCCTTGGGTGATGAACACCTTGCTGCCGTCGATGACGAAGTGGTCGCCCTGCTCCACGGCGCGGGTCGTGAGGGACGCGGCGTCCGAGCCGGCGTTCGGTTCCGTGAGGCACCAGGCGCCAAGGCGTTCGCCGGTGGCGAGGGCCGGCAGCCACGCCAGCCGTTGCTCCTCGTTGGCGGCCAACAGCAGGTGCCCGGTGCAGAGCGAGTTGTGCGAGGCCACCGTCAGCGCCAACGAACCGTCGGCGGCGGCGACCTCCTCGATCACCAGGGCGGCCGTGACGGTGTCGAGCGCGGCGCCGCCGTACGCCTCGGGAACCTGCAGACCGAGCACACCCATGGCGCCGAGGCGCGCGACGATGTCATGCGGGAAGGCGCCGTCGCGGTCTCGCCCGATGGCGCCAGGTGCTACCTCGCTTCGCAGGAACTCGCGCAGCGGGCCGAGGACGGCGCGCTGGTCGGACGTCAGGTCGAACCACGCGGTGGTGGGAGTTGCCGTTGCCATACCGCCAAGGTAGCCGACCGGCCCCTCACGGGTCGCGTTGGCCGACCGCTCTGGTACACTCCGCGCCATGGAGCGCGCTTACTGGGTACGCGGGATCCGCGGAGCGACGACCGTCGAGGCCGACGAACCCGAACAGATCCTGGAAGCCACCCGGGAACTCCTCGCGGACATGCTACGGGCGAACGAGATCGATGATTTCGAGGTCATCGCGTCGATCTTCTTCACGACCACGCCCGACCTGCGCTCGACGTTCCCGGCGGAGGCCGCGCGCGAGTTGGGAATGAACATGGTGCCGCTCATCTGCAATCAGGAGATCCCCGTCCCGAACCGCCTGCCGCGTTGCGTCCGCGTGATGATGCAGGTGAACACCCGCAAGGGACAGCGCGAGATGAAGCACGTCTACCTTCGCGAGGCACGGTCGTTGCGGCCGGACCTCGTCAGCGCGCAGTAGTCG
>CAZOTV010000007.1:51258-59322 GCA_964582795.1 uncultured bacterium
CCGATTCGTCGCGTGCGTTCGCGAGAGGGGATCAGCGGGGACGGGCGGCATCGCGCGCGGCGCGAGCGGAGCGGGCAGTGCGGAGAACCGACTCGTACTTGTCGTTCGCGGCTTGGCGGATCAACGTCGGGGTGAGGAACATAGGCAACCTCCTATGAAGGATGATAGGACATCGCCTCGAACTTGTCAATAGGTGCCTGCCGATGCTGCTCTCCCGCGAGCCGGCGCGCCACCCGACGTCTTGCATAAGGCAGAGTAAGGCCCTCCTAGACGGGCATGGGGTGGTGCGGCTTGGCTGCGTCCCTTCCGCCGACGGGCCCCGCGAGGTGGACATGACCTTGGGTCGTTCGTTCGGTGTCAGCCGATGAGGGCGCGTTCCAGGTCGTCCAAGGCGGCACGAACCGCGTCTTCCTCTAGACGATAGTAGGAACGGTTCCCCTTGCGCGCGACGTCGACGAGTCCCAGCTCGCGCAGCATCTTCAGGTGGCCGCTTGCCGTAGGTTGGCTGACGCCGACCTGGCGCGCGAGGTCCCCTACGGTCATCGGGAACCGACTCAAGCGTGCGATGAGGGCGAGAAGCAACAGCCGGGTCGGGTCACTGAACGCCTTGAGGCGCCCGGCGAGCTCGCCGAGTTCGCGCTGCTGCTGTTCGAACAGGCTTTCCGAGTGCACGCCGTAGCCCAAGTAGGCGACGTCACCGACGTCGAGGTTGAAACCGCCCTGGGACGCGAAGAAGAGCGGCACGACTACGAGGTGACGGTGCTCCTGGAGCTCGCGGATCTCGGCGGCGGACTCCTCGAACTGGATGAAGTGGTGCGGAGGAAGCGCCTGGAGGACGTCACCGGTGCGGCTGACCTCGCTCGCGAGGCGCTCCGCCTCTCGCTCGGTGACGGCCTTCCCTTCGCGTTCCCAGGCGGTGGCGAGGTAGTTCCACAGGGCGGTCAACGCCACCTGCATCTCCCGACTGGCGTCGGGTCGGGCGAGCACGGTGAAGTGCCCCCGAAGGCGTTCATTCATGCTGTCGATCTCGGCTCGATGTTCGGCATCCGACTCGCCGGCCGCTTCGCTTCGTTGGCGCGACCGGACGCGCGGTGGCTCCGTGATGCGGTGGAAGCTGTCGAGCAGCCGTTGCGGCAGGTCGGCGAAGTCTTTCAGGAACCGTTCGGGCGTCGCGTCCACGGCGTACCCGAGCCCACAGGCCAACACGAAGAGCTCGAAGCCGAGGCACTCGACTTCGCGCGAGCGCCACACGGCGCGGAGGTCGTCGAGCCAGGACGGAGGATCCTCGCGGAGCTGACGGATCCATGCCAGGTCGTTGTCGCGGCCCGTCTCCAGGCGCTTCATGAGGTAGTAGTAGGCGTACGTCAGTTCGAGCACGGGCGCGGAGTGCACCGATACCCGGTGACGATCGTTCAGGGGTGCGGAGAAGGAGAGGATGGCCTCGTCGTTCATCGGTCGAAGCCTATCTTATCAGGTTCGGTGCTTCGCGATGGTGCGGACCTAACAGGCGCGCGGCGGTCGGGACGGGCGTGCTGCAGTCGGTCGGGCGCTCAGGCTTCCCAGTCGCGTGCATGCAGCAGTTCGCCACCGTCGATGACCGCGTTGACGACCTTGTGCGCGCGCGTGGTGACGACCTCGAGCGTCGCTTGGTCGAGCGTCTTCGGGCCGACCAGCGCCTTGCGCACGAAGTATCCCATTCCCTGCGCGCTCATCTCGCTCGTCTTCGACAGACGGACGTGGATGACCTCACCGTTACGTGCCGTCCGCACCTGGCAGAGCAAGAAGTTGCCGTCGTCTCGGAAGCGCGGGTCCTGGCGACGGAAGAGGCCGAACATGACGGTATTCTAGCCTGAGATGCCGCCTGGAACGGCGCGTGGCCGGTCGCGAGTGGGCCGTCTCGCGCGCCCAAGCGCGGGCCGGCCCGTGAGGAGACGCCATGGAGGACTTCGACGCCCTGCTCGAGCGCGCGTTCCGGGCCGCCGTACACGCGGCAGATCCGGATCGTTGTCTTCCGCCGCATCTGCCGCCTCCGCCGAGAGGCAGGCTGATCGTCGTTGGCGCGGGCAAGGCTGCCGCGTCCATGGCGCGCGTCGTCGAGCGTCACTATCACGACCTGCCGGAAGACCGGTTCGATGGCATCGTCGTCACGCGCTACGGCCATGCGGCTCCGACGCAGCGGATCACCGTCCTCGAAGCCGCCCACCCGGTTCCTGACGAGGCCGGCGTACGCGCCAGCGAGCGGATCGTCGCGTTGGTCCGCAGCGCGACGGCCGACGATCTCGTGCTCGTACTCGTGTCCGGAGGAGGCTCGGCGCTACTCACCGCTCCCGACGGCGTGACGGCCGCCGAGAAAGCCGCCCTCACGCAGGAACTGCTGGCAAGCGGCGCGGACATCCACGCCATCAACCTGGTGCGGCGTCACCTGTCGCGGGTCAAGGGCGGCGCGCTGGCGGTCGCGGCGCACCCCGCCCCGGTGATCACGCTCGCGATCTCCGACGTCGTGGGGGACGCGCCCGCCGTCATCGCGTCAGGGCCGACGGTCGCCGGCGCGGGGAGCTTCCAGGACGCTCTCGACGTGCTCGACCGCTTCGCCATCGAGGCGCCCGCCGCGCGCCGCGCGTTGCAAGAAGGACGCGCCGGGAAGCGCCGAGGCCCGCCGGCACCGGGCGACCCGCGGTTGGCCGGGGCACGCTTCGTGATCGTGGCCGACGCCCAGACGAGCCTCGAGGCCGCGGCAGCGGCACTCCACGAAGGCGGCGTCGCGGCGTACGTGCTCGCCTCGGAGGTGACGGGGGAGGCGCGCGAAGTCGGCGGCGTGCACGCCGCCGTGGCGCGCCAGGTCGCGCGGTACGGGCAGCCGTTCGCGCCACCGTGCGCCATCCTGACGGGCGGCGAGACGACCGTCACGGTGCGCGGCGAAGGCCGTGGGGGCCGCAACGCCGAGTTCGCGCTCGGGGTGGCGTCCGGCTTGATCGGCGCCGCAGCGGACGGCGTGCCCGAGCAGGCGCGCTTCTGGCTGTTGGGCGCGGACACCGACGGGATCGACGGCAGCGAGGACAACGCAGGCGCGCTTCTCGGCCCACGACAACTGGGCGAACTGGCGCCCGAAGCAGTTCGCGCTGCGCTGGCGCGCAACGACACGTACGGCCTGTTGCAGCGTGTGGGCGGGTTGTTCATGACGGGGCCGACGCGCACCAACGTGAACGACCTGCGGATCGTGCTCGTGGCCCTCGATGCTGCGGTTCCGGAGGGGCGCTGACGACGCGAGCGTAGAAGTGGGCTCGGGTATGCTTCCTTGCGGAGATGACGCGCATCGTACCCGCCGACGAAGACGCGATCGCCGCGGCCGTGGCGCGCTGGCATGATGGTCTGCTGGTGGCGTTCCCCACCGAGACGGTCTACGGCCTCGGCGCGTGGGCGCGGCACGACGGCGGACTGCGCGCGGTCTACGAGGCCAAGGGACGCCCCGCCAGCCATCCCCTCATCGTCCACCTGCCGGATGCCGGAGCGCTCGAAGGCTGGGCGCGCGAGGTGCCCAAGGCTGCGTGGCGATTGGCAGAGGCCTTCTGGCCCGGGCCACTGACGCTCGTTCTGAAGCGAGCCGAAGGCGTACCCGATCGCGTGACGGGTGGGCAAACCACGGTAGCCCTGCGCGTTCCGGCCCACCCGACCGCCCAGGCGTTGCTCCGCGCGTTCGGTGACGGCATCGCGGCGCCATCGGCGAACCGCTTCGGACACGTCAGTCCCACGACCGCCCAACACGTCGCCGCGGAGTTCCCGTCGCTCGACCTGCTCGTCGTCGACGGCGGTTCGTGCGAGGTCGGCCTCGAGTCGACGATCGTCGATCTGAGCGCCGACCGGCCGCGCCTGCTGCGTCCCGGTGGCGTTCGCCTCGCCAGCGTCGTGGAGGTGCTGGGCGAGCCGGTCGAGGACGTCAGCGCGTCGCCGACGATCGAGCTCGGCGAGCCGGGGCCGGGCGACGCCGTACCGCGGGTGCCTGGCAGCCTGGAACGCCACTACGCACCGACGACCCCTGCGTTCATGGTGGGCGAGGGTGATGCGTCCTTCACCAGCGAAGACCCGGCGCGCGCCGGATGCGCCGTGCTGGCGAGAAGGCCCGCCCCAGCCGGCTACAGGGGGGCGTGGCGAGCGTTGCCTGACGACCCCGACGGCTACGCGCGAGCGTTGTACGCCACGCTGCGCGAACTGGATGACGCGGGTCACCCTTGCATCCTGATCGAACGCGTACCCGACGACGATCGTTGGCAGGCGGTGCGAGACCGGCTGCAGCGCGCGACGGCGGGGTCATCGGCGGTCGAAGACCGCCAACGCACCGAACCGCCGGACGCCCACAGGAGGGACACGTGACCCCGGAACCCGCACCGACCCGAGAGCCGAACGACGCCACGGACCGAGAGCCGAACGAAGCTACGACCCGAGAGCCGAACCTTGCACCGGCCCGCGAGCCGGCCACGGACGGCCCCCCCGAAGCGACCGGAACCCCACTCGTGGCCGTGGTGATGGGCAGCACGAGCGACTGGGAGACGATGCGGCACGCCGACGAGGTGCTGGACACGCTCGGCGTTGCGCACGCTTGCATGGTGGTCTCGGCGCACCGCACGCCTGACCGGATGGCGACGTTCGCCCGCGAAGCGGCCGGTCGCGGCTTCGAGGTGATCGTCGCCGGTGCGGGCGGAGCGGCCCACCTACCTGGCATGATCGCCGCCCACACCCATCTCCCGGTGCTCGGTGTGCCGGTCGAGAGTCGCGCGCTGCGAGGCTGGGACTCCCTGCTCTCCATCGTGCAGATGCCCCGCGGCGTGCCCGTGGGCACGCTCGCCATCGGCCCCGCCGGCGCCCTGAACGCGGGGCTCCTGGCAGCGGCCATCGTGGCGCGCGGTCGCCCGGAGATCGAACGCCGCCTGCGGGAGTACCGCGCCCGCCAGACCGAGGCGGCCGCCGCCGGCAGGCTCGACACGGCCTCGTTCGCGGAGCGATGAGCGCGCCACCTTCCGCCGGCGCGCGGGCCGCGAGCGCGCCGAGTGGCGCCGAACGCGCGAGCAGCGCACGTTCTCGCGCGGCGCCGGTGCTACCCGGCGAGACGCTCGGCATCGTTGGCGGCGGGCAGCTCGGCCGCATGCTGGCCATGGCCGCGCGCCGCATGGGGTACCGGGTTCACGTGCTGGAGCCGACGCCTGACGCCCCTGCCGCCGCCCTCGCCGATCACGTCACGGTGGCGCCGTATGACGACGTGGACGCGGTGCGGCAGTTCGCGCGCGACGTCGACGTCGTGACGCTCGAGTTCGAGAACGTCTCCAGTGCCGCGCTGGAGGCGGCCGCCGAGTTCGCGCCGGTCCGGCCCGGACCGGAGGTGTTGCACCTGACGCAAGACCGCGGCCGGGAGAAGCGCTTCCTTCGCGACCTCGGCCTGCCTCGCGTGACGTACGAGCACCTCGCTCGCCCTCCGGCGCCGCACGACGTGGACGGTGCGCTCCGGGCGGTGCTCGAGCGCGTCGGTCCCGTCGCCGTGGTCAAGACGGCCGGCTTCGGTTACGACGGGAAAGGGCAGGTCCTGGTTCGGGGCGAGGAAGACCTCGTGGCCGCGCGCGCGTTGGCGTCAGCCCAAGACGTCGTGGTCGAACGGTTCGTCGACCTCGCCGCCGAGATCTCGGTCGTCGTCGCGCGCGGTAGCGACGGCAAGGTCGTGACCTACCCGTACTTCGTGAACCGCCACGAGCGGCACATCCTCGACGTCACGCTATCGCCGTGGCGCACGAAGGCGGTTGGTCATGCAGAGACGCTGGCGGCCACCGACCTCGCCCTTCCCGACCCTGGTTTGAGGGAACCCGCGGCCGAGTTGGCTCGCGCGGTGGCCGACGGGCTCGGACTGGTCGGCGTGGCGTGCGTGGAGTTCTTCGTCACCACCTCGGGCGAGCTTCTCGTGAACGAGATCGCCCCGAGGCCGCACAACTCGGGGCACTTGACGATCGAGGCGAGCGTCACGAGCCAGTTCGAGCAGCAACTGCGCGCCGTCTGCGGCCTCCCGCTCGGCGCCACGGACATGGTTCGCCCCGCTGCGATGGCCAACCTTCTCGGCGACCTGTGGCAGCACGGCGAGCCCGATTGGCGGGCCGCCACCGCGGTTCCAGGCGTCGCGCTTCATCTCTACGGCAAACGCGAGGCGAGGCCGGCACGCAAGATGGGGCACGTCACGGCGACCGCGGACGAGCTCGGGGTGGCGTTCGAGAAGGTGCAGGCCGCGCGGGCTGCGCTCAGCCGCCGCTCGGCAGGCTAGTACGTACGGGGGTGAAGAGGTTCAGCGTGACCGTGGGGGGATCCGTCGCGGCGTCGCCGGGCACGTAGGCTCCGTGCGGTAGCCCGCCCGGGATGAGCAGCGCGTCGCCTCGTTCCAAGCGCTCCTCGCCGCCTGGCAAGGTGAACACGAGCGACCCCTCGAGGACGATCGTCATCTGCTCGGCGTCGTGGTCGTGGGTCGCGAACCTCGCTCCGGCGGGGTACTCGTATCGGATCAGCTCGAGGGCGTCTCCGGTGAAGCGTCGGCGCGCCACGCCGCCTGCCATCGCCTCGACCGGAAGATCCGTGATGCGCTTCCGTACCGCGCGCCGCTGCCTGCCCTGCGAACCCGTCACGCCGGGATCTCCCGGGTGACCACGTCGAGCGCGCGAGCCATGCCGGCGACCATCTCCTCGGCCTGCGCCTCGGTGAGGATGAACGGCGGCGCGAGCAGCGCGTGGTCTCCGCGTCTGCCGTCGACGTTGCCGCCGCCTTGGTAGACGTACACGCCCTCGGCGAGGCACGCGTGGCTGAAGCGTGTGCGGAAGTCGGTCTCGGCGGGGAACGGTTTCTTCGTGGCCCGATCCTGGACGAACTCGATGCCCATCAACAGTCCGCGGCCGCGCACGGCGCCAACGTACGGGTGGTCGCCGATGGCTGCCTCGAGCCGCGTCAGCAGCTGTTCGCCTCGCACTGCGACGTTGCGCAGCAGACCTTCACGCTCGATGATCTCGATGACCTTCGAGCCCACGGCGCACGACAACGGGTTGCCGGAGTAGGTGTGGCCGTGGCGGAAGTTCCCGGGCACGCTCTGCATCACGGCGTGGAACTCCTCGCGCGCGAGCACGGCGCCGAGCGGCGTGTACCCCGCGCCGATGCCTTTGGCGGTGGTCAGGAGGTCGGGGGAGACGTCGGTGTGCTGCATCGCCCACCAGCGGCCGCTACGGCCGTTGCCGCTCATCACCTCGTCGGCGATGAACACCACGTCGTAGGTGTCGCAGATCTCGCGGATGCGCCGCCAGTACGCGTCGGGAGGAACGCGGCCGGGAGCGGACGAACCCACGATCGGCTCGGCGATGAACGCCGCCACGTTCTCCGGCCCCTCGTTCAGGAGCGCGGTCTCCAGATCGTCGGCGCACTCGAGATGGCACGTCTCCGGCTGTTGACCGAACGGGCAGCGGTAGCAAGACGTCGGCGCGATCATCGGTTGCGCGAGCAGCATCGGCGCGAACGGTTGCCGCCTGCCGATCTGCCCCGAAACGGCTAGCGCGCCCAAGGTGGCGCCGTGATACGACGTGCGGCGCGTGATGACCTTGTACTTGTTGGCGTTGCCTCGTCCGAGGTGGTACTGCCGCGCGAGCTTGATGGCGGTCTCGTTCGACTCGCTGCCGCCCGACGTGAAGATGACGCGCGTCAGTCCGGCAGGCGCGCGCTCGATCAGCTTCTGACCCAAGTCGAGGGCCTCGCGCGTGGCGAACTTCGACGGGTGGGCGTACGCCAGGCGGCGCGCTTGCCGCGAGATGACGTCGGCGATCTCGGCGTTCCCGTGGCCCAGACTGGCGACGGCTGCGCCGCTGGCGCCGTCGAGGTAGCGCTTGCCTGCGTCGTCGTAGAGGTAGACCCCTTCGCCGCGCACGATCTCGATCGGTTCCCGAGCGAGGTCACGAAGGAAGAGCGCCGAACGGTGATAGGCCGTGGTCGACATGGAACGCCCCACACCGTACGTGTCGGTGGGGGCGTTGTCAATGCGAGATCGCGCGCATCCGGAGC
>CAZOTV010000007.1:59422-64782 GCA_964582795.1 uncultured bacterium
ACACCGTACGTGTCGGTGGGGGCGTTGTCAATGCGAGATCGCGCGCATCCGGAGCACCGGATCGGCGGTTCGACGTACGCCTTCAGCGGACCAGCATCACCGGCACCTCGGCATGCCTGGCAGTACGTTCCGCGACGCTCCCGAGGAACGCGCGCACGACGCCTTCTCGGCCGTGGGTGCCCATGACGATCAGGTCGGCTCCCAACTCCTCGGCGGCGCGCACGATCGCTTGCCAGGGACGCCTCTCGGAACGCCGTACCAGGAACGTCACGTCGGCGTCGTCCGGAAGTTCGCTGCGCATGCCGTCGAGCAGCGCCTGGGCGAACTCCTGTTGCGAGCGTTCGATCTCGCCCTTCGGGAGCATCCGCGCCACGTCCGCCGTGTACGTCGGGAACGGTTCGACCACGTGCAGCACGGTGAGTTTGGCGCCCACACGCCGTGCCAGCTCGGCGGCCGTCCGAAGCGCGTGGCGGCTCATGGGGTCGTCATCGACCGGAACCAGGATGGTGTCGAACATCGCTTCTCCTCACCCGCTCGCCGGCGCGACCGTCGCCCTGCGGCGGCGCCACGTCTGCACCAGCACGACCGCGGCCACCGCGGCGACGCCCGCGACGTCGGTGACGATGCCGGGTTTGATGAGCATGAACGCCACGGCCAGCAGTGCGATCCGTTCGATCCAGTGCGCCCGGATCAACAGCCAACCTTGCGTTCCCGCGCCGAACGCCAGCATCCCGAGCAGCGCGCTGGCGAAGATCCAGATGCCGGTGAGCCAGTCCTCGACTCCGACCAGCAGGAGCTTGGTGTTGAAGATGAACATGAACGGCAGGATCGCCGTGCGCATGTCGTACGTGAAGCCTTGGATCCCCGTGCGGATCGGGTCCGACCTGGCGATCGCCGCCGCCGCGTAGGCCGCCAGACCTACCGGTGGCGTGTCGTCGGCGAGGATCCCGAAGAAGAACACGAACAGGTGGGCGGCCAAGAGCGGGATGCCGTACCCGAACGCCTCGCCGAGGTTGTAGATGATCGGCGCGGTGAGCGTCGCCATCACGATGTAGTTCGCGGTGGTGGGTAGCCCGAGCCCAAGCACCAGGCTCGCGATGGCGGTGATCAAGAGGATCAGCGCGAACTGGGTGACGTGCGTGAACGCGTCGGGGTTGCCGCCCACCAAATTGACGATGGGAACCGCCAAGAACGCGACCAGGTTGGTGATGGCGCCGCTGACGCGCTCGATGATCTCGGTGAGGCGCAACCCCAGCCCGGTGAGGTTGACCACCCCGACGACGATGCCGGCTGCGGCGACCGCCACGGCGATGCCCACCATGTTGCGCGCGCCGGCCTCGAGGCCGGCGACCAGGTCGCCTGCGCCCTGTCGGATCGCCGGCCAGATCGGTTCGTTCCGGCTCCAAGCGCCGATGGGGCGCTGGACCAGCATGACGATCGCCAGCCCGCCGATGGCCCACATCACCGCGAAACCGGGCGAGACCCGCGCCACCACCAAGAACCAGATCAGGATGGCGAGCGGGACGAGGTAATGGATGCCGCCGATGAACGTTCGCCAACGGGACGGGAGCTCCGAGCGGGGCACGCCTTCGAGGCCAAGCTTCAGCGCCTCGAGATGCACGATGTAGAACAGCGCCAAGTACGACAGCATGGCGGGCACGAACGCTGCCCGCACGATCTCCAGGTAGGGCAGGCCCGTGAACTCCGCCATGATGAACGCGGCGGCTCCCATCACCGGCGGCATCAGCTGTCCGTTGGTGGACACCGCGACCTCGGTCGCCGCAGCCTTGTGCGGTGGGTAGCCGGCGCGCTTCATCAACGGGATCGTGAAGGTGCCGGTCGTGACCACGTTCGCCAGTGAGGAGCCGGACACCATGCCGGTCAGGCCGGACGCGACGACCGACACCTTCGCCGGGCCGCCACGGAACACGCCGAGGAAGGCGTTGGCTACGTCGATGAAGTACTTCCCGGCGCCCGCGCGGTCCAGCATCGACCCGAACAGCACGAACAGGAACACGAACTGCGTGGAGACGCCCAGCGCGACCCCGAACACGCCCTCGGTCGTGACGTACATCTGGCTGATGATGCGGTCGAAGGTATAGCCCCGGTGCGCGATCAGTTCGGGCAACTGCACCGGGATCTGCCCGCGCGGCCCCATCATGGCGTAGAGCAAGAACACCGCGCCGATGACCGCCAAGGCGGGCCCGAGGCTGCGACGGGTGGCTTCGAGCAGGAACACCAGGAACGTCACGCCCAGCACCACCTCGCGCTGCAGCGGGATGCCGAAGCGCTGCTGCAAGCCCGCGTAGTCGGCGACGAGGTACAGCACGGTGAAGGCGGACAGCACCGCGGCGGCGTAGTCGTACCAGGGGATGTGGTCGCTGGCGCTACGGCGCCGGGCCGGGAAGACCAGGTAGGTGAGGACCAAGGCGAACGCCAGGTGCACCGCGCGAGCGCGCGACGCGTCCATCACCAGCACGCTGGCGATGCTCAGCTGGAAGATCGACCAGCCGATGGCGAGAGCGAAGATCGCCCACTTGACCCAACCGCCGGGGTTCCGCCCACCGGTCTCCTTCTCCTCGACCAGGCGTTGCGCCTCCAGGACGCCGGCCTCGAGGGTCGGATCGGACGGGTTCGTGTCGGTCGGGGCGCCGCTGGCGTCACGCTCGGCGTCTGCGCCGGCCGCAGTGGCGTTGCGGTCGTCCGGCGCGTCGGAGGGATCGGAGTAGGTCGGCATGCGCTCCCCTCGTGGCGGAAACGACGGGCCCCCTCCACGATCGGAGGGGGCCCACGTCATCGATGGCGAGCATCGATGGCGAACGTCACGGTTGGCGCATCCTCTCGAGGACGTGCCAACCGCGCCATCACATCAAGCCGGCTTCGCGGTAGGCCCGTTCCGCGCCCGGGTGCAGCGGCGCACCCAGACCGGAGAGGAAGTCCTCCGCCGTGAGGTTGGCGAGGGCCGGGTGGATGGCCTGGAAGGTCTCGAGGTTGTTCAGGACGGTGGACACGATGGTGTACACGTCGTCCTCGCTCATGTCGGTGCTGGTCACGAACAGCGCCTTCACGCCGAAGAGCGTGAGGTCTTCGTCCTGGCCGCCGTAGGTGCCGGCGGGCACGGTGGCGAAGGCGTAGTAGGGGTAGCTCTCCAACATCGCCTCGAACTCGGTGTCGTCGAGCGGCACGATGTCGACGTCCGAGGTCGCGCTGATGTCGCGGATGGCGGCGCCGCCGATACCGACGGTGTAGAAGAAGCAGTCGATGCGGCCGTCGCGCAGGAAGTCCGGCGCCTCGGCGGCCCGCAGGTACTCGGCCTCGAAGTCGTCTTCGCTCATGCCCTTGGCCGCCAGCATGGCCTGCACCGTGTTGAGCATGCCGGAACCGGTGTTACCGATGCTGACGCGCTTGCCGGCGATGTCCGCGAAGCTGCCGACGCCCGCGTCGGCGTTGCAGACCAGGTGCATCGGCTCGGCGTGCAGGCCCATCACCGTGCGCAGCTTCTCGACCGGCGTGCCTTCGAAGGCGACCTCGCCGTTGTACGCCTGGTAGACGACGTCGGATTGCGCCAACGCCAGGTCCATCTGACCCGAGTTGATGGAGTTGATGTTGAACACCGAGCCTCCGGTCGACTCGACCGTGAGGCGCAAACCGACGTCGGCGTCGTTGACGAGCTTGGAGACGGCGCCGCCGACGGGGTAGTAGACACCCGTGACGCCGCCGGTGCCGATGGTGAAGAATCCTTGCGCCATGGCGATGCCGAACGCGGCGATCGCGATCGCGACGATGGTCGAGACGGTCTTCCTCATACGTTTCATCCTCCTCGTGTGACGGCCGAGAACGACGCGGCTGCCGCGGCGCGGCGCTCGAACGTCCCCGGTCTTGCGTTGGGCTCGTGTGAAGTATGACACGCAGGCGCGCCGACGGTCAAAGTCGGGGGCGGTGCTTCGCGGCGTCGCCCGGTGCCGCGGCGGGTGCCCGACCCCGCGCGTCGGCCACACTACTGCTTGAGTTCCGTTAGGCGTGGCTCGTTGGTGAGGTAAGAGAAGGGGGTTCCAGTCCTGCTAGGGAAGGGGAACCCCCGCATGAGAGTACTCGGTCTGCCGCGCGGCTTCTACGTCGCCATTCGACGAGCCGATCACGACGTGCCACCCGAGGCGCGCACCCGCGCGCTGATGGTGGCGTGGGTCGATGAGCGCCGGGAGCGTGGCCTCACCCGCGACCACGCCTGCCGCATGCTCGGCATCAGTCCCCGCAGCTACACCCGCTGGCGCGCGATCTTGCGTCGCGACGGTGTACGCGCTCTCGCCGACCGGCGCGCCGCCAGCCGCCACCGCGACCCCTGGAAACGCCGCGAGGTGCGCGAGGCGGTCGAGCGCGTACGCCTGCAGCACCCGTGCGGCAAGGACAAGCTCGCGATCCTGCTCGCCCGCCAGGGCGTCGTCGTCAGCGCCAGCACCGTCGGCCGGGTGCTGCGCGAGCTCATGCAGCGCGGCCGCATCCAACGCCTCGGCTGGCGACCGCAACGCCGCTGGCGCCCCCGACCCGCGCGCCCCCACGCACGCCGCCAACGCCCATTCGAGCGAGCCACCCGACCCGGCGAGCTGGTGCAGATCGACACCCTGCACGAGTACAGCACCCTCACGGCGCGCTACCACTTCAGCGCCATCGACCCGACCCGCAAGTTCGCGCACGCCCGCCTCTTCACCAGCGCCCACAGCCGCAACGCCGAGGGTTTCCTCCGCGAATGCCTCCAGCGCTGGCCCGACCGCATCCGAAGCGTCCAAGTCGACAACGGCAGCGAGTTCCGCGGCGACTTCGAACGCGCCTGCGCCACCCTCGGCCTCGACCTCGTCACCATCCCCCCACAACGCCCCCAACGCAACGGCTGCGTCGAACGCCTGCAACGCACCTTCCGCGACGAACACTACGCCTACGAACCCGCCAGCCTCGACCTTGCCGGCGCCAACGCCCACCTCGACACCTACCTCCACTACTACAACCACCACCGCCCCCACCACGCCCTCCACCTCAAAACCCCGATGGAGTACACTCCCCCCAGGAACCCCCACCCAACGAGACACACGACCTGAACCTATACAACTACTTGCGCGCCAGCCGGTCGTGCGTCTATACTCGGTGGGTTTGCGCGCCCCTGGCTCACAGCGATGGGTCCGGGGCCAGATTAGTCGTGTGCTGCCGTGACGGCCGCGAACGACCCAAGAGACCGCAAGTTCGAGGCCTGCAAAGCGCCGTGCCATCGGGCACGAGACCACACGAGGGAGTGATCGTTCTGCCGACCGTCAATCAGCTGCTCCGCAAGGGGCGCAGAAAGATCGCCAAGAAGAGCAAGACGCCCGCGC
>CAZOTV010000008.1:0-63142 GCA_964582795.1 uncultured bacterium
GCAGCGAACGCCATGAGATGACTCTCGATCGAGACGCCGAGACTGGTGGGCGCGCGCCCCGACGTCGGTCGCCGGACGCGCGCGAGGAAGTCGAGTAGCAGCGCCTCGTCGGCGCCGCGGTGGCCTTCCTCGGCCGCCACGCTCACGCGTTCGGTCGAACCGGTGGCGAAGTCGTGCACCTCGAGGTCGCCGTGCTCCATGGCGCCGTGGATCTCGCCGTTGGTGCCCATCAGGTGCACGGTCCTGGTGTTCGCCTCGGTGAACGCGCTCACTACCAACGCGGCTACCACCCCGCCTTGGAACGACAGCGCCACGGTCTGGTGATCTGCGACGTCGTTGTCGCAGCGGTAAACACAGCGGCCGTATGGTCCCGAGCGCAACGCTCGTTCGACGCGTTCGGGCGTCGGGTCGGCGACGACGACCGTGTTCGGCCACCGCGCCTCGCCGCCGAAACGCTCGAGGTAGATGCGTCTGGCCGAGTAGGGGCAGGCGCGCTCCACGGCGCACCCGTCGAGGCAGCGTTCGGTCGAGCCCACCGGCGCGTTGGCTGTGCGGAAGTGGTGTAGACCGCCGAACGACGCCACTCGTTCGCACGGGCGGTCGACCAGCCAGCGGATCAGGTCGAGGTCGTGACACGCCTTCGCGAGCAGCATCGGGCTGGCGTCGGCCTCCTTGCGCCAGTTGCCACGAACGTAAGAGTGGGCGAAGTGCCAGTAGCCGACGTTCTCGGTGTGCACGACCTGGACGAGGTCTCCGATGCGGCCGCTAGCGACCAATGCCTTGAGCGTCGCGAAGAACGGCGCATGACGAAGCACGTGCGCCACCGTGACGCGGCCGCGGGCGGTCGCTTCGAAGCGCGCCAGTTCACGCACCCCTTCCAAGGTTGGCGCGATCGGCTTCTCGAGGAGCACGTCGTATCCGAGCGCCAAGGCGGCCTTGGCCGGAGCGACATGCTCGGCGTCCGGTGTTGCGATGACGACCGCGTCGGCGACACGGCCCCCGCCGAACAGGTCCTGCCAGGTGGCGTGCACGGCGCCAGCACCGAGCCGGTGGCGGAGCGCGAAGCGTTGGCGCTTCTCGGGGTCGGGTTCGGCCACCGCGACGATGCGCGCGAGGTCGGGGTGCTTCGCGCATCCTTCGGCGTAGACGTCGGCGCCGCGGTTGCCCGCGCCGATGATGGCGATGGTGACGGGCGCGTCGGACGGGTTCACGTCCGACGCGCTCGCGGGGGCACCGTCGACCGCCTCGGCGCCCGTCATGCGTCGATCCGGACCACGAACCGGCTGCCGACCTCGGCGCGCTCGACCAGCAACTGGGCGGGGATGCGCCTTTTCATCTCGTCGACGTGGGTGATGATGCCCACCAGTCGGCCGTCCGTGGGAAGCGTGCGCAGGACCTCGACGACGGTGTCGAGCGATCGCGCGTCGAGGCTGCCGAAGCCCTCGTCGATGAACAGCGCGCCAAGCTCGCCGGCGCCGCTGGTCCGCTGGGCGCTCTCACTCAAGCCCAGCGCCAACGCCAGGCTGGCGAGGAAGCCTTCGCCGCCCGAGAGGGTGTGCACGGGACGCCGCTCGCCACCAGAGAAGTTGTCGGCGACCTCGAGCTCGAGTCCGCGGCTGCTCGCGACGTCCTCGCGGTCCACGAGGTGGAGGGCGTAGCGGCCATCCGTCATGCGCGCCAAGTGCCGGTTGGCGATGTTCAGCACCGAGGCCACGATGCTCTGCAGCACGTACGTCTCGAGGTCGATGCGGGCGCGCCCGCGTACCTGGCCCGAGGCGAGGTCGCGCAGCTTCTTGGCCGCGTTGACCCGCGCTTCGATCTCTGCGTACCTCGCCGAGACCTTGACGAGTTCCTCGGCGATACGCGCGAGCCGCTCGTGCTCCGACACCGCCCTCGTGTGGGCCTCATCGGCGCCGCTCCAGGCGGACTCGGCAACGGCGAGCGCGCCCTCCAGCGCCTCGAGGTCGGGCGCCTCGACGCCTTCGAGCTCGCGCTCCTTCGCCGCGAGTTCCGTCTCGACGCGGGTGCGTTCGGCCTCGAAGGCCTCGATCCGTCGCTTGCCTTCCTGCCGCTTCTCTTCGGGCATGGAGGCAGCGTCGAGCGCCGCCTCGTCGGCGAACCCTTCGGCGGCCAGCCGCTCGTGGAACTCCCGTTCGGCGGTCCGCGCGTTCTCTCCCGCCTCGCTGAGCTTGCCGGCCAGTACGGCGTGTCGCTGTTCCGCCTGACCCCTGAGCTCCCGCGCTTCGCCGGCCGCCGTGCGGGCGTGCTCGTGGGCGGCTTCGAGCGTCTGGACGCGCTCGCGCGCGGCCTCGAGGCGCGCTTCGTAGGCTCCCTCGTCCTGCAGGTCGGGTTCCACCCGCGCTTCGATGTGGGTCACCTGGCCCTCGAGCACCCCGACCTTCTCCTGCAACGCGGCGATCTGCGTCGCCGCTTCGACGTCGGCAGCGGTGATCTGCGCGAACTCCTGCTCGAGCCGCTCCGAGTCCGGGCCGAGCTCCGCCAACCGCTCGCGCGCGCGCGCGACCTCGACGAGGCGTTCGTTCACCGCGCCGAGCTCCGCAGCGACGACGCTGGCGTCCGGCAGGTCGCTCGGCTCCCAACCCTGCGA
The DNA here is from genome assembly GCA_964582795.1 of uncultured bacterium. Classification (GTDB taxonomy): domain Bacteria; phylum Deinococcota; class Deinococci; order Deinococcales; family Trueperaceae; genus CAZACZ01. The sequence goes on from CAZOTV010000008.1 coordinate 2,609, forward strand.
AGCACACTGCTCTTCCACTACCTCCCGGGCGTGCTCGATGCGAACGACGATGGCAGCGGCGCGTCCGCTGGCCGCGGTGTGCTCGTCGAAGAACCGCGCCATGTCGTCGACGCCGACGGGGGCGTGCGGCGCAGGGTGATGGTGGCTCCCGCACACCGGGCAGGGGACGTCGTTCGCCAAGTCGGCGGCGAGCATGCCAGCAGCACGTTCCCGCAGCCGTTCGAGCCAGCGTTCGCCCTCGAGCGTCGGCGCCTGGGCGTCCTGCAGTTGGCGCCGGGCGTCGTCGATGGCGTCCTGCTGCTTGGCGATGGCGCCCAGCGCGGCGACGCGCCCCTGGAGGACGGTCTGACGTCTGACGAGCTCCGCTTCCTTCGCGGCCACGGCCTCGAGACCCACTCGCTCCTGCTGGAGGGTGCCGCGCTCCTCGCGCAGCGCTTCCAGGCGGGCGCCGTTCTGCCCGCGCGAGCGTTCTCGTTCCTCCAGCCGTTCCCGTGTGGCGGCCAGCTCCTGCCGCCGGGCGCGTAGGTCTTCCAACTGAGGGGCCAGGATCTCGAGCGCTCGCACGGTCTCCTTGGCGACGGTGCGTTCGGGTTCACGGGTTCGTTCCGCTTCGAGGCGTTCGTTCGCCTGCGCCAGAGCTTGCTCCGCGTCGGCCAAGGCCCTCGCCGCCTCGGTGGCCTCTTCGCGCGCTCCAGCCAGGGCCACCTGCGCTCGACTGTGCGACGCGCGGCGGTCTTGGACGCGTTCGGCGCGGTCGGCCATGGAAAGGCGCGCCTTGTCGGCCGCGACGGCCTCCTCCTGGGCCCGCAGACCCGCACGCCGTTCGCGCAGCGCGTGAAGGTCCGCGATGCTCTGTTGGACGCGCTTGCCCGCATCGAGCGACGCGCGCGCGGCCGTCCGCGCGGCGTCGGCCTCGGTCCGCCTCGTCTCGCATGCGCGCCGTTCGTCGAGCGCGGCGTCGGCCTTCGCCTGCAACGTCGGGGCGTCGTCGACCCCCGCGCTCTCGAGCAGCTCCGTCCGGCGCTGCATCGTCTGGGCGCTCTCGCTCTCGAGGTCCTTCGCCTTCTGCCGGATCCGGTCGGTGAGGCGCGTGAAACGTTCCGTGCGGAACACCCGCGAGAGCACGGAGCGTCGCGTCGCGTGATCGGTGACCACCTTGCGGAACTCGCCCTGGGGAAGGAGCACCGTCTGACGGAACTGCTCGACGTTGGTGTGAAGCAGCTCCTCGATGGCGCGGGTGACGTCGCCGGTCTTGGTGGCGATCACGTCGCCACGGGTGACGTCGACCAGCTCGGCCTCGGGCGGCACCTGCGTGAGGCCGTCGCCACGCTGCTTGCGGCGCGTCTGGGCGGGGCGACGGCTGACACGGTAGTGCGTGCCGTGATGCTCGAACTCGAAGCTGACGGCGGTCTCGGCGCCGGGGTCGAGCGTCGAGACGAACTCGGTTCCGCCGCGCTCGACGTTGCGTGCGTCGAAGAGGGCGTACACGATGGCGTCGAGCAGGGTGCTCTTGCCGCTTCCGGTTGGGCCGTGGATGAGGAACAGGCCGTACGGCACGAAGGGCTCGAACGACACCACCTGCCGCTCGAGGTACGGGCCGAACGCCTCCAGGGTCAGCCGGATCGGTCTCACGTTCGCACGCTCCCGTCGTCCGCCGTGGCGGTCGCCTGGTCGACGGGTTCGTCGTCCGCGGTCAGGACCTCCCGCAAGAGCTCCTCCTCCAGTTGCGACATGTCGGCATCGAAGACGTGACGGTAGAAGGCGCGGAACGCCTCCTCGGTACCCACGCGATGCGCGTCGCCGTCGAAGCCGATGCGCTCCGCCGTGACTTCGATGGCCGGCTGCTGCAACAGCGCGTTGGGGTAGTACTCGCGCAGCCGGGCCACGGCATGGTCGATCGGGCCGCGGTCGGTGACCCGGACCAGCAGGTAGTCGTGCCGCTCGTCCTGCGGAACCGTGGCCGCGCCTTCCAGCACCTGATCGAAGCTCACCCCCTCGATCACGCGCACGCGCCTTCTCGCCTCGATGGGCACGCTGCGCACGCTGCGCACGCTGCGCACGCTGCGCTCGCTGGTGGCGCCGCCTTCGAAGGTGACCACGTCGACGCTCTTGGTGGACCCGGCTTCCGAGAAGGCGTACGGGTAGATACTGCCGGCGTACCGCACGGGCGACCCGGAACGGACCAGGTCGCGCCCGCCGTGGATGTGCCCAAGTGCGACGTAGTCGAACCCGGCCAGCGTCGCGACACGCACCGTTCCCGCGCCGCCGACCACGATGGCGTCTTCACCCTCCGGTTCCTCGCCGCCACCTTCCACGAAAGCGTGCGCCATCAGGACGCTCGGCCGGTCCTCGGTGCGAGCAGCGCGGACGCGCCGGAGCACGCGCTCCATGGCGAGATCGTACGAAGCGTTGGGATCCCATGGCGCAGGGTCGTCCCCCTTCCCCTCGCGGCCAGCGGCTTCGCCCGCGGCCGCTTCCGGGAACGCGGCGCGAACGTGAGCGGGCTTGTGGAACGGCACGCCGAAGACCTCGATACCGGCCACCTGTACGGGCACGTGGCACTCGCGTAGGTCGTGCAGGATGTGAAGGCCGGTTGGGCGCGCCACACGGGCGTTCACCGCCAGCCGCTCGGGGTGATCGTGGTTGCCTGGGATCGCGACGAGTGGCACGCCGCGCTCCACCACGAGTTCGTTCACGAACCAAGACCACGTCTCGAGCGCGCTCAAGGGCGGGACGGGCGTGTCGAACACGTCGCCTGCCAGAAGCACCGCGTCGGGCGACTCCCGATCGACGACCGCGAGCATCGCCGCGAGTGCCTCTCGCTGCTCGGCGTCGAGCAGGAACCCGTTCAGTCGCTTACCAAGGTGCCAGTCGGCGGTGTGGATGAGCTTCACGTTGGATCCCCCTGACACCGTGGATGCGTCACCGGCACCCGTTCGCCGCACTCGCCGGCGCATCGGTTCTCGACGAACGCTACCCTAGCCCGCGCTTGCGACAGGTAGTGACGCACTCGGATCGCTGCAGGCCGCTGCCGTGCCCCGCGAGCCACCGCGTTCGAACCGTCCCGAACGGCGCGTGACGACGTTGCTCGCGAACGGCGCGTGACGACGACCGTCCCGAACGGCGCGTGACGACGTCGCACGCGAGCAGCGCACGACGCCAACGTCACGGGGCGGTCGACGATGCCATGCCATGCGGTCCGCTGGCAGCGGCAAGAACGCCGAGCCCAAGGTAGATGCCGCCCGTGATCCAGCGCTGCATGCGCACGGCAGCGGCACTGCGCCGCATGAGACCACCGAGCCACCCTGCGCTCAGCGCGTACATCGAGTCCGTCACCGCGGCCATGCCGCAGAAGATCGCCCCGAGCACGAGCACCTGCCCGGCCACGGCGCCCTTCGCCGGGTCGACGAACTGCGGGACGAACGCCAACACGAAGAGCGCCAACTTCGGGTTCAGTAGCGTGACGAGCACTCCCTGCGCGGCGATCCGCCCCAACGACCTCGGGGCTGCCACGGGTGGAGGCGCGCCCTTCGCATCACGGCGGAGCAGCGTGCGGAGGCCCAAGAAGGCGAGGTACGCCGCCCCTGCCCACTTGAGGATCGCGAACGCCGTGGCCGACGCCGCCAGCAACCCGGCCAAGCCCAGCGCCGCTGCCGTGAAATGCAGGAACCCGCCGGCGCCCACGCCCGCTACCGACGCGAGGCCCGCCGCGCGGCCCTGACGGAGGGAGAGCGCCACCACGTACAACACCGAGGGCCCCGGCACCACCAGAAGGGCCAAGCAGGCCAGCACGTAGATCGCGAGGGACGCAGGTTCGGACACAAGGAGCCTCCGGCGACGATCATACGTCCCGGAAAGCACACTAGGTACTTGCATTGCAAAGCAACGACTTCTATGATGGACCCCGTCGCGCTCCGGCCGAGCCACTGACGGTGGCGTGATGACGAACGCGACCTCGTAGCGAACAGGAAGGAGCCGGATGCCAAACCTCTCCCCCATGGAACGGCGTGCTTGGCGCGGGTTCCTCGACACGCACGCGGAGATCTGGAAGCGCCTCGATGCGTTGTTGGCGCAAGACGACCTCAACATGCCGGCGTACGAGCTCTTGTTCACACTGCAGGAAGCCGGCGATGCCGGGATGCGCATGACGGAGTTGGCGAGAACGCTGCGCTTCTCGGGCGGCGGCCTCACGCGCCTCTTCGACAAGCTCGAACGGCGCGGGTCGGTCGAACGCCGGCCGTGCCCCATCGACGGCCGTGGGTTCGAAGCGGTGCTGACGCCGGCCGGCAAGCGCGAGCTTCGTCGTGTCCACGCGAAGCACGTGCGCCAGGTGCGCGCGCAGTTCCTCGACCGCCTCGAACCCGACGATCTCGAAGCACTGGCACGCGTCTGGTCGAAGCTCGCCTAGCTCTCGCAGCGACCGGAGCCCGACGAGCACCGCTCGTCGCGCCGGCGCTCCCCTGGAGACACTCATGGACCTGTATCTCGGCGGTTTCCACCACCTCACGGCGATCTCGGCCGACATCCGAGGGAACAAGCGCTTCTTCACCCAGACGCTCGGCATGCGCCTGGTGAAGCGCAGCGTGAACCAAGACGACGTCAGCGCGTACCACCTCTTCTATTCCGACGGGGTCGGCAGCCCGGGCAACGACATCACCTTCTTCGACTGGCCGGCGCCGCGCGAGCGTCGCGGCAACCGCAGCGTCACGCGCACCGGGCTACGCGTTGCCGGCGAAGCGAGCCTGCGTTACTGGCTGGCCCGCTTCGCGGAGCTCGGCGTTCCCCACGGCGACGTCACCGATCGCGACGGACGATTGGCGCTCGACTTCGAGGATCCGGAGGGCCAGCGACTGGCCTTGGTCGACGATGGCGGTGCCGGCGACCCGCCCGTGCCGTGGGACGCTAGCCCCGTGCCGGCCGAATACCAGATCCGGGGGCTCGGGCCCGTCGTGATGACGGTGCCCGAACTTGCGAACACCGACGCCGTGTTGCAGCGCGTCACGAACATGCAGCCCGTGCGCACGTACCCCGATCCGGAGAGCCGCGAGCACACCGTGCACGTCTACGACATGGCCGACCCTGGCGCGGGAAGCGGAGCGCATGCGGAGCTGCACGTCGCCGTGCGGCCGGACCTGCCGCCGGCCGGGAGTGGCGCAGGCGGCGTGCATCACGTCGCGTTCCGCACGCCGAACGGCGAGCAGTATCAGGCATGGGAGGAGCGCTTGCGGGCGTTCGGGATCCCCAACAGCGGCCAAGTCGACCGCTACTACTTCCGTAGCCTGTACTTCCGCGAGCCCGGCGGGGTGCTGTTCGAGATCGCCACCGACGGACCCGGCTTCGCCGTCGACGAAGACGCCTCGACCCTCGGTGAGAAGGTCGTTCTGCCGCCCTTCTTGGAGCCCCGGCGCGAGCGCATCCTGGCGGGCCTGAAGCCCATCGACTGACGGCGCGAACGAAGACCGCGCCGCGTCACCGTCACGGCAGCGGCCCGGGCCACCCCGCACCGTGCGTCACAGCACACTCGGAGTGCCTCACGTAGGCTACATAGCGATAGCCGCAGGCCGGGGCTGCGGGTGCGCCACGCGACGCCACTCGTGCCCAGGACGAAACGCGCAGGGTCCGGCGCGGGAACCGCTCCGCGTCGAGCCACCCGGCTCCCGTACGAAGGCGGTGCCGCGTGACGAACCCCGCAACGCACGACAAGGTCCGGGCACCGGACATGCGCGCGGCGTTCGCGTACTGCGCCGACGTCACGCGGCGGCACTCCAGCACCTTCCACTTCGGCTCCGCCCTCTTCCCACCGCTCCAGCGCCGAGCGGTGCGCGTCGTGTACGCCGTGTGCCGCAGTGGCGACGACGCCGTCGACGAGGCGCCGAACGCGGTCGAAGCCGGACGCCGCTTGGAGGCGTGGTGGGAGCAGGTCGAGCGGGCCTACCGCGACGACGCCGACCTGGCGAGTCCGCTGGGCAGGGCGCTCGCCTGGCTGCTGGCGCGCTACGACGTGCCGTTCCAGGCGTTCGACGAACTGCGCCTCGGGCTCGTCAGCGATCTCACGCGCGAACGTGTCGACACCATCGACGAGCTCCTGCTGTACTGCCGCCGCGTCGGCGGCGTGATCGGGTTGCTGGTCGCGCCGATCTGCGGCTTCCGCGGTGGGGACCAGACGCTGGCGGACGCGGTCGCGCTGGGCGAGGCGATGCAACTGACGAACATCGTGCGTGACGTGGGCGAAGACTTCGCTCGCGGCCGCGTCTACCTACCCACCGAACTGCTCGAGCGCTACGGCGTGACGGTCGTGGACCTGCGCAGCGGCGTTCCCAGCACGCAGTACCGGGCCCTGCTGCACGAACTCGTGGTGCTGGCCGACAGTCTGTACCGCCGCGGTTGGGGTGGAATCGGGAGGCTCCACGGCACGGCGGCGTGGGCGGTGGCGTTCGCGGCACTCAACTACCAGGCGATCTTGGCGAAGGTGGAGAAGAACGGCTATGACAACCTCACGCGCCGCGCGTTCGTTGCGCCGCTGGAACGCGTCTCGCTGCTGCCTCGCACGGTCGCGCTCGTCCTGGCCGGGCGTGCCGGCCGGTGAGAACGCCAGGCGTATCGTCTCGTCCAGCCGATGGCGTACGGTGTGGACGTCGGTGCCATGACCTACCTGCAGTTCCACCTCGTGTTCCTTCTACCTCCCATCGCGCTGCTTCTCTGGTTGGCGCGAAGCGACGCGCGAAGCAGGGTCCGTCCGGGTAGCGAGGACCCGCGCGTGCAGCGCGCTTCGCTCGGGGTTCTCGCACTGCTGGCGCTGGTCTACACCACCCCATGGGACAACTACCTCGTCTACCGCGGCGTCTGGGGCTACCCGCCCGGGCGTGTGGCGTTCACCATCGGGTACGTGCCGATCGAGGAGTACCTGTTCTTCCTGCTGCAAACGGTGCTCACGGGCCTGATCCTGCTGGCGTCGTCAAGGCGACTGCCGTCGCCCGCCACGGAACCGTTGTCGCCGAAGGCAGCGATGGCGGCGCGCATCGTCGGCACCGCGGCGTTCCTGGCGCTCGCGGCGGCCGGGTTCGTGCTGTTGCGCTTCGAGTCGGGCCTCTACCTCGGGCTCATCCTGGCGTGGGCAGCGCCCGTGGCGGCGATCCAGTGGGCCGCCGGGGGGCCCGAGCTGGTCCGGCACGCCCGCCTCGTCGGCACCGCCATCGCCGTCCCGACCGTGTACCTGTGGCTAGCCGACCGGGCGGCGCTGGAACTCGGTATCTGGTGGATCTCACCCACCTTCACGACCGGCATCGCCCCGTTGGGGTTGCCGCTCGAGGAGGCGACGTTCTTCCTGTTCACCAACGTGATCGTGGTCCAGGGTCTGACCTTGTTCGTGCTGCTAGGACCGCGTTTGCGCGCTCGCTGGGTCGCGCTGCGCGCAGGCGGCGCAGGATCCTGACCGGCATGGACCCGCGCGCCGCGTTCCTGCGAAAAGGCTTCGACCTCATCGTGCGCCGCCGCCTGAGGGGCGTCTGGATGCGTGGGGAGGTGCCGGCGGAGGGGTTCGTGTGGGCATCGAACCATCACGGCTGGTACGACGCGTTCATAGCCGCGACCCTGCTCTGGCGCAAGGGTCGTGAGGTCACCGTGGTGGTCAGCGAGGAGAACCTCGCCAGCCACGGGTACTTGCGCCGCGCCGGCGCCGTCGGCACGCGCGAACTGCGAAGCGCGGTGCGCGCCCTCGAGCGCGGCGGCGTCGTGGTGATCTTCCCCGAAGGCGAACTCCGGCCACCGGGGCCGCTCGGACCACTGGCCGACGGCGCCGCCTGGCTGGCGCAGCGGGCGCAGGCGCCGCTGATCGCCGTCGCCACGCGCGTGGCGCTTCGCGGGCACGAGTTCCCCGAGGCGTACCTCGACCTGAGCCAGGTACATGACGGCGAACTCGAGCTCCATCTCCGCGATCGCCTCGCGGCGCTGGACGAGGCGCTGCGCAGCTCCGACCCGCGCGCACCCCTCCCCGGATTCGCACTCGCCATGGGCGGCACGCGAAGCTGGGAGGAACGGCTGAGCGCGCTGCGAGAACGCGGCCCCGGACCGACACCTACGGAAGGCGCGCGATGACCTTGCTGTTCGGTGTGGTGACGGCGTTCCTGCTCGTGCGTCTGACGGGCATCGTCCTCAACCTGCGAGCCTTCCCGGTGCTGGGTGAAGGTGGGAGCGGCGCCAAGGTGCCGGGCGCCGCGGTGACGGACGCCGCGGTGACGGACGCCGGGGTGACGGAACGACCCGAACCACCCACGCGCGCTCACTCCGGCATCTCGATCCTGGTGCCCGCACGCAACGAAGCGGAGAACCTACGCGCGCACCTCGCGGGGATCCTGCGGCAACCCGCGCGCGAGATCTTGATCCTCGACGACGCCTCGGACGACGGCACGGCCGACGTCGTGCTCGCCATGGCCGGGCGCGACGCCCGCGTTCGCCTGCTCACGGGCGCGCCCTTGCCGGCCGGCTGGACCGGGAAGAACTGGGCGTGCCACCAACTCGCGGAAGCCGCGAACGGGGAGGTGCTGCTCTTCACCGACGCGGACGTCGCCTGGAACGACGGCGCGCTCGTGGCGTTCTCCCAGGAGATGCGGCGGCAACGAGCGGACGTGTTCTCGGTGTTCCCGCGTCAGTGCACCCGAACGCTGGGCGAGCGCGTGCTCGTGCCGCTGATCGACGACGTGCTCCTCTCGTTCCTGCCGTTCTGGTTGCTGCAGTTGCCCGTGCCGTCGGCGGCGACGGCGAACGGTCAGGCCATCGCATTCTCGCGCCAGGCGTACGACGCGCTCGGCGGCCACGCGGCCATGAAGGACGAGATCGTCGAAGACGTGCGCCTCGCTCGCCAGGCACGTCGGGCCGGTCTTCGGCTGGGACTCGCGCTGGGTGGAGGATTCGTCACCGCGCGCATGTACCAAGGCTATGGTCAAGCGGTTCGCGGGTTCGCCAAGAGCCTCCCGGCCGCCCACGGCGGATCGCGGTGGCTGCTCGCCCTGGGCGCGGCCTGGCACCTGCTGGCGTACACCCTTCCGCTGGTGTCGGTGGCGCTCGAGCCGCGTTGGTTGGTGCCGCTGGCGCTGGCGATGTCGGGCCGCCTGCTGGTGAACGTAAAGACGGGCCGCGGGGCGTACGCGGAGGCCCTCCTCACGCCGGTTACGCCGATCCTCGCGCTGCCGGTCTACGCGCGTTCCATGAAACGGTCGGTGGTGTGGAAAGGCAGGGCGTACGCGTGAGCGCGGAAGCAGTTCGGATTCCCTCGCCGGCAGGTCAACCCTTGGTCGGGCATCTCGGCCGCTGGGGACGCGAGCCGCTGGCGTTGCTCGGCGAAGGCGCTCGTCTTGGCCGGGTCTTCGAGCTTCGCTTGTGGCGCCGCGCGGTCGTGGGATACGGGCCCGACTGGAACCGGCTGGTGCTTGGCGACTTGGGCACGTTCCGCAGCAAGGGCAGCCTCAGCGCGCTGAGCCCGTACTTGAACGGTGGCGTGGTGATGACCGATCACCCGCACCACGCGCCCCGCCGACAAGAACTGAACCCGCACTTCCACGCCGGCAGCGTGGCCACGATGCGCGAGCGCCTCGAGGCCGTGGTCGCGCGGGAGGCGCCCACGCGCCGGTTCGACAGCCTGGAATGGGCGCTGCATGTCGTTCCCCCCATGCTCAACGAGGCGTTCTTCGCCGGGCGCTTCCCGCTGCCATTGCTCACGAAGTTCGTCGCCCCGCTCCATCGCCCGTTGCCTTGGCCGTTGCTGCCTCGCCCCACGACGTTCCGGCAGGTCGACGCCGCCATCGAGCGTGTCCTCGCCGACCCGGGCGAGGGCAGCCTTGCGCACGCCCTGACAGGCGTCGACGGTGCGGGTGAGGAACTGCGCGTCGCGTTGGCAGCGGCGTTCGACACGACGGCGCACACGCTCGCGTGGGCGCTGTGGCACTTGGCCGGCACCCCCAACGACGGCACCGCGGAGGAGATCCGCGCCGTGATTCAAGAGACGCTCCGCCTCTACCCTGCCGGATGGCTCGGAAGCCGCGTGTCCTCGCGGCCGTTCACGTTCGACGGGCACACGTTGCAGGGTCAGACGCTGGTGTTCTATAGCCCGTACCTGACACACCGCGACCCGGACCTGTGGCCCGACCCCGAACGCTTCGACCCGACGCGGTTCCAGGAGCGCAAGCCCCCTTGGGGGTACATACCGTTCAGCGCGGGCGAGCGCACCTGCTTGGGGATGCACCTCGCGAACCTGATCCTCGAGGTCGCGCTGACGCCCTTCGGCGCCGGTCGCGCCAGGGCCGACGGTGGAGACCCCACACCGCGAACGGGTCTGACCCTTTCACCGCGCGGACCGCTGTGGGTGGAGGTCGTGCCATCTCACCCACAAGACGCCTGAGACTCGTTCTTGGCTCGGGGTCACGACGTGGATGCTGGGCGCAGGAACCGTCTTGACGCGCCGCCCGCATCCGATTATGGTGTCCTATGCCACCCCAGGGGGGGTGGGATAGGCTAAGGAGTCCGGCCATGGACCAACACGACCACCACCAGCGCCACGAGAACCACGGCGAGCACGTCACGCCCTGCGGACACGTCGCAGGCTCCGCGGAGCAAGGGAGCCGTCACGGCAAGCGCCACGAGCACGGCGAACGCCACAGCGAACACCACGGCGAACACCACGACAAACACGCCGGGCACACGCCGGAGGCGTTCCGTGACCGCTTCTGGATCACGCTCGTACTCACGCTGCCGGTGCTGTACTTCAGCGACCAGCTCCAGACGTGGGTCGGCTACGAAGCGGTGTCGTTCCCCGGCGTCGACTGGCTGAACCCACTTCTCGGAACGATCATCTTCCTCTACGGCGGGTGGGTGTTCTTGCGCGGCGCCAGGCACGAGCTGGCCGCGCGCGCGCCCGGGATGATGACGCTGATCTCGCTTGCCATCACGGTGGCGTACGCCTACAGCATGGCGGTCAGCTTCTGGCTGCCCGGCATGCCGTTCTTCTGGGAACTCGCGACGTTGGTGAGCGTCATGCTGCTCGGTCATTGGCTCGAGATGGCCAGCGTGCGTAGCGCCTCGAGCGCTCTGGAGGAACTCACGAAACTGATGCCGAGCGTGGCGCACCGCCTGCGGGACGGCGAGGTCGAGGACGTGCCCGTCACCGACCTGTCCGAGGGAGACCGCATCCTGGTTCGCCCGGGAGAGCAGGTCCCCGCCGACGGTGAGGTGGTCGACGGCGCTAGCAGCGTGAACGAGGCGTTCCTGACCGGCGAGTCGCGGCCCGTCGGCAAGGACGTCGGCGACGAGGTCGTCGCCGCCAGCGTCAATGGCGAGGGCGCCCTGACGCTGCGCGTGACACGCACCGGCGACGCAACCACGCTCTCGCAGATCCAACGCCTGGTACGGGAAGCGCAAGAGTCGCGCAGCCGCTTCCAGTCCTTGGCCGACCGCGCCGCCGGCTGGCTGTTCTACGTCGCCCTCAGCGCGGGCGCGGTCACCTTCGTGGCGTGGGCGCTGGCAGGCGCAGACCTGCAGCAGTCCGTGGCGCGTACCGTGACGGTGTTGGTCATCGCCTGCCCACACGCACTCGGACTCGCGATCCCGCTCGTCACCGTGAACGCCACCGCGATGAGCGCAGCGAACGGCATCCTGGTCCGCAACCGCGAAGCGTTCGAGCGCGCGCGCGACATCGCGCGCGTGGCCTTCGACAAGACCGGCACCCTCACCGAAGGGGTGTTCGGGGTACGCGGCGTGCACGTCGAGGGCGCGGGAGGCGCCGCAGGCGACATCGACGAACGGACTGCCCTACGCATCGCCGCCGCGCTGGAGTTCCGCAGCGAGCACCCGTTGGCCGAAGCGGTGGTGGCCGAGGCCCGTGAGCGCGGCCTCGACCCCGCCGAAGCGACTTCCTTCGAGGCCGTGGCGGGGAAGGGCGTGCAGGGAGCCGTCGACGGCGCGACGTACGCTGTCGGCCGGCCCGAGTGGGCGCGGGAACGCGGTCTGGAGCTAGCCGGCGGCTTGGAGGATGCCTTGGAGGAGGCCGAAGCGCGCGGCGAGAGCGTCATCGCCCTCATGAACGAACGCATGGTGCTCGCGCTCTTCACCCTGGCGGACAAGGTGCGTCCCAGCGCACGGGCCGCCGTCGGAGCCCTTCGCGACATGGGCGTCGAGTCCGTCATGATCACCGGGGACTCGGCGGCCGTCGCTCGCACGGTGGCGGAGGAGCTCGGCATCGAGCGGTTCCACGCGCGGGTGCTGCCGCAGGAGAAAGCCGGCCTGGTACGCGAACTGAGCGAGGGCGGCCCCACCGCGTTCGTCGGGGACGGAATCAATGACGCCCCGGCGTTGGTCGAGGCCGACCTGGGGATCGCGATCGGCGCAGGCACCAACGTCGCCATCGAGTCGGCCGACCTGGTGCTGGTCGAGGACGACCCGGAGGACGTGCTGGCGGCGCTGCGCTTGTCGCGCGCCACCTACCGCAAGATGGTGCAGAACCTGTTCTGGGCGACGGGCTACAACGCCGTGGCCATCCCGCTAGCTGCGGGCGCTCTGGCGTGGGCCGGGTTCGTCCTCTCGCCTGCCGTCGGCGCGCTCCTGATGAGCGTCTCCACGGTCGTGGTGGCCGTCAACGCCACGCTGCTGCGAACGACACGGTTGTGACGGCGGGCCGCGTCGAAGATGCGTCGCGCGGGGCGCCATGGCAGGCCCGTGCCTGACTCCCCCCTAACGCGCGTACCCGAGGCCGGCTGCCAGCACCGCGGCGATCTTGCGGCGCGAGTCGGCGACCAAGTACGGGTTCGTGTTCCGGTAGTACGGCAAGGCGATCAACGCCGTCGACAGGGCCCAACCTCGCCCTCTCGCCCATGTCGCGTCGTCCACGCCCACGGTAGCGCGGAAGCGCATCCGCGCAGCTCGGGGCAGGACGCTCCATGCCGGCATCAGGTCACATGCGGGGTCGCCGACACCGCTGGCGCCGAAGTCGATCACGCCATGGAGGCGCCCACCACGACACAGAAGGTTGCCCGACCCGAGGTCACCATGCAACCAAACCGGAGATCCCGTCCATGCCGGCGCCTCGAGGGCGGACTCCCACGCCGCCGTCACGGCGCCTCGATCGATCGACTCTCCCAGCGCTTCGATCGCCGCCCGCGTCGGCTCGTCACGTTCGGCCAGCGGAACGCCGCGGCCGGAGACGGGACCCGAAGACGCGTCGATGGCCCGCAGGCCCGTGACGAACGCCGCGATGTCCTCCGCAAGCCCCTCGGGCTGCGGCAGAGCATCGACGTCGGGGTTCTCTCCCTCGAGCCAGCGGTAGACCGACCAGTGCCACGGGTACTCGCCCGACGGAACGCCGAGTGCGATCGGCTCGGGGATCCCGACCGGCAGGTGGGGCGCCAACAGCCGTAACCACGTCTGCTCCTTCGCCACGTCGTCCGCCGCCCAATGGATCCGCGGCAGTCGCACGACGAGGTCGTCACCTAAGCGGTACAAGGCGTTGTCGGTTCCGCTGGACGCGACCGGCACGAGCGGGAGTTCGGCCCAACGCGGGTACTGGTTCGCGATCAACCGCCTGACGAGGTCCGCATCGATGGGCACCTCATCGTCGTGCATGCGCGGCGGCGGCGTCATGCGCGCGCCGACGTCACGCCTACGACCTTCACGCTCGCGACGCCTTGTCGTGCTCCAGGTCGTCCACCGCCCGTAACCCGCTCATCAGCGCAGGCCATGCGTCGCCCACGCACGCCACCACTTCGTCCTGCGCTCTTCGCCACGCCTCGGAGGCGGCTTCCAAGCGTGCGAGACCACGCTCCGTGACGCGCACCCGTCGCTCGCGACGGTCCTCGCCGGGTTCGCGAACCAGCAGGCCATCGCGCTCGAGCGGCGCCAGCGTGCGCGAGAGCGTGGTGCGATCCGACGCCAGGACGCTGGCGAGCTCGCTCACGGTGGCGCCCTCCGGGGTGCTCCCCAGCACGTAGACGGCGATGAGGAGCGCGAACTGCGTTCCCCTCAGCCCATGGGGCCGTAGCGCCGCGTCGTAGACGTCGCCCAGGATGCGGGTCGCCCGGCGAGCACGGAAGTACGTGCAGGTGAGACCGATCTCGAGTGCGGCGCGGCGGTCGAGGCCGCCCCCGCTATCGGATGGCACCGGGCTTCCCCAACAGCCTGCGCAGCAGACCGAGTTGACCGGTGTGATACGACTGGTGGAACGAAGCGAACGCCAAGACCTCGCCGACCGTCCTGCCCATCCATCGGATCTTCTCGGGAACGGCAGCGTCGATCTGCTCTTCCGAGATGGAGATCAGGCCCGCGTCGATGCGCTTGGACGCCTCGTCCCATGCGTCGAGCAAGCGCTCGAGCGGAAGCGCTTCGGCACCGTGCACGAGCGGGGAAGTACCGCGCCGGTAGCGCGCCAAGGCGTCGGTGTCGAGCACCCGCGGTTGCCCGAGCAAGTCGAGCACGCTCTCGGCCGAATGCACGAGATGGCCCAGCACCCAGTTGGCGTTGTTACCGAACGGTTCGGGGCCGCGCAGGCTCTCCTCGTGTGTGACGTCCTCGAGGGTACGGCGCACGGTGCGGTGGACGACACCGTAGAGCGTGCGCAAGGCGGCGACGTCGGACCGCTGCGTCGCGGTCGGCTCGGAGGCTCGCGGGTACGGGGTCGGTCGGGCACCGGTAGCTTCGGTCATGGCGTTCTCCGTTTCGGCGCGCGCAAGGCGTACAGCGACCAAGGGTGGAACCGTAAGGCGGGCGCGCATGGCGTGATGGTTCGCTCATGAGTGTATATGCACGCACCTTCCAGGTCAATCCCAAACGGCGACGGCGTACCATCGACTCGTGGACCACGCGCGCTTCGACCCGGCGGACCACCCCCACCGGCGCTACGACCCGCTGCGCGACCAGTGGGTGTTGGTGTCACCGCACCGGATGAAGCGCCCATGGCAAGGGCGGATCGAGTCGCTCACTTCGGACGTTCGCCCACGACACGACCCCGACTGCTACCTCTGCCCCGGCAACGAACGCGCCGGCGGGCAGCGCAACCCCGACTACGACACGACGTACGTGTTCACCAACGACTTCGCCGCGCTCCTACCCGACGTCCCAGCCGTGCCGATGACCGACGACCCGTTGTTCCGCTGGCACGCGGTCCCCGGCACGTGCCGCGTGATCTGCTTCCACCCGCGTCACGACCTCACCTTCTGCGAGCTCACCACCAGGGACATCCGGCGCGTCGTGGACCTGTGGGCCGAGCAGACGGCCGAGCTGGGCGCGACGTACCGCTGGGTGCAGGTGTTCGAGAACAAGGGCGAGGCGATGGGAGCATCCAACCCGCATCCGCACGGTCAGGTATGGGCCCTCGACGCGCTGCCCACGGAGGTCGCGCGCGAGGACGCGAGCCAACGCCGCTACCACGCACGTCACGGCCGCCCGATGCTGCTCGACTACGCCCATGCCGAACTGGAGCGCGCGGAACGGGTGGTGGTCGCGAACGAGCATTGGCTGGCCCTGGTGCCCTACTGGGCTACCTGGCCGTTCGAGTTGATGCTCCTGCCGCATGCTCGCCAGGTCGCACGCCTGCCGGACCTGACCGAAGCCGAGCGCGACGCCTTGGCGGACCTCGCCAAACGCGCCTTCACCCGACTCGACAACCTGTTCGAGACGTCGTTCCCGTACTCCTTCGGCTGGCACGGGGCGCCGTTCGACGAGGCGCCCGCGACTCCGGCCTGGCAGCTCCACGCGCACGTCTACCCGCCGCTGCTGCGCTCGGCGACGGTGCGCAAGTTCATGGTCGGGTTCGAGATGCTGGCCGAGCCGCAGCGCGACCTGACGCCCGAACGCGCGGCGGAGCGCCTGAGGGAGCTGCCGGAGGTTCACTACCGCGCGAGGGACGCGTGACGCGCGCGGGGCCGCAGGCCTCCTCGCCGAACCCTGCGGCGCCCGAACGCGCCGTCGCAGCGTTCCGGCGAGCGTACCGGCGTGACCCGACGCACCTGGTGCACGCGCCGGGTCGGGTCAACCTCATCGGTGAGCACACCGACTACAACGACGGCTTCGTCCTGCCGATGGCGCTCGAGCGAGCAGCCTGGATGGCGATGGCTCCGCGCCACGATGGTGCAGTTCGACTCGCAGCCGACGACCTGGGACAGGAGGGCACGTTCACCGTCGAAGATGCCCGGAGCCTGGACCAACGCGAGCGCAAGCGCGCGGTCGGTGGCCGCGCCCGAACCGGCTGGATGGAGTATCCGCGTGGCGTGGCCTGGTCATTGCAGGACGCGGGGTTCACTTTGCGTGGCTTCGACGGCGCGCTGGCGTCCGACGTGCCGCGCGGCGCCGGCCTCAGTTCCTCCGCGGCGGTCGAGCTGGCCACGGCCGCCTCCTTCGCCGTCTCCAGCGAGTTCGCATGGGACGCGAAGACCATCGCCCGCCTCATGCAGCGTGTCGAGAACCGCTGGATCGGGGTGCAGAGCGGCGTCATGGACCAGTTGATCGGCGCCGCCGGCATGGCCGGGCACGCGCTGCTGATCGACTGCCGCGATCTCACGCTCCGGCCCGTGCCCGTGCCGAACGACGTCGCCGTCGTGGTGCTCGACACCGGCACGCGGCGCGCCCTGGTCGGCAGCGCGTACGACGACCGCCGCGCCGCCTGCGAGCGCGTCGCCCGGCAACTCGGCGTGACCGCGCTGCGTGACGCCGATGAGGCCATGCTGCGTGCGGCCGCGTCGCGCCTCGACCCCGTCGACGTGAGGCGCGCGCGCCACGTCATCCGGGAGAACGCCCGCACGGTTCGGGCTGCCGAAGCGCTCGCGAGCGATGAGGTCGAACGCGTCGGCGCGGAGATGGACGCCAGCCACGAGAGCATGCGCGACGACTTCGAGATCTCCTCCCCCGCCCTCGACGCGATGGTGGAGGCCGCCCGCCGGGCGCCTGGTTGCCTCGGCGCCCGCATGACCGGCGGTGGCTTCGCCGGGTGCGCGGTGGCGTTGGTTCGGCGCCCGGACGTCGAGCGCTTCACGAGATCGACCGCCTCCGCCTACCACGCGGCGCAGAGGCGAAACGGCCGCGCCTACGTGACCCGCGGCGGGGAGGGTGCCGGCTGGGAAGCCTTCGACGAAGGCAGGGTGGCTTCCGGCGCTCGGTTCCGCTAGACTCGCGGCGTCCACTTCTTCACGGCATGCGGCCACGCAGATGGCGGCATGCGCGAAACGCCCGCATCCGGAGGTACGCCATGACGGTTCCGGCAGAACTCGCCCTCATCCTCGACGCGTTCGACCGAAACGCCCGCGTCAACCGCGCGGTGCTGGCGGCCTTCGACATGGACGTCCTGAACTATAGCGACGGAGTCGGCGGCTTCAACATCGGTCAGCACCTGGCGGACATCGTGGAGTTCCGCCGTGGCTGGCTCAGTAGGGTATCGCCGAAGCACATGGAGCGCCTCGACGACCCCACCGACGGCGCCGCTCCCACGTGGCTCAGGGCCAAGAGCATCCAAGAGCTCCAAGCCGCCTTCGACGCGGGGGACGCCGCCATGCGCAACGCGGTCGTCGCCGCCGTCCAAGAGGGACGCAGCTTCGAAGGCTACTACCAGTCCCACCCTGCCGCGCTGATCCAGCACTGCATCGTGCACGACGCTCACCACCGCGGGCAGATCATGGCGCTGCTGCGCCAGTCCGGCCGACCTGCCGAAGCGCGCGAAGCTCTCGAAGAGGCGACCTGGCCGATCTGGCGGGAGTGAGGTGATGGCGGAACCTGCCGAGTCGGGTCACCCGCTGCCGAAGCTGGCTGCACCCGCGCGCCGCGCTCTGGCAGATGCTGGGATCACGTCGCTGGAAGACCTGTCGGCCTACCTAGAAGCCGACATCGCCGCACTTCACGGGATGGGTCCGAACGCGTTGGCGACGCTGCGAGAGGCGCTCGCCGGCGCGGGACTGCAGTTCGCGTAACGCGCGGGACGGTGGTCCGCCTGGCCTGGTGACCGTGGGTGGCAGCTTGGAGCTTGACATGTGACCGTTTGGTCACCTATTGTGCGCCCGTGGACGCGGTGTTCAAAGCCCTCGCCGACCCAACTCGCAGGAGCCTGGTCGACGCGCTGTTCGAGCGCGACGGGCAGACGCTCACGGAGCTCGAAGCGCGCACCAGCCTCACGCGCTTCGGCGTGATGAAGCACCTGAAGGTCCTGGAGCAGGCGGGGCTGGTGCTCACAAGGAAACGAGGCCGCGAGAAGCTGCACTTCCTCAACGCCGTGCCCATCCGGTCGATCCACGACCGCTGGATCGACAAGTACACCGAGCGCTGGGCGGCCCTGCTCACCGGGCTCAAGCGCGACCTGGAGGAGCGACCGATGAAGAAGGTGTTCGAGATCTACATCAAGACCACGCCGGAGCGCCTCTGGCAGGCCATCACCGACCCGGACCTGCGCGCCAAGTACAGCTTCGGGGTGGCAACGGAGAGCGACTGGAGCGTGGGATCGGCCTATCGAAGCCGGCCGCGTCAGGCGCCGGACGTCCTCATCACGGAAGGCGAGAACCTCGAGGTCGACCCGCCACTGCGCCTGGTGCAGAGCTTCCGCGCCATGTGGAGTGACGACGTGGAGGCAGCGGGCACCTCGCGCGTCACCTGGGACATCGAGCCGGTAGGCGACTCGTGCCGCCTCACGCTGACCCACGACGAGCTGCCGGAGAACGCCAACGAGGAACTCTACGGCGGCTGGCCGATGGTGCTCTCGGGCCTGAAGACCCTGCTCGAGACGGGCGAGTTCCTCACGACGCCGGCGTCGCTCAAGTACGCCTGGAAGGGTTGACGCGGCGCACTCTCGTCACCGCGACGCGACACCCTCGAACTCCGGCGGCGTACCGGTCTCGATCCAGCGCGACAACGCCTCGATCGCGGACATGACGTCATCCAACCCGAAGACGCAGTGCCCGAAGGTGCCCTCGAGCGTCACCGAGCGCAGCCACTCTGCTCCGCCCGCGGCCGCCACCAGCCCGCGGTAGATGTCCTCGTGCGCCAACGGCGCGTGCGGATCGTACTGGTTGTGAAGCGTGATGACGGGGTCGTGCAGCAGTCCGGTGGGCTGGTAGTGACAAGCGAAGTACCGCAACGCGCCCGCATCAGGCTCGAAGACGGGAAGTCCGAGCTCGACCCGGTAGTCCGTGGAAGCCGAACACTGGCTGGCATACGAAACGCGGACGTTCTCGAGCGGCGAGCCCATCCCCCGGGCGACCGCGTCCTCGATCCCGACCAGGTAGTACCCCATCGCCCCCTGCAACGCCTCGATCGCTTCGTCGAGCGTCGCGTCCGGCGCTACTTGGAGCAGCGGCATCGGCGCCGCGCGGCAGCCCTCCGAATCGAACGGGTGCCGTAGCGTCACGACGAGGTCGCGCATGGTCGCCATGCCGGACGGATCGGCGCGGATCGCGGCCGCGATGGCGTCCTGGACCTCCTCGACGGGAACGCCCTCGACGTGTGACAAGTCGAACAGGTCGTCTGCGAAGGCGACCGGTCCGAGGACGTCGGGGTAGAGCGCACGGAACACGAGCGCCACGTTGGCGAGGTAGTTCAGTTGCGGAACCGCGCCGCCGAGGATGCCGCACATGGGCAGCGCGCCGTCGTAGGTGTCCGGGTAACGCTCCACCAACTCGACCGCCACCAGCGCCCCGAGCGACTCGCCCATGACGATGGTGTGCTCGGGCGGCCCGAAGGCTTCGGCGAACATCCCGTTGAGCAGGTGCGTGTCGCGGACACCCTCCTCCACGGCGAACCCGTTGCGGGCGTAGCTGGACGCCGCCGCGGCGTACCCACGGCACATCATCGCGTCGCGGAACGCCACCTGGGGCGGGGGCAACGGGTCGGGCAGGCCAACCGGCTCGTCGGGCGACATGTACCCGTGGGCGTACAGGACGAGGTCGCCGTTCCACGGCGTGGGCCGGTACATGACGGCCTCGGAGCCGTCGTCGAGCCAGACGCGCAACTCGTGGTACACGATGTCGGTCTCGGATGCCGCGCCAGGGCAACGCACGCTCTGGCGGCGAAGCTGCGGGCCAACCACCACCGCCGCTTCGTACCCGTCGACCTGAACTGCCGGCAGGATGCGCACCTCCGAAGAGGGCGCGCACGACGACCAAAGCACCAAGCTGACTGCACCGACCACGATCCAACCGAAGCACCCTCGTGGCCGCATCCCCCTCACCTTCCCCCATGCGCGGGACGACGGTCGCGCCGGCTCGTGCGGAACCCGTACGCTGCCGATCGTCCGCGCGACGTTCGGTCGCGGCGGAGTCGGAGGATCCCTCGGGAACCGGCTCGACGCGACGGCACCCGGACGAACGCGTCAGGGTGATCACGACGAACGATTGCGGGTGGCGAGAGCCAACTCCCCCAGGTTCATCATCGGTCGATGCTGGGGGCTTCGGTAGGGTCATTCGTAGGAGGCCGGCCAAGCTGTCATCGGGATCGGGGCGGGAGGCATGAACGGCGCGGCCCGCCGGAGCGGCGTCATCGACGCGGTGGAACGCTTCCGGTCGGACGCTACCTGAATCGGGTACTTCCATTCGATGTAGGGTACCGCGCAGGCTACGGGCATGAAACGCGCCTCGGAACGCTTCGACGACGACCACGCCCAGCCCGACAGGAGTCACCTTCCAGCGCTCCGCAGCGTGCGCAGGACGTACTACCTCGTCACGTCCCTGACCTGGTTCGGCAACATCCTCCCCATGGCCATCGGCGTGCTGTTCGTCCGGTCTCGCGGCTTCTCGCTGCTCGACGTCGGCCTCTTCACCGCCGTCTACTCGCTCACCGTGGCGCTGCTCGAGGTGCCGACCGGTGGGCTTGCCGACACCATCGGCCGCAAGCGCGTTGCGCTGCTCGCCGGCGCCCTGGCGATGGCCTCGTCCGTGCTGTTGCTGATGACGTTCTCGCTGCCGGTGCTGCTGGCGTACTCCGTGGTGTTCGGCGCCTCCCGCGCGCTCGGCTCCGGAGCGCTCGAGGCGTGGTTCGTCGACGCCCAACAGGCGATCGACCCCGACGTCGACCTGCAGCCCCCGTTCGCCGTCGCGGGGACGTTCGAGTTGTTCGCGCTCGCTGCCGGCACGCTGCTCGGCGGGTTCCTGCCGACGTGGTTCGCCCATCTCCCGACGACCGAGGGGCAGGTCCTCAGCCCGCTCGCGGTTCCGATCCTCGCCTCGCTCGGCGTCAAGGCGCTGGCCCTCGTCGTCATCGCGGTCACGGTCCGCGAGACGCCGATCGACGGAGCGAAGGCTCCCTACGGAAGCGTGTTCCGCGACGCGGTGGCGCTCACCCGCGGGAACTCCACCATCCTGGCGCTCCTCGGTGTGTCGGCGGCGGCCGGGTTCCTGGTGGCGGGCCTCGAGACCTTCTGGCAGCCGTTCTTCGCGGCCCGCCTCGGTGGCGGAGCCGAGAAGACGTGGCTCTTCGGCGTGATCATGGCCGGTTCCTTCGGCGCGGGGATGCTCGGGAACCTCCTCGCCATCCCCGTGAGCCGCTGGCTGGGCAAGCGCCACGCCCGGGTCGCGGCGCTCTTCCACGCACTGCAACTCGCTGCCGTCCTGGCGCTCGCTTTCACCAAGATCGTCCCGGCGGCCGTTGCGCTGTTCTGGCTGGCATACTTGGCGATGGGAAGCAGCGGTTCGCCGATCGCGGCGCTCTTCAACGGCGCCGTGCCGGGCAACCGCCGCTCGGTGATGCTGTCCGTGCGGTCGTTGGCGGCGTTCGTAGGGGCGTTCCTCGGCAGCGCCGTCCTGGGTTGGGTAGCCGAGGTCTGGTCGATCGAGGCAGCTTGGAGCGCGGCGGGCGCATCGGGCCTCATCGCCATCGTGCTGCTCCTGCTCGCCGACCGCAGCCGGCGACCGGCGGCGGCGAGCCACCCTTCCGTGCCGTGAAGGTCTCGTCAGTTCTGGTCCCGCGTGGGGGTTCCGGCCCCCGCCTTGCCACTCGCCGTGCCGCCCTCCTTGCCGAACGCACTCCCCGCCGCGGTGCTCACAGGGCCGCCCCCCACGCTGGTCTCGCTTCGGTGAAGGGCGGAACATCTGGCGCCTCGCTCTCGAGGCTTCGCACGAAGTCGGTGCCCAACGCCCAGGCCAAGGCGTACTCCGCCGGCCAGCGCCGGCCGTGTTCGTGCGCTTCGTTCACCGCCGGTACACCGAGGCGCTCGACGGCCGCTCGCAGCCATGCGTCCCGCGTCGGTCTCGCGAACGGCTCCAGCGGGGTACGCAGGCGCTCGCGGTGCGCCTCCGACGCTCCCCAAAGGCGGGTCGCCTCGGACCATCGGCCGCACGCGGAGGCAAGCAGCGCGAACTGCTCGAGCGCCGGCGGCACGCTGAAGGTGATCTCCATCGACGTCACGGTCGATACGCTCTCCCTCAACATGCGTTGCGCCCCCTCGATGTCGCCCTGGTACAGGAGTGCCATCGCGAGGCTGCCTTGTACGTTCGACACCATCTGCCGGTCGCCCAGTTCCCGCTCGAGTTCGACGCATCTCGTGTAGTAGACGCTCGCTTTGACAGGATCGCCTTCGAAGAAGAGCACGTCTCCGAGGTTGTTCAGCACCCGCGCCACCACGTCGACGTAGCCACCGGTCTCGGCCTGCGCCAGGGCGCGTTCGTAGCACGAACGCGCGGTCGGGTAGTCGCCTCGATACACCGCCACCATCCCACGATGCGACCAGGTTCGCGCTTCGGCTCGGACGCTTCCGATGCGCCGGGCGATGGCCAGGCTCTCCTCCAGCAACTCCGCCGGCGCCTCGTAATCTGCGCGTAGCAGGCAGAGATAGCTCGTTCGCAACAACATGGCGACGTGGCGCTCCGGGTCGCCATGTCGGTCCCTCATGGCGACGATCTCGCGCGCCCAGTAGAGCGCCTCGTCAAGGTACCCGCGCCAGACCCAGTACTCGGTCAACGCCTCGACCATGTCGAGCACCATCTCCGCGCGACCCTCGTCACGTGCCAACGTCAACGCAGCGTGCAAGTTGGCGTGATCGCTCTCCAGCCGGCGCATCCACGACCCCGCCGCCACCGCGTTGATCCGCGGCCGGGCCGATAGCGCCAGATCGTGCATGTGGCCGGCATGCCGTGCCGCCGTCTCCGCGCGCTCCGCCGGGTCCGCAGCGAGCTTCTCGCTGCCGAACTGATGCAAGAGCGGGTGCCGTTCGTACCTCCCCCCGGGACGAAGCACCAAGAACGACTTGGCTACCAGGCCGGCCAGGACGCGTGCGTCGGCGCGCGCCACCTCCCGTGCGCCACCCCGGTCGAAGCCGCCGCGGAACACCGAGAGACGCCGGAACGCCGTGCGCTCCTCACCCGACAGCAGTCGCCACGAGTGCTCGAAGACGTGGCGGATGCTGTGATGTCGTGGTCCTGCGTCGCGCCGTCGGGTCGTCAGGAAGTCGATGTCCGACGCGATCTCCTCGGCGATGTCGGCAGGCGTCATCGCGCCCGCCCAACCGGCGGCCAACTCGAGGGCCAACGGGCTGCCGTCACAAGCGCGGCAGATCGCTGCCACCGCTGCCTCGTCCGCCGGTCCGATCCGGAAGCCGGCATGGACCTTCCGCGCTCGTGCCTCGAACAGCGCCATGGCAGGCCAATGCTCGCCGGCCGTACGGTTCACGCCCGACGACGGATCGACCTCGGGAACGTCCGGATCGCTCGGCATCGGCGCAGCGGTGTTCTCGATAGGCGCGTGCGCCGTCGGGGTCCCGCGCCACGCGTCCGCAGGCGCCTCGGGATACGCCAAGCCCGCGAGCGGCACCACCCACTCCGGCTCGAGGGCGAGCGCCTCGCGCGAGGTGACCACCAACCGCAGGCCCGGACACCGCTCCAGCAAGTCGGTCACCACCTGGGTACCTGCGACGAGATGCTCGAAGTTGTCGAGCACGAGCAGGAAGCCGGAAGCCCCGATCCTTCGCGTCACGGCCTCGAGCGGCGCTCCGCCTGCGACGTCCGCCTCACCGAAAGCGTCCGCGATCGCGAAGGGGATCCCCTCGGGCGCGGTCACCTCCTCGAGCTCGACGTACGCCACCCCACCCTCGTACCGCCCCGACGTGGAAGCATCGGACGCCAGCCGGAGCGCGAGGCTCGACTTGCCGATCCCGCCCGGCCCGACCAACGTCACCAAGCGAACGTCGTCGCGCTGGAGCATCGCGTCGACCTCGGCGAGTTCGTGGTCGCGACCGATGAGTCGGGTCGGCCGGCGGGGCAAGGTCGACCCGAGCGAACCCGGCGGCCGCAGCGACGCCAGCCGCTCGCGAGCTTGACTCTGCGACGGAACCAGGTCGAGTTCGAAGCCGTCCGCCTCTTGGCGCACCTCGACGGCACGCGGGCTACCGCTGGCGACCAGGAGGGTGTGAAGCCTCGCCAGGTCCGCCGGGTCCAACAACGAGAGGACGCCGTCCGCCAGCACCGACTCGGCATGGATGGCGGCGCGCTCGAATCTGGCGTTCGCGGCAAGGCCCTCCGCCAAGTCGATGCGGGCGTGCTGCACCCTCCTCGCGAGCTCGTCACGGGTCGCGTGGATCCAGTCGAGCAGTTCCGCGCTCACCCCCACCGCCGCGACGCCGTCCAGGAAGGGGCCTTGGTAGGCCGCGATGGCCTCCTCCTTGCGTCCGTCCCCGAGCGCCGCCAAGAGGGCGTTGGCGTCGTTGGTCAGGCGCGTGGACAGGTAGTCGTCATCCGAGGCGATCGCGCCGGGCAGGTGTTTGTGGATCCGTGAGAGGCTCACGGACAGGCGGTTCCTGCCGTCCGTCGCGTCGGGCCAGAACAGTCGCGCGAGCCGTCCCCGCGGCTGCGGACCGCTGACGGACAGGTAGCTCAGCAACAGCAAGAGCTTGGGGTGCGGGAAGTCCATGCCTTCGACGGCGAGGCTCCCGAGGGTTCGCAAGTGCATGGCCGCTCCGGCGCTGCGTGCCGCGTGGTTCCGACGTGGCGCGAGAAGGTGGGCACGAAGCTCGCCTGCGTCAGCGTGCCCCGCGGTGGTCGTCGGACATCGTACGGCGCGCCCTTCACGCGTTGGGTGCAGATGTCACGCACCGCACGTGGATGACACGCCCGTGACAGGGGTCGCCCTGGATGCTGGAGCGTTTCGTTCCGGGAACCAAGTGGCCCAAGTGGCATCGCAGTTCCTCGGGCCAACCCGCGCCGCTCCGTGGACGTCGCACGGGGCGCCGCGACCGTCGGGGCAACGCGTCGCAAGGCGGCGCAACGTCGGACGGCGAGCGGTCACCAGCAACCGGTGAGCGTCGCACCAAGGAGGATCAGGATGGACCGACCAGCATCGATCAAGCCAGAGAATCGGCCGAAGGCGTCGCCAGCGGCGCCGCGAAGAACGGCCCGAGGGGCGTGGCGGTGGCTCGCCGTAGCCCTGCTCGCCACGGCGCTGGCAGCGTGCGGACGCGCCCCCGACCCGAACGCCTCCAGCCTCGCGATCGTCAGCGCTCGCGCCACCAGCCAGACCTCCATCGAGGTGACGTTCGACCGCGCGGTGGACGAGAGCGGCGGCGTCGCGGCCAACTACCGGGTCGCCGGCCCGGACGGTGGGCTGCTGCCCGTCCTCGCTGCGTACGTCGCGCAGGACGGCACCCGCGTGACGCTGGCGACCGAGCCGCAGCAACTCGTGACGTACGCGCTGACGGTGTCAGGCGTCCGGCCTCGCGGGGGCTCGGCTCCGGTGGCGGGGATCACCGCCCAAGGCGGCTTCGGCGGCTCGGGCGAGGTCGCGCCGATCGTCGCCAGTGCGATCGCCCTGAGCAACACCGAGGTCCTGATCACCTTCGCCGACCCCACCAGCGCCAAGCTGTCCGAGATGGGAGACGGCGCCCTGAACCCGGCGTACTACGAGATCGCCGTGCCGGGCCTCGAAGTGCTCGGCGCGGCGTACGCCGACAACGGCAAGGACCGCTCTCGCGTCATCCTCACCACCAGCTCGATGAGCGACCTGGTGTACACCGTCAAGGTCACGAACGTGCTCAGCGCGCAAGGCAGCAAGCTGGTCGATCCGTTCGTGAACACCGCGCAGTTCCGCGGCATCACCAAGGGCGACGCCGTCGCCCCGACGGTGAAGGACGTCTTCGTCACAGGCAACACCACCATCGTGATCCAGTTCAGCGAGCCCGTCGGCGACGACGCGGCCGACCCGTCGAAGTACCTCGTCCGCGATCCGGACGGTGCTCCCCTGCCGGTCGTCGCCGCCGTGCTGAACGACGTCTGGACCGAGGTGACGCTCACCACCTGGCCGATGACCGCGGGCGTCACGTACGTCGTCGAGGTCGTCGGCGTCACCGACCGTAACGGCAACCCCATCGAGCCCAACGAGACGACGTTCCAGGGCGCCCCCGTCGACGCAAGTGACGACCAGAAGCCGCCGCGCGTGATGGGCGCGAACTCGACTGGCAACACCACCGTGGTCGTCACCTTCGACGAGCCGGTGATGGGCGGACCGAACGGGGCGGAGGACCCGCAGAAGTACACCATCGTCGACCGCGACACGGTCGACGCGATGGCGCCCCAGGCCGTGGTGCTGGTCACGGAGGCGAAGCTGAGCGCGAGCCAGCGGAGCGTGACGCTCACGACGCTGGCGCAGTCCGAGATCGTCTACGCGCTCACCGTCACCGACGTCACCGACTTGGTCGGCAACCAGATCGCACCGCCCGACCGCGATCATCCGTTCCAGACGACGTTCTTCGGAACGGGGCCGGTGGGATCCGGCAACGACGCCGACGACGACGGACTCTCCGATGCTGCCGAGCAAGCCGGTTGGACGGTGACCGTGCGGCTGGCCAACGGGGAGACCACTCGCAAGCAGGTCACCAGCGACCCGAACGTGGCCGACACCGACGGCGACGGACTGTCCGACGCCGACGAGCGCGCCTACTTGACCAACCCCCGTGCCGGCGACACCGATGGGGACCAGCTCTCCGACTACTGGGAGCTGAACTACGTCTACAGCGACCCCACGAACCAGGACGGCGACGGCGACGGTCTGATGGACGGACTCGAGTGGTGGTTCTTCCGTACCTCGCCCAACCTTGCCGACACCGACGGCGACCAGATCGACGACGGCGACGAGATCAACCTCGGCAACCGCAACCCGCGCTTGGCGGACTTGCCCCGCCCTGGCATCGAGATCGGCGAGGTCGACCTCCAACTCGACGTCCGCTTCTCGGCTACCAGCCAGCGCGGGACGCGCGAACTGGAGTCGAACTCGTACTCCTCGACGCTGTCGCAGTCCGAAGCGAAGTCGACCAGCAACACCGACAGCAACACGCAGTCGTTCAGCATCAAGGCGGGGGTGGAGATCGGCTGGAAGGCCGGCGTCGACTTCGGCGCCGCCGGCAAGTTCAGTGTCGAGACGGGCTACAGCGGCGAGTGGTCCTCGAGCTTCACGCGCGAGTCCAGCCAGGAGACGCAGCGCGCCTACGAGCGCTCCACCCAGTCCGAGGCCGAACTCGAGATCGACGAGACCCTCACGCGCGAGGTCGAGGGCGCCAGCATGAAGCTCGGCGTCAACCTCCGGAGCCTTGGGGACATCGCGTTCACCATCTCGAACGTGCAGATCACGGCATTCATCCAAGACGCCCGGATGCCGCAGCGCCTGATCCCGATCGCCACCCTCGTCCCGGAAGCCGAACCCGCCAGCGGCTACAACCTCGGTCCGCTGGTGCAGGAGCGCGGTCCGCTCGTGTTCGTCGCCGATCAGGTCTTCCCCGCGCAGATCGAGCGCCTGATGCGCGACCCGACGGGCCTGACGTTCAAGATCTCCAACTTCGACATCACCGACGAGTTCGGCCGAAACTTCGCGTTCACCTCACAGGACGTCAACGACCGCACCGCCTCCATCGTGATCGACTACGGTGCGGCCGACACGGACGGGGACGGTGAAGGGGACCTCACCGAGCGACTGAAGGTCAGCACCTCGTCCGGGCGCGTGGCGCTCGACACCGACGGCGACGGTGACGTCGACGACGAGGACGAACGCGTTCTGTACGACGCCAACGGCCGTCAGGTCGGGATCGTGCTCTCCGAGGCGCTGGAGTTGGTGCTCGGGCTCACGCATTACGACGAGGACGACACACCCAGCGCGAGCCTGACCCAGGCCCAGCGCGACGCCAGTTACTCGACGCGGACGGTGAACGGCGTCGAGCGTCTGTGGCGCGTGCGGAACGTGTCCCAGGACGGGAACCCCCTGAAGCGTTGGTGGGCATTGACGCCGGAAGGCATCCTCGACCAGGACCAGGAGGTGCGCAGCCGCGTACTCCTGACCGGGCAAGGCATCACCCTGGCGTTCGTACAGGACCTCGACGACGACGGCGTTCCTGCCACCGTCGAGTACACCCACGGCTGCTCGGATACCCAAGCGGACACCGACGGTGACGGCATGGACGACCGCTTCGAAGCGTACGTGGGGTGGACCGTCAGCGTGCAGGGGCGAGGCGACTACCAAGGCTACGCCAGCTGCGCTCGCGTCGACTCCGATCGTGACGGTATGGATGACGACGAGGAACGCGACCTCGGCACCGACGCCAAGCTGCCCGACACCGATGGCGACGGCCTCACCGACTTCGAAGAGGTGAACGGCTTCAACATCGACATGCGTTTCGGGTCCGACCTCTTCGGTGTCACCACCGATCCGCTCGATCCGGACACCGACGGTGACACCCTGCCGGATGGCGCCGAACGCGACCTCGGCACCGACCCCAACACCGATGACGGCGACATGGTGTTCGACGACGACGGTGACGGCCTGGTGAACTTCCAAGAGACCAGCGGCTGGAGCGTCACCACGGTCGCCGTCAGCACCTCGCCCAACGTCGAGGGCGTCAGCGCCACGAAGACCGTCACCTCCGACCCGGACGTGGTGGACACCGACGGCGACGGCCTCGATGACAAGGCAGAGGCCGATCTCGGGACCGACCCGACCCAGTCCGACAGCGACGGGGACGGCTTGAGCGACGCGGCCGAAGTGGCGCTCGGCACCGACCCGCTCGACGCCGACACCGACGACGACATGCGCAGTGACGGCGCCGAGGTGAACGATGCGTTGGCGATCGACGTCGCCGGCGCGGACGCCTACACGGTCAAGAGCGACCCACTGGTGGCCGACGAGGACAACGACGGCCTGGTGGACGGCGAGGAAGCCACGCTCGGCACCGACCCGAAGCTGTTCGACACCGATGGTGACGGCGGCGGACTGGGTGACGGCGAGGAAGCCACCATCTGCCTCGGCACGACCCCGGACGTCTGCCGCGACGCGCTCACGCCCGACCAGAAGCTGACCGTCACCTACCGCATCGAGGTGGCGCGTGACGGCGACGTCGACGCAGCCGGCGGCTCCGGCGAGTTCTGGTACACCCTGGCCATGAAACCAGGGTCCACCACCATCTCGAACGACGGCAACAAGAACCTCAACGACAACGCCAACGTCGTGCTCTGGACGAAGTCCATCATCCGACCGCTGTCCGAGGCGATGTCCGTGTCGGTCGACGTCTACGAGTGGGACGAAGCCGGCAGCCCCTCGAAGCAGTGCCAGATCACCGAGTCGGCCTCCTTCAACCAGGTGCCCCTCGTGGTCGACGCCACCCACAACAAGAAGTGGAGCATCTCGCACGTGCCCAACGACATCATCAACGCCTGCGTGTACAGCATCTTCGTGGAGTTCGCCGCGGAGTAGACCGTCACGCGGTCACGAGCAGCACCTCCACACGTGCCGGACGGGAACCCATCCCGTCCGGCACGCTTTCGTTCGGCACTCGACCGGACGCCGACCCCGATCATCGCGGTACCATCACCCCCATGACCTGGCGCGAACGGCTCGGCAACGTCATCTTCGAGACCGAAGCGCCCGCCGCGCGCGCGTTCGACGTCGCGCTGCTACTGGCCATCCTTGCGAGCGTCCTGGCGGTGATGCTGGAGAGCGTCCCGTCCATCCGCGCTTCCTACGGCGCCACGCTGCGGGTGGTCGAGTGGACGTTCACCGGGCTGTTCACGCTCGAGTACCTTCTGCGCATCGTGACGGCGCGCGAGCGGCGGCGCTACGTGCTGTCGTTCTTCGGTATCGTCGACCTCGCAGCCATCCTCCCCGCGTACTTGGGGCTCCTCCTGGGCGCGAGCCCGTACCTGGTCGTGCTGCGCGCGCTGCGTCTCCTGCGCGTGTTCCGCGTCTTCAAGCTCACCCGCTACCTCGGTGAAGCGAGCGTACTGGGCGACGCGCTACGCTCGAGCCGTCACAAGATCACCGTCTTCCTGACCTTCGTGGTCACGGTCGTGCTGGTCGTGGGCGCCCTCATGTACCTGATCGAGGGGCCCGAGCACGGTTTCGAGAGCATCCCGGCCAGCACCTACTGGGCGGTCGTCACGCTCACGACCGTCGGCTACGGCGACATCGCGCCGCAGACCGCCTTCGGCCGCATGGTCGCGGCGTTCGTCATGATCCTCGGCTACGGCGTCATCGCCGTTCCCACCGGCATCGTGACCACCGAACTGGTTCGGGCGGGTGACCGGCGCGCCGCGGCGCTGCGTGACGAGGCGGGCGCCAGAGCATGCTCGCAGTGTGGTCTCGTCGGGCACGAAGCCGACGCCCGTTTCTGCCGACACTGTGGAACGTCGCTCTGACCATCGCTTCCCGTTGCGCCGTGCCCGATTCGATGCAAGGGGGCATCCGCGGTACTACACTCGTTCGACGACTCCGAACGCCGCCGAACGGCCGCTTCTACCATCTCGTCTCGCCTCGGACCCGGCCGGCGCTCCAACGCAGAAGGAGCCCGCATGGGGATCTTCCCGTCGAACCTTCGTCTCGGCGCCAGCGCCATTGCCCTCGTCTTCGCCCTCGTCTTCGGCTTGGTCGCATGCACCTCGGCGCCGCCCCCACCCACCGACACCACGCCTCCCACGGTCACGAGCCACACGCCAGCAGACGCGGCGACCAACGTGCCGGCGAGCGACCCCATCACCGTCACCTTCTCCGAGGCACTCGATCCCGCCACCGTGGACGATCAGACGGTGCAGCTCGCAGCCACCGGCTCCGTCGCGCTCGCCAAGTCGTTGTCGCTCTCCCCGGACGGACGCGACCTCGTCGTCGCCCCCATCGCCGCCCTCGACCTGCCCACCACCTTGACGCTTCACCTCGGCGCCGGCATCCAAGACCTCGCCGGCAACGCTCTGTCGCCGCAGAGCTGGTCGTGGTCACTGCCGGCGTGGCTTCGTCTGGGTGACGATCCCGTGAGCAGTTCGGTGAACAGCACGTTCATCTACTGGTCGATGCTCGCCCTCGACGGAGACGGCTACCCCGTCCTCGCCAGCAACGAAGAGCAGGCTCCGCAGGGACGCGTGCGGCGCTGGAACGGCACCGCGTGGCTGGACCTCCCGCCGGTCGTGGGCGCAGAGGGCAGCTCCTTGATCACCGCGGTTCAGGTGGATCCCGACGGGCGCCCGGTCGTCACCTGGCAGGGGTACCTCGATGCCACGTACGAGTGGAACGTGTACGTGAGCCGCTTCGAAGGCGGCGCCTGGTCGCTCGTGGGCGATGGCCTCATGGTGAACCCGAGCTACTACCCCGATAGCTCCGACCTCGTCCTCGACGTCGATGGGAAGCCGGTGGTCGTCTGGTCCGAGAAGGCCTCGCCGGGCAACAGCGCCACCGACCTGTACGTCAAGCGCTGGAACGGCGCCGGGTGGGATCAGCTCGGCGGGAAGTTCGAGGTGAACGACGACGCCGCGGTGCAGGACGTTCGCATCGTGCTCGATGCTGCTGGCAACCCGTTGGTTGGCTGGGGCGAGCGGTTCTTCGACGCCTCCTTCGTCAAGACTTGGAACCCCACCAGCCTGAGTTGGGTTTCCCTCGGCGGTTCGCTTGCGGCTTCCATCACCGCGCCGGCGCCGGGCTTCCTGTCGGACGGAACGCCGATCGCCGCCATCCGCACCGTCGACGGCAAGGTCGTGGTCGTGCGCTACACCCCCGGGGGATGGACCGCGCACACGCCCCCCGTGAACGCGGCCGCCGGCGCGTCGGCGGGGCGGCCCGAACTGCGCACGGCTGCGTCGGGCGAGCTCGTCGTAGCGTGGTCCGAGTTCGGGGGCGGCGACTCGGCCGTGCACGTCGCCTCCTACGCGGGCGGTAGCTGGACGTTCCTGGGCGAGCCGATCTCGGCGACCACGCCGACGACTCTGCTCCATGCGAAACTCGTGCTAGGTCCGAACGACGTGCCGTCGCTCGCGTACACCACCGACCGACCGTCGGACATCGTGCCAGGCTCTTTCGTAGTGGAGAACTTCTACCGGCGCCTCAACCGCTGAGGATCTCCGAGCCGACGCCTCGGCAAGGTCACAACGACTTCAGCAACGTGTCGATCCTGACCTGGAGCGCCTCGTTCGTGACCCGCCCGGACGCGAAGTGCGCATCATCGGCCGGATCGTCCGCGGTCCCCACCAGGTCGAGGCGCTGCGCCAACTGCTTGGCCCGTTCGCGCGTGGACCGGTCGGTTGCCGGATGGCCGAGCGTCAGACGCGTCAACTGCTTGGCGTCATCGAGCCGACCGCCCTCCGCCCACATCCAAGCGATCTCGGTGACGAACTGAAGGCAGACGCGTGGGCTCTCGACCTTGCAGGCCAACGCCAAGCCTTCGCGGAACGCGTCTATGGCGCTCTCGTCGCCGCGGGTCGCGGCGACCCTCCCCAGGTCCGCGAGGATCTCGGCTTCCAAGTCACGCGAGCGTGTCTCGCGCGCCAACGCGAGCGCCTGCTGGAAGTGCCCTTCGGCCTCGTCGAGGTAGCCGCGGTCGAGCGCGACCTTCCCCAAGCTCGAGTACAGGTGACCCGCCGGTTGTCGCAGTTCGAGCCGCCGCGCCAGTTCCAGCCCTTCCTCGAGATGGCTCGTCGCCCCGGCGAGATCGCCGCGCGCGCGAAGCAGCAGGCCCAAGTTGTTCAAGTAGCGCACGACGGCGACGTTCTCACCCCGTCTGCGGCCGACGGCGAGCGCCTGGTCGTAGTGTCGTTCCGCAGCGTCGAAGTCGCCTAGGTTCTTCTCGGTGATGGCGAGGTTGTTCAGACAGAAGCTCGCCAACGACTCCTCCCCCAGCTCTTCCGCCATGGCAAGCCCTCGCTCGAACGACGCTTTCGCCTCGCGGTAGGCCCCGGCGATGCCTTGGATCACGCCTCGCACGTTGATGCATTCGCACATGGCCGAGGTCGAGCCGAAGGGCGTCAGCAACGCCTCGGCGCGTTCGGCATCGGCCAGCGCGAGCGTTCGCTCGCCGGTGCGGATCCTGAGCCAACTCCGACCCACGAGCAGCCGTCCGATGGCCACGTGGTGCTTGGAGTTCTCGAGGTCCAGGTTCGCGATCGCGTCGTCGAACAACGACACACCTTCGTCGTACCGCGTGCGCTGCACGAAGTAGTGGTCGAAGGCTCCGACCATACGCTCGAGCTCGTCGACGCGCTGTTGCGCCTCTGCCCAGTGCCACATCACGCGGAGGTTCGGGTAATCCTGGTCGATGCCTTTCAGGAACTCGCGCGTGCGCCCGGCGCGTCGCAGCGCATCGAGGTCGTGCAACCTGCCAAGGAAGTAGGTGCCGTGTCGTTCCCTGACCTCGTCATCGAGGCCCACCTCGACGAGCTTCTCCTCGCCGAACTGCCGCAGTAGGTGATGGATGTGGTAGCGCTCGCCGCGACGCGCCAAGAAGGCACGGTTCGACAAGGCGCGCAGCGTCCGCAACCCTGCGCCGGCAACGGCTTCGGCGTCCTCGCGCAGGAACCCGCCGCGGAAGACGCAGCACGTCATGAAGACCCTCTGATCGCCTTCCGTCAGCTGGCTCCAGGACGACTCGAACATGGCGCGGATGCTGCGTTGCCGCTCGGGAACGTCGCGGGCTTCCGTCTCGAGGACATCGATGCCGCGAACGATCTCCTCGCCGATCTCGCGGGGGGAGAGCACGGGAAGCCAGGAGGCCGCCAACTCGATCGCCAACGGCATCCCGTCGACGAGCCGACAGATCTTGGTCACTTCGGCAGCATCCTGTTCGTCGAACGTGCGGTGCGGCTGGACCCTGCGCGCCGTCTGCTGGAACAAGCGCCAGGCGTCCGTTTCCTGGGGTTGGCTGCCGGCCACACCGGCCGAAGGCGCGCGCTCGGGGAGGGCCAAGCCGTGCAACTCGAAGCGCCACTCCAGATGGAGGTTGAGCCCCACGCGGGACGTGACGAGCATCTTCACGTGCGGCGCCCGCTCGAGGATCTCCTGCACCAGTCCGGCGCCCTCCGTCAAGTGCTCGAAGTTGTCGAGTACGAGTAAGGTCTGTCGATCTCCGAGGGCGTCGACGACCTGGTCCAGCGCTTCGCGCTGACCGGAGAACTCCACCTGCAGCGCGTCGGCGATGGCGTACACGATGCCACCCACGTTCGGTACGGGAGCGAGCGGCACGAACCGAGCGCCGTCACGGAACGACGCCTTGGCGGCCTCGGCTACGGCCAGCGACAGCCGGGTCTTCCCCATCCCGCCCGGGGCTACGATCGTCACCAGGCGACAGGTGGGGTCCTCGATCTGCTCCAGCAGCCGCCTCGTTTCGACGCGCCGCCCGATGAAGGGCGTCGCGAACGACGGGAGTTGCGGTCGAGGCGCCGCGCCGCCCTCGCTCTCGCCGGCGTGCTCGCGCTGCAGAAGCTCTCGCGCTTCATCGGGGCTCGCATCGACGGACACGCCGAACGCCTCGGCTTCTCGTCGAACGGCTGCGCTGCGCGGGCTCTCGCCCGCGGTGAGATACAGCACCACCTGCTCGAGGTCCTCGAGTTCCGGCTCGGAGGCTCCGGCGACGTCGAGGGCCGACTCCGCGTGGCGCGCAGCAGCAGCGAAGCGCCCGCGGCCGGCTTCGCGCCCAGCGAGCATCAGGTGGGCGCGTCGCGCCCTGTCAGCCAGGCCCTCGCGCGTCTCGTAGAGCCACTCTTCGAGCTCGACACCGGCGCCGGGTTGGATACCGAGCAGGAACGGACCGCGATACAACTCGATGGCGCGTTCGGGCCGGCCCTCGTCGATGGCCGCGAGGAACTCGTCGACGTCCGTCTGCACGTCCGCCCAGACCCGCAGGCCGTTGGCTTCGATCGCGCCGGGTGCGACCTTGCGGATCTTGGTGAGGGTACTCGACAAGCGGTTCAGCGGATCGGCGGCGTCCATCCAGAGGAGCTGGGCCAAGAAGCGTCGTTCCTGCGGACCCTCGAGCGCGAGGTACGCGAGTAGGAGCAAGACGACAGGACGCGTCAGGTCGCTGCCCTCCAGCTCGAGCCCACCGAGCATGCGCAGGCGCATGGGCCACTCTACTCCGGTGGAGGCGCGCCTCCGCCTGCTGGTCGTTGGCGTGCCCGCCCCGCGACCCTCCGCTGCCGCAGCGTGGGGGGCCGGGTGTTCCAGCAGACTAGACCACACCGTTCGACGTCGCCCCGGTGCGGACGGCGATCGACACGGCGGCAACGGCGTCGACCCCGAGGTAGAAGTCCGCCTGGAACCGGCCCGGCTCGCCCCGCGCCACGCTCCCATCGAGCCGGCAGACCACGTGGTCGAAGCGGTCGAGCGGTTGCCGGCCGGTGAGCACAGGATCGTCGAAGCTGAGCCGGATGCCGGTCGTACGGGCATGACGCAACAGTGCGTGCTCACGGACGATGCGCATCAAGAGCGCGCGCGCTGCGCGGAGGTGGGCCCTGCCGGACGCCACGTCGGCATCCGAGCACGTTTCCGGCCGAAAGAACACCGTGAGCGTCAGGAAGGAAGGGAGATCACCAAGCGTTCCGCGTTCCGTCCCGTCGGGCTCGTCGGGTTCGGGATGCGCGATCACGTCGTCTCAACGCCACTCGCCCGCGGCGCGTTCTGACCGCGAGTGATGGCGCGCCTCGGCTTCGGCCAGCTGACGCCCGTCACGAGCGACAAGCTCACGAGGATCAGCACCACGCCCACGGCCATGTTCGCCGTGAACGGTTCGTGCAGCAGAACGGTCCCTAGCAGCGCGCCGAACACGGGGATGAGGTAGGCGGTGGCCGACGCGGTGACGGCTGAAGTGCGTGAGAGCAGCCAGAAGTACAGGCCGAACGCGACCACGGTCCCGAACACCGTCAGGCCCGCGAGCGCCCCGAACGCCGCCGCGCTCGGCAGGCCAGCCGGAGCGGTCGCCACCATGCCGGGGAACAACAGGATGCCCGCGGCGCCGCAGTTGCCCACCGTCAGCGACAGCGCGTCGGCCGAAGCGAGACGGCGCTTGGCGTACACGGCGCCGAGGCCATAACATGCCGCGGCCAGCAGCATGGCGAGCACACGCAACAGGCTGGAGACGCCCACGAAGCCGTCCCACCCCACCAGCACGCCGACGCCGATCAGGCCCAGGAGCGCTCCGCGTAGGACGTTGGCGGTGAGCCGCTCGCGAATCCAGGCGGCGGTGAAGAGCGCCGTGAAGAGCGGCATGGTGGCCATGAGAAGGGCTGCCAACGAGGACGAGATGCCAAGTTCCGCCCACGCCGCCAGCGTGAACGGCGCAGCGGCCTGCAGGCCCCCGAACACGAACCAGTCCCACCACCGGCCCGGGAAGGCGAGCTTCTTCCGGGTGACGAGTGCGACCAGGGCGAGCAGTTCGGCGGCAACCAGCAGACGCAGTCCTATCAGCGTCAAGGGGCCGAACTCGGGCGCCGCGACCTTCATGAACGTGAAGTTGGCGCCGAACAGCAGGGCCGTGACGACCAGCACGACGACATGCATTGCGCCGTTCATGCGGCGCCAGGGGCCATCATGACGCCGGCGGCGGGCGGATCGAACTCGAAGAACGAGTGTGTTGCTTCGATCTCGCGAGCGATCGGATCGCGCCCGTCACCGAGCGTGAGCGCTCGCCTGAGTGCCGTGCGGCCGAACGCGGCCCGCCAGGCCGAGACCGGGGCGGCGCGGAGCGCATGTGCGTCCCGCAACTGAGAAGCGTGGCATAGCACGGCGTTGCGAACTGCGCCAACGTGCGCGTGGGTGTCGACCGATCCGGTCAACGTCCAAGGTTCCCAAGGGCCGGGGCGAAGTGGAGGATCGACGCGGCGCCACTCGAGCGGTCCGATCAGCGCCTCGTAGGCACGGTGTTGCGCGTCCGCCATGCCCACGTGCCAAAGCGTGTCGACCGCCGGTGGTGGGAACATGGCTTCCGCCATGGTGGCTGCTGGCATCACCGCAGCAGCCGTGACCGCGGCGGTGGTGAACCGGGAGATCGCAGCGTGATCGGGGTGGCCCGTCATCCCGTCGGGGCCGAAGGTCAGCACGGCCTCGGGCCGCACCTCGCGGATGCGGGCCGCGATCATGCCGATGACGGCCTCTTCCGGCGCGTCCTCCAGCTTCCCGTCGGCGAACCCGAGCAGGCGCACCGTCTGCACGCCCAGCACGTGGGCAGCGGCGCGCAGCTCGATCTCGCGGTGACGGGCGATCTGCTGCGGACGGGGTCGCGTGGAGCCTTTCCATCCGCCCTCACCGGCGGTTGCGGTCACGAGGTGGGTGTCGACGCCGGCAGCTGCCAGCTTGGCAAGGAGAGCACCTGCGGCCAGCGTCTCGTCGTCGGGGTGCGCGAAGACCGCGAGGACTGCCGGGCGGCGCATCACGCCACCGACTTCCTGCGCGAGCGCTGGACCAGGTAGACGGTCAACGCGACCACGGTGGGGACGACCACGCTGAGGTTGTAGGCGAAGTGCAGCTCCACGCGGGGGAAGAAGCGCTCGAGAACGCTCATCTGCTTGATGGCGCCGTAGAAGTAGTGCCCGGTCAGGTACTGCACCTGCAAGAAGGCGTGCTCGAGCCAGTGCCACGTCTGCGCCACGATGGCAGCGATCCACCAGCCCCTAGCGGCACGGGACTTGCGGAAACCGTAGGCAAGCAGGATCAGCCCGGTGAGCTGAAGCGTGTTGTAGATCATGTGCAGCGACTCGTTGGCGACGAGGTTCGGCAGCACCTCACCGAAGAGACCCCCAGCCTCGCGAGGCGTGAGACCGAGAACGTGCACCTGGTAGATCTGCGTGAGGTGCTCGAAGAAGTGCACGGAGACGATCGCCATGTAGACGATCAGCGCCTGGACGTGACGACTTCCGTTCAGGACTCCGAGGACGAAGGTACTCAGTCGGTCCGGCGCGCTGCGCCTGTCTCGTTGCAGGGCTTGTGTGCTCATGCGTTGACTCCAATCGCGGCGCCCGCTTTCGCGGACGCCGCCTACGTTCGAAGGGTCGAGGGCCGTAGCGGTCTCCAGAGGGCGAGGCGGACGACCGCCCAGCTCGCCCGACCGGGTCACTCGGCGCTGGCTTGCGCCTCTTGCGGCAGGAAGTTGAAGACGTGCAGGTGGCTGATGGTGCCGAAGTCGCCGGGGTACGCGCCGTACGTCTGGCCGTCGGAGTGGTACGCCGCCGCCAGACCGGCAAGCAACTGACGGCCGGAGAGCTGCAGGCAGGGGCTCACGTCGACCGTGATCTCTGCGTTGCCTTGCGCGTCGGCGACGAAGGTGTTCTCCGAACCGTCGCGGGCGCCGAGGGGGATGTCGTAGGTCGAGAACGGCAGGGTGGTCGGGAGCGCCATGAAGAAGTACCACATGGTGTAGACGCCCTCGGGAACGAGGTCGCTGAAGGTGGCCGACACGGTGCCGCTCTCGCCCTCACAGGTGATCACGGCCTGGCCGTTGCCCGCCAGCCACGCGCCTTGCGTGATGCCCAGCGCCGCGCCCTTGGCGAACGGCCCGACGGCAGCGGGATCGACCGGGTCGTGCGAGGTGGGTTCGGCGGCAGCGTAGAGCTGGGCGGACGCGTCGGCGTCCTCGGCGGTGACGCGGCGAACGAGGTCAGCGCCGGGCTGTTGCTCGATGAACACGTCCTGTTCGTTCATGCCGAGTTGAAGGTGGTTGAGAAGCGGGACTTCGACGCGGTACTTGGCAGCGGCCCCGTCTTGGGCGGCAGCGATACCGGCGATCGCGTTCACGAGCAATGCGGCGGCGATGGCCAGGGTACGAGGGAGCGTGCGGTGGTTCATGGGAGTCTTCCTTTCGGGTGTCGGAGTTCCGAACGATGGTCGGTCGGAAGGGGTCCTGGTTCGAGGTCTTCGTTCGGGGGAGTCTTCGTTCGGGAGGGTAGGAGCGGTTCGGGAGGATGGGGCCGGCGCGGGAGGAGTAGAGAGGGAGAGACCGGTTCGCTAGCGGGTGTCGCGGGAGCGAGCGTGGGGTCGCGAGCCGATCGGTCGGACTGCCGGCCGCCGTGGACCCCCGTGGGGCGGGAAAGCACCGTCGAGGCGTTCCTGGATCCGCTGAACGGCGATCAACGCCGCCAGGTAGTCGAGCTGGGTCATGGCTTCACCTCCTTCCGTCAGCGGCGTTCGGCCGCGACGGAGCACACGATGCCGGGAGGCGCCTGCCCGAGTCCTGTCCGCACCCTGCCCGGACACTGCCCGGGCAGTTCGGATCGCTGTCGGCTGGATGGATGTGACGTGTAGGGCGGCAGAACGAGACGTCAGGAACGCGCCTCGTCGGCGCCCGACTCGCGACGCCCGCCCAAGACCTGCACGTACGCATGCACGTATTGCCAGTTCGGGCCAACGATCCATCGGCAGGTCGAGCGCACCGCCTACGATCCGCCCGAAGAGGTACCTGCCAGGCTCAGAACGACTGACCCAACACGTTCGTCGCCACATGCGCCACGGACGGCGCGATCAGGTTGCGAGTCCTGCGGAACACGTAGCCGAACGCGAGGCCGGTGACGAACTGGGACACGATGCACACCGCCAAACCGGCGGCGAGGCTGCCATCCATCATCTCGGTGTTCGCCCGCAAGTGCCATAGTCCGAACACCAGCGCTTGCACCATCCAGGCCCGCGGTTCGCTCATCAGGCGTGACAAGCGCGACTGCAGGGCGCCGCGGAAAAGGAACTCCTCGAAGAAGCCGTTCTGGAACGTGTTCGCAATGAAGCGGCGAGCCATCGCCTGCGGTCCGACCGCGCCCATGACGACGAGACCTAGGGACACCGCCAACGGCAACGCCGACCACAGCAGGCTCACCCGCCACGCGCGAT
Source organism: uncultured bacterium (assembly GCA_964582795.1). Lineage (GTDB taxonomy): Bacteria > Deinococcota > Deinococci > Deinococcales > Trueperaceae > CAZACZ01. Next base: position 42,638 of record CAZOTV010000008.1, read on the forward strand.
GGCCCGGGCCGAGTCCGAGACCCCGGGGCCGTGCCCCCAACGCCAGAAGCAGCAGCAGCGGCGCAACGAAGTACTGCACGGGGTTGGCCACGGCGTTCCCCGGCCCACCGAACCACCGCACCGGCAGGAACGACTCCCCCACGCCGTGGGCCCACCCGACGACATCGGACCAGACCGGTACGCTGCTCGACCCGATCGCGGTGATCAGGACGAAGAGGGCCACCACGCCGAGTTGCCACCTTACGATCGACCGCCCGCCTTCGGTTCTCCGCCGGTCGGACGACACCGTGTCGGTGACGCGCGCGGTGAGCCAGGACATCAGCGCCAAGTACAGGCCGTTCGCAGCCAGCAGGGCGACCAGCCCCGCCTCCCCTACCGCCAGCAGGTACGCGACCGCAAGGACGTACGCGGGCAACGCGAACCGCACCGCGAGGCGCCAATATGGACTCGGTTTCGTGACTCGGCGACGAACGGACATCGAGGCTCCGTCGACATGATGGAGCCTCGATCCGATGAGGACAAGTGCGCCGCGGTTGGGACGGCGCTCCGGGTGCCTGTCCCGGGCGTCAGTGGCTCGGCGTCAGGAAGCGCCGGAACCCGATGGCCACGTTGCGGCCGCGTTCCATGATGCGCGCGATCTTCGTCCGCTCTGCCTTCGCTTGGTGGCCGTACAGGCGGTCTTGCATCCGTCGCACGGCGTGGGCCGCGCTGAGTTCGTCGAATTGGTTCATGGGCGGTGCTCCTTCGTTGCGCGGCGTTCCGCCGCTGCGAGCATCACGTTGCCCGGCTGGGCATGCCCGAACCCTGTCCGCCCCCTGTACGGGCGCATGCCTCCAGGAGCAGAGCGCATGGTGAACTCGATCACTGGCCGCGCGCCCCTAGGTTCGCGACCGGCTCCTTCGCCTTACACTCGAACCATGGCGACCCAGGCCCCGACCCTCCCTGCCCGTTCAGAACTCGATCCGGCGTTCACTTGGAACCTCGCCGCCCTCTACCCCGACGACGCCGCGTTCGACACCGACTTCGTCAGCGCCGAGAACGCGCTCGAGCAGCTGACGTCCTACCGCGGGCGCCTCGGCGAAGGCGCGGCGACGCTCGCAGCGTTCATGGACGCGTACTGGCCCCTGCTCGCGAAGCTCCAGCACCTTCGCGTGTACGCTGCCCTTCCCGTATCCGCCGACCAGGGCGATCAGACGGCGCGTGCGCGCCTCGGCCGCTTCCAGAGCCTGGCGGCGCGGTTCGCAGCGGGTACGGCGTTCCTGCAGCCGGAGCTGTTGGCGATAGGGCGAGACCGCCTCGACGCCTACATGGTGGACGAACCGCGCCTGGCATACCTGAAGCGATACTTCGACCGGCTGGAGGAGAACCGCGAGTACGTGCGCACGCCCGAGGTCGAGGACGTGCTCGGACGACTGGGCGATCCCTTCGGCGCGTTCGAGCGGACCTACGACAGCCTCACCAACGGGGAGCTGCCGTTCGCGCCCGTCGAGGACGACGACGGCAACGTACTCGAGGTCGCCAGGAGCACGTATCCCGCGTTGCGGATGTCGACCGACCGTGACCTCCGTCGCAAGGCCTACGCGTCGTACAGCGACGGGTTCCTGGCCTACCGGAACACGCTCACCGACCTGTACCTAGGACGCGTGAAGCAGAGCGTGTTCTGGGCGCGCGTGCGCGGCTACCCCAGCACGGTGGAAGAGCAGCTCACGCCGCGCGAGGTGCCTCGCGCGGTGCTCGACGCCGTGGTCGACACCTTCCAGGCGAACCTCGGCGTGTGGCATCGCTACTGGGCGGCGCGCCGCGCGCTGCTACGCGTGGAGCGTCACGAAGAGTGGGACGTGTTCGCTCCCTTGTCGCCCAACCCTCCGTCGGTTCCATACCGCCAAGCGGTGGAGTGGATCCTCGAGGGGATGGCGCCGCTGGGAAGCGAGTATCTCGCGCCGCTGCGTCGTGGCTTGCTCGAAGAGCGCTGGGTCGACGTCTACCCCAACCGCGGCAAGCGCGACGGCGCGTTCGCGACGCGCGCGTACGGCAGTCAACCGTACATCCTGATGAGCTTCCAGGGGGACCTGGAGAGCATGTCGACGTTGGCGCACGAGCTCGGGCACGCCATGCACTCGCAGCTGATGGACCGCGCGCAGCCGCTCCCGTACGCCAACTACGCCATGATGGCGGCCGAGACGGCGTCGAACTTCAACCAGGCGCTCGTCCGAAGCCACTTGCTGGGCAAGCTCACCAGCCCGGACGAGCGCCTGGCCGTGCTCGACGAAGCGTTCTACAACTTCCACCGCTACTTCTTCATCATGCCGACGCTGGTGCGCTTCGAGCTCGAGGTCCACCAGGCGGTCGAACGCGGCGAGGGACTCACCGCCGACAAGCTGGGCGCCATCATGCAGCGGCTGTTCCAGGAAGGCTACGGAGACGAGATCACCGCCACCGACCGCACGGGGATCACCTGGGCGCAGTTCGGCCACCTGTACATGCCCTTCTACACGTTCCAGTACGCTGCCGGCATCGCCGCTGCCGCCGCGCTCGCCGAGGACGTGCATCAAGGCAAGGACGGCGCGGCCGAACGGTACCTGTCATTCCTGCGCGCCGGCAGCTCGGTGCCACCCGTGGACGCGCTTCGCGCCGCCGGCGTGGATATGACCTCGCCGGAACCGATCGAGCGTGCGTTCGGCGTAGTGGAAGGGTACGTGCGGGAGCTCGAGGCGTTGGCCGCGGCGCGAACCTAGCGCGCGGGCGCGGGTCGCACGACGAGGATGCGATGACCTCGCTGTTCTGGCTGTTCGCGGTACTCACGGCTCTCACGGTCCTCGCGCTGCTGGGTAGCACCGCGCGCGTCGTACGCGGCTACGGGTCGCTGGCGCGCGGGAGGGGCAGAGACCGCGCCCCCGACGACGACCGCCCACCCATGAGCGTACTGGTGCCGCTCAAAGGCGCAGCCCCCGGCCTGAGCGGTCGCCTCGAGCGGCTCCTGTCGGCGGGACGCCCCAACGACCAGTTCGTGTTCGCCATGGAGGGCACCGACGATCCCGCGTACGCCGTCGTCCTCACGGTGCGCGAGGCGCACTCCCGGCGCGACATCGAGATCGCACTGTCTGGACCCGCGGGGGAGCGGATGGGCAAACAGCACAACCTGGCTGCGGCGGCCGCGGTGGCGAAGCACGCGCTGGTCGCGTCGATGGACGACGACGTCGAGATCCACGCGGCGCTCCTCGACGAAGGCGCGCGGCTGGCGTCGGGGACGGAAGCGGGCGTGGCGTTCGCGATGCCGTACTACCTGCCGGGGGCGTCGTCCGGGGGCGCGCTGGTCGCCGCCTACACGAACTACGGGTTCAGCCTCCACATGGGCGCGCTCGCGCTTCGCCCCGAGCCGAAGTTCATCGTCGGCGGCTTCTGGGTAACGAGCCGCGCCGCGATGGACGAGGTCGGCGGCTTCGAGGCGTTCACCGGCACGGTCAGCGACGACTCCGCCATCGGCCGGGCGATGCACGAGGCCGGGCACGTCAACCGTCCCTTGGCGACGACCGTCGGCCTCGCGCCCGAGCAACTTGGCCTCGTGGCCGGCGCGCGGCACGTGTTGAAGTGGCTGACGCTCCTCCGGGCCGAGGGCTGGGCGGTGTTCGTCCCGGTCGCGCTGGCATGGCATCCGGGTTGGTTCGGCGTGCTAGCGGCCGTGGCGGGGTCGATCGCGGGCCTGCCACCGCTGCTGGCGTCCGCGCCCTTGGTCATCGCGGTGCTCGCGCGGATCGCGTCGCTCGTGGTGCTGAACGGGAGAGCGTACCCGGAGCTCGCACCGGGCTCCTACGCCTTGGCCTCCTTGGCGCATGAGTACCTGGTGGCGCCCTGGCTGTTCTTGCTGGCCGCGTTCCGTCGTCACGTGGTGTGGCGCGGTCGTAGCTACCGGATCGGGAAGGGCGGCAGGATCCGCGCCGGTTGAGATACGGAACGGTCGAACGTCGACATCGTCCTGGCGATCGACCCGCGCCTGCACGGTATCGTCGAACGGTGATCGACGAGATCTGGCTGTCCCCCAACGTGCACGTCGTCAGCGGCGCCGTAGTCGTACTGTCCACGCTGGCTGCCCTCGTGGTGAGCACGATGTTCGCCTGGCGCGGTCGAGACCTCTCCTCCGCCGCTCACTCCACGCTCGTCGTCGCTCAGGTAGCCCTGATGGTCCAGGCCCTTGTCGGCATCAAGTTGCTCGACCAGGGGCTCGGGTCGTTGCAGCTGTTCATCCACTACGTCGGCGGCCTCGGGCCCCTCCTGTTCTTCTTCGTGTACTACTGGTTGCCGTCGTCTTGGCGCAGGAAGCGTTGGACTTCGGTGACCGTGACGGGAGCCGCCTTCCTGTTCGCCGTCATGGCGTTCGGCATCGGCGCCAGCTACGTTCCCGGGGGGATCTGACCCGGTCGCGAGGCGGTGGACGTGTCGGCGCGGAGGTGACGGTGGAAGTCGAACCCGGACGACTCGAGCGCTCGCAAGGCGCGCTGTTGGGGCTGGCCGTGGGCGACGCGTTGGGTACGACCCTCGAGTTCCACCCCCCAGGGAGCTTCGCCCCGCTCACGGACATGGTGGGCGGCGGGCCTTTCGAGCTCGCTCCGGGAGAGTGGACCGACGACACCAGCATGGCGCTGTGCCTGGCCGAGAGCCTCGCGGAAACGGGCGGTTTCGATCCGCTGGATCAGATGCGTCGCTACCTTCGTTGGTACCGACATGGGCACTTCAGCGTGAAGGGCTACTGCTTCGACATCGGTGGCGCCACCCGCGCCGCGCTCGAGCGTTTCGAGCGCAGCGGCGACCCCATGGCCGGATCGATCGACCCCGGAAGCGCCGGGAACGGCAGCATCATGCGCCTCGCGCCGGTGCCCATCGCGTTCGCCCACGACCCGGCCGCGGCGGTGCGCCTCGCTGGCGAGAGCTCGCGCACCACCCATGGCGCCCGCACCTGCGTCGACGCCTGCCGCTACCTGGGCGGGCTGATCGTGGGGGCGTTGCAGGGAGCTTCGAAGGAGACGCTCCTGGCGCCCCGGTACACTCCGGCCCCGGGCAGCTGGGACGAAGCACCCCTGGTGCCGGAGGTGGACGTGGTCGCGTCTGGTTCGTTCCTCCGCAAGCAGCCTCCCGACATCCGCGGCACGGGGTTCGTGGTCGAGTCGCTCGAGGCCGCGCTGTGGGCGTTCGCGACTACGGACACGTTCCAGGACGGCGCCCTGGCCGCCGTGAACCTCGGCGACGACGCGGACTCGACTGGTGCCGTCTACGGGCAACTGGCGGGAGCGTACTACGGTAAGGACGCGATCCCGCCAGGTTGGCGCGACTTGGTCGCGATGCGCTCCGTGATCGAGGACCTCGCCCGGAGCCTCGCGCGACTCGGCGCCAAGGCCTGAGAAGATCGTCAGCGCGCCACGTCGTCCTCAAGCCCGACTCGGACTCCCGTCGACCACGCCGTACGCTGCTTCCAGCCTGCGCACCCGCGCTCGAGCCAGGGCCGCGCGTGGATTCCCGTCCGGTAGCACCTCGGCCGCCGCTTGCCAGTACTCGAGATCGTCGCCCGTACGCTCCGCCAGTTCGAACAGCACGTCGGCGTCGTGCGTCGCCAGGGCCGCCTGGCGTACCTCCTCCTCCAACGCCCAACGCTGCTCGACGACTCCCGGAGCGTCACTGTGGGGAAGCAGCGGCCCGCGCACCAGCGCCACCGCCTCGCGCACGCGGCCGGCAGCCAGGCGCTCACGCACCTCCAGCACGTCGGCTCGGTACGGGACGTCGATGCGGTACGGCGCGGTGCTCACCGGCACGACGGCCCGCAGGCGCGTGATCAGCGCGCGGATCCCGCTGTTCGAGTACGGTGCCCGGCCGTCGGGCGTCAGTTCGACGACCAGTTCGTCTCGGCCGATGCCATCAGGGTGCAGCACGAGAACCAAGGCGGCTTCGGCGAGGCGATCGGAGAGCGGCACCGGGCGCCCGTCGAGGCGGCACTCGAAGCCTCCCAGGAACCGGAACGCCAGTGTGGGCAGGGGGTTCGCGAGGGACTCGAAGACACCGCGTACCAGCCGTTCCGGGCCGGCCAGGACCCGCAGGGCCGTCGTTGGCATCGTTCGCAGCGTCGCCGTGAGGGATGCGGGCACGTCGTGCCCGGAGTGTGGCCGAACCGCTAGGTAGTACAGGGCCGCCGTGAGGCGCGGTTCGAACGCCAGGGTCTCGTCGAGCATGGCGCGCGCTAAATCGTTGCCGGTCTCGTCCGGATCGGCGCCGGACACCGACCCGGCGATGCCGCGCGCGAGGGCCGCCAGCGACGCCTCGTGCGGCGGACCCGCGTCCGCGATCACCGAGACGTCGGTCGCCACCTGACGAGCTTCGTCGGTTCGGTCGTCCTCCAGCAACGCCCGTATCAGCTGATACCCGTAGCGTGCGCGCGTGCGCCTCGCGCTGGCGCGGTACGTGGCGCGGAAGCGCTCGATGGCGTCCTCCGTGCGCTGCTCGGCCAGGTCGAGTTGCGCAAGCGTGCTGCGCAGCAGGACGGCGAGGTCCGGCACGGCTCCGTCCACCATCGCTTGGGCGGACTCGAGGGTACTCCTCAACCCCACCAGGTCCCCGGTCATGACCCGAGCGACGGCCAGGTCGTTCAACAGCAGCAGGCGCCTTGCGCCGTCCTGCAGCTGCTCACGATCGAACACGTCGAGCGCCCATCGGGCCCAGGTGGCCGCGTTCACGAACTGGCCGGCCTGGTACAACCTGGCCGAGAGGGTGTCGGCGTTGCGCGCCAACTCGTAGCGACTACCGGTGTCTTCGGCGAGTCGCACGCTCTCCCGCAGGGCCTCGATGGCGAGTTCGGGATCGGGGTGCAGCCGCCCGTACTGCCACGTCGTCAGCGCCGTGCGGCGCTCCGCCACGGCCTGCGACGCCATGACGAATCCCTCGACCCTGGGCAGCGTGCCTGCCCTGCGTGCACGCAGCGACGGCGCCCGATGCGTGCGCAAGTACTCGTCGACGTCCTCGACTACGGCGCCGAGGTCATCCGCAGCCAGGGCTGCCAACAAGCGCCACTCCAGGACGCGCTCGCTTCTCGTGTAGTCCTCGGGAAGCGCCGAGAGCAGGAGGTGCAGCCGCTCGAGAAGACCCTCTTCCTGATAGCGCGGCCCCGCGCTACGCAGGACCTCCTCGACCAGCTCGGGTGCGCGCAACACGGCGAGCTCGAGGGCGTCGATCAGGTCTCCTTCGCGACGAAGCGCCTGAACCGCGAGCGCCGGCTCGACCGCCACCGCATCGCGGACGTCGACCTCGAAGCCGGTCGGACTGGGAACCAGCATGCGCGGGAGGTTCGTGGCGGCGTGCGCCGACGCCGCGAAGTCCGTGAACCGTCCGTCCGTGTCCGCCAGCATCGTGGCGACGTCGGACTCGGTGAGTGAGCCGGGCGCGATGGCGCGCGCTTCGTCGGGGCGCACGCGCAGCTCCGGCGGTCCGATCACGCGCCAGGGCCCCTCGGCGATCCGCGAGGCCGGGTTCCGGACGTCCACCACCACCCGAAGCCCATCGCCGTGCAGCGCCAGCACGTGCGACGCCACGGTCGACGGTAGTTCGTCGATGGAGATCACCAGCCGCAACGGCGCGACGTCCGCGCGGAACCGGTCGAGGATCTTGAGGTGCGCCGTGTACGGCAGTGCCGGCGTGAGCAGCGCGCCCGGGAGCACTGCGTGCACCGCGCGCACCAGCGCGTTGCCTACCGCTACCGGATCACCGTGAAGGTTCGCGTCGATCGAGACCCACGCTACCCGCTCGGTCTGCCGCAGTGCGTCGATCACGTACGGTGTGCCGAACGGCTCGCCCCCACTCAGGACGACGGGCCGTTCGGTCTCCCGTACTGCGGCGACGATGCGTGGCAGCCACACGTCGTCAGGATATCTGCTGGCCCCCTGCGCCCGACCGCCTACGCGGCTGCGAGCGGTTGGCCTCCCGACGCGCGCCCCTCCGGCACCACGCGTGAAGCGTCGAGCGCCTGCCGCACGGCGTCGACGGAAGCAAGGACACGAACGTCTCGGATGATGACGCGGTCGCCTTCGAACACGAACTTGGTGCTCCGTTCGAGGCGGCGCCTGGCATCGACGCGATCCATGGTGGACCTCCTGGTCACACCCGCACCGTAGTCGGAGGGGCGCTTCCGAGGCGCTTCACGGCGGCTCGCGAGCATGCGCGTTCCTCACACGCCGGGTGCTGAAGGTGACGCGCGTCCAGGACGCTCGAACGACGGTTCCGCGGGGCTTCGACCTCGACCGATCGGCATTGAAGCGGGTTTGAAGCGCCCTGACGACTAGCGTGCTCGCATACCAAGGAGGTCGTTCATGCTTCGTCTTCGCCATGCCGTCCGCGCCTTCACCGTCACCACCGTCCTCGCAGCGTTGGCCCTCTCGTTCACGCTCGGCTCGTCGCTCGTGGCGTCTTCGGCAACCTCCGGCAGCATCGTGGTCGACGGCGGCCACCAGCACGGCGACTACGACGCGGGCTGAGACGCGCCGTCCGACGTCGCTCCGGCGCTCCCACCGCCCTCGTTCGACGTCGTCACGGCCCCGTCTCCGCCTCGTCTAGGCCCCGTAGCCCGATCCATGCGCCGTTCCCCCCCGGCTGCCCGACTGCCCAGCCTTCACGAGCTTCGCTTCCACTACCAGCCGATCGCGCCCCTGGCCGGGCACGAACCCGGTTGGTCCGAGGCCCTGGTCCGGTGGGCGTTGCCCGACGGCACCGTCCGCGGCCCGTTGGACGTCCTGCCGCACTGGCTCGCGCCAGGCCGCTTGGAGACGTTCACGCAACACACCCTTCGAAGCGCGGCAGCGGCCGTCGCCGACGCGAACGGCGCGGTCGTCTCGGTGAACATGAGCCCGACGCAGGTGATGCACCCAGCAGCGCTCGCCGAACTGGAACGGCTGCTCCCGGAGATCCGCGCGCGCGTCCGCATCGAACTGACAGAGGAGCGTGTCCACGACCCCGGTGGGCTGCGCGACGCCATCACCGTGTTGCGGGAGCGATGCCAGATCTTGCTGCTCGACGACGTGACGCCGGAAGACCTCGGTCACCGCGCGTACGACGGGGACTCCGTCGACGGCGTGAAGCTCGACCGGGCGGTGGTCGCTCTGTTCTTTGACACCGCTCGACGACCCGACGTCACGCGCTTCGTTCGCGCGGCCGCCGAGAGGTTCCCGATCGTCGTAGCCGAGGGCATCGAGGACCCGGCGATGTGCGACGCACTCGCAGAGCTCGGCGTCACCCACGCCCAGGGCTTCGGCATCGCGCGGCCCACGCCTTTGCTCGCGTCGGCGCCGCCACGAGTGCCGTCCGAACGGGAACCGGCGACGCCCGACCGACCGACCCGACCCGCTGCGCCATCCGCCTGAGGTTCGCGTGCGGCTGCCGCCTCACGACGAGTCCGCCTCGGCCGCGCACGTCGAATCGTCTCCGATCGATCAGTCCTCGTCGTAGACGCGCGCGAACGCGACGCTCAGCATGTACGGCGTACGCCCTTCCTGCAACTTCGCGCGCGCCCCGTCCTCGCCCGAGCCGACCGCATCGCGCAGCGGGTAGCGGCGCAGGAGATCCAGCAACCGGACTTGGATCTCGCGCGCCTCCGCTTCGGTCAACGCTACGTCGACGGCGTAGTCCAGGCCCGGAGGGCGTGTCGGGTCGTCGAGCCTCGTCTCCTTCGTCTCGTCGGGCGCGCCGACGAACCACGGGTCGCCACTGGCGTGACGATACAGCCGGTAGCCGTCCCAGCGTTGACCGCGCAACTGCAGCGCCACGAGACGGGCGAAGCGCCGCGCGTTCGCCTGGTAACCGGCGGCGAAGGCCTCCTCCAGCGTCGCGAACGAGGTGAGCCCGTACGGGATCAGGTAGGCGTCGTGACTGGAGCGGTAGAGCTTGACGGGGCGACCAGCACGCTTGCGCTCACCGACGACCTCGAGCAGGCCGACGCGCACGAAGGTCCCGACACGGTAGAGCATCTTGCTCGGCTTGCAGCCCACCTCCGCGGCGGCATCCGTGACGCTGACGGACCGCCCTAGGAACGGCTCGAAGTAGCGCCGCACGTCCGTGTCCATCAGCATGTCGGCTTGGCGCTCATCGTCGATGCGATGGAACGTCGCCTTCGGAGAGCTACCTGAATTGGCATCTGTCATTCGATGTAGATTACCGCGCAGCCTAGCTGCATGGAACGCACCCCTGTTGCATCCGTCGCCGGCGCCCACACGTCGAAGCTCGCCGACGACGCCCGGCCACGCGTGACCACGTACGCGAAGCATGCGCGGGCGCCCGGCGAAGGGCTACGATGGTGACGGAGACGAGACGTGATCCCGTCGGCGAGCGGTAGGTCGGGAGTGGCGCCCCGTGGGAGGGTGACATGCGACGGCTTACCGCTTTCGTCGTGGCTTGCGCCCTGCTGGTGGCGGGCGCGAAGGGCCTCGCCCAGGCCGAGGTGGTGGCGGGAACGGTCGACTCGGCCGTCATCGGGTTGCTCCCCATCGGAGCGGTCGCCCGCGGCAGCCTGGCCGGATCCGCCCAGGGAACGAGCTACCACACGTACATCCTCGACGTCCCCGTGGGGACCGGGCGCCTGACCCTGCTGTTGGACGCCGACGCCGACCTCGACCTCGCCGTTCGCTACGGCGCCGAGATCACCAGCTACGACGAGCGCGGCCAGGGCGGCGACTGGGACTTCCGCGACGTCGGGACGGCGAACCCGGCCACCTTGGTGCTCGAGAACCCGGGCGCCGGAAGGTGGTACGTGGATGTCTTCAACCCCCTGGGCGCCGGCGCCGTCGGCACCTACCGCCTGAGCGTCACCACGGGCGCCGTCACCGCCGCGCCGAACGTGCCCGCGGCGGTCCAACCGGTGAGCGTCCCCGACGTCTGCCCGCTCTCTGCGGCGCTACCCGAAGCTGCGGCGTACGGCCCGCCGGCCACGATCCACACCGGGACACGGTTGGTGTACTTCGGCATCACGGCGACCGTGCCGGGTGTCGGGATCGAGCTCGTTCTCGACGAGAACGGCGAGTGGATCAACGAACAGACCGGGCAGCGCTGGGGCGAACGCGAGACCCGCGGCACCAGCGGCGGCGGCTTCACCGTGCTGCGCGTCGGGTACCTCGACCAGCAGGTGGCGCAACTCAGCTCGGCGCTGTACGGCTGGGACATCGGCACCGGGCTCGCCGGTTACTCCACGTCGTGGGGCCTGGTGACGCAAGCGGGCTGCGCCGCCGACTACTGGATCCACCCGGCCGCCCTCGCGACCCTGCCGAGCGTGAACACCGGCGGCGTTCGCGTACTCAGGATGCCGTACCGCGTCGGCGAGACGATCTACGACGCCATCCGCATCCAGACCTGGACGGGGTCGGGCTATACCGCCTACGTCTACGACCTCCAGACCGGCCTGATGGTGTTCTACGGTTCGCGGCGCGGCGGCACGGCGGTGATCACGCCCGGCGCCGGGGACCGCGCCCAGGTGGGCGAAGGTTCGACGCAGCTCATCACCATCTGGTTCGTCGAAGCGCGCGACGTGAACGTGCCGTGGCAGAACGCGCCCACGCCCGCGTGGGTCGGGCAACTCGGGCAGCTGCGGTACCAGGGAACGCTGACCGCCACGACCATCGGCGCCAGCACGTACCGGACGGCGATCGAGCAGGTCGTCACGGCCGACGCCCGCGGCGCCAACTGGCTGCATGTGCAAACGCTGGCGATCACGCAGAACCTTCAGGGCGTCCCGCCATCGACGTCCACGACGGTGGGGAGCTACGGACCGGCGTCCATCGGCGGGCTGTGGATCGCGCCGCAGGGCCTGCGGGCGTTGCAGCCCGGGCAGGTCATCGACCAAGTCGAGTCGGTCGGCGCCACCATCCGCGTGAGCGCCGTGAACGCGAACCAGGTCGTGATCACGGAGGAGGGCCCGCTCCACCGGATCGACTACGTCTACGACGTCGGATCGGGAATCCTCACGGGGTACACGCTCACGCAACAGGTGAGCATCACGCAGATGGTGTACGAGATGCACTTGGTGCAAGGACCTTGAGCCCGAGCGCTAGTCGCGCGCGTCGGCTCCGAGGAGCTTCGGTAGGTCGCCGATTCGCCCGACCACGCTGAAGAGCCCCACCGCCACCAGGAAGAACAGCAACGAGATGGCCGCCATCACCGGGCTGTAGCCATAACGCAGGCTGTTGAAGATCTTCACCGGCAGCGTCTCCATGGTGAAGCCGACGGTCATGTAGGCGATGATGTACTCGTTCAACGACAACACGAACGCGAAGGTGAAACCGGCGATGAGGTAGGGCCGGATGTACGGCAACACGATGGTGCGGAACACGGTGCGTCCGCGCGCGCCCATGGTGGTGGCGGCCTCGACCAATTCGGGGTGCAGGCTCTGCAATCCCACCGTCAGCGTCGCCAGCGGCAGCGTGGTCAGGAACACGCCGTGTGAGAGCACCACGGTGAACGGCTTGCCGAAGCTCTGCAGCACGATCCAGAGCGCCAGCGCGCCCAGAGCGGTGATGACGGGCGGAAGCGCGAAGGGCGCCAGGCCGAGCACCAGCAGGAAGCGCGCGTAGCCCAAGCGGTAGCGCCACACCACGTACGAGAGCGGGAGCGCGATCGACACGGCGATCACGCCCGCCAGCAGCGCGACGACCAGGCTGTTGGTCGCAGGCACGTACCACGCCGGGTCGGTGAAGAACTCGCCGTACCACGCGAGCGACAGCCCCTGAGGTGGGAAGAACAGCACCTTGCGGGCGTTGAGCGACACGCCGAGGATCACGACGATCGGCAGCAGCAGGTACGTGGCCACCATGGCGAAGAACGCGCGCCTGAGCCACGTCATGGCATCCTCCTGCGGGCTCCTAGCGCCAACATGAGCAAGCTCACGACCGCGCTCGTGACCAGCAACACGATGGCCAGCGCCGACGCGAGCGGCAGGTTCGCCTTCATCACCGCTTGGTCGGTGATGTGCACCGGGATCGTCCATTGCGCCGGCCGACCGAGCGTCTGTGGGATGACGTAGGCGCCGAGTACGAAGATGAACACCAACGCGCCGGTGGCGGCGATCGGCGCCCGCATCAACGGCAGCACCACGGTGGCGAACCCGCGGATCGGCGAAGCGCCCATCGTTCCGGCCGCTTCGGGCAGTTCGGGGTTCAAGCGGGACATGGTGGGGTACAGCGAGAGCACCGCCAGCGGCAGCGCCACGAACACGTACGCGAGCACCACCGCCGCGAGGCCAGGGCTCCACGCCGCCGGTTCGCTTCGAAGGCCCAGCCAAACCAGCGCGTTCGACAGACCCGAGGTGCGCGACAGCAGCACCGACCATGTGAACGACACGATCACCTCGGAAAGCGAGAGCGACGCGAGCACGAGCACCAGGAACGGTACCTGCCGTCTGCGCGGCCGCCGCGCGAGGAGGTACGTGAACGGCACGCCGACCGCGAGGCAGATCACGGTCGCTGCGAGCGCCAGCGCCACCGAGATGCCGAGGCGCTCGAGATGGAACGGCTCCAACGCGCGCTGGTAGTTGCCGAGCACGAACGCCGGCTCGAAGAACCCCGCAGGCAGCCGACGGAACACGCTGACCGCGACGATGATGCCGAGCGGCACGACGAACAAGCCGACCAACGCGACGGACGGCCATGCCAGCAGCAGATGCGGCCATGGGCCGGCGCTGCCGGGGCGGCGCCGGCTGGGAGGTTGCGCACGCCCGTCCTGGCGCACTCGATCCCCTCGTTCCATCGCGTTCACGCGGACAACACCACGCACGCGTCGGCCGGGAACTCCACCCAGACCGGCGTGCCCTCTGCTAGGTGCGGCGCGCCGACGACGGCGATCTCTTGGTCGCCTACCCGCACGAGCGTCTCCACCATGCGCCCGAGATCGCGCACGAACGACACGCTCCCCTCGACGGCGGGCGCGTCGGGCGCGCTCGTATGTAGACGCACGTCTTCCGGCCGGATCGAGACGGTCACGTCGCCCTGGACGCCGGCAGGCGCCTTCAGCGGGAGGGCGCGCCCCAGCGCCTCGACACCGCCTGACGACCGCACCTGCGCCGGCAGGAAGTTGTTGGTGCCGATGAAGTCGGCGACGAACCGGTTGACGGGCCTGCGGTACACCTCCAGCGGCGGGCCTACCTGCTGCACCCGGTTGTCGCCCATCACCACCACCAGGTCGGCCATCGTCATGGCCTCTTCCTGATCGTGGGTGACGATGATGGTGGTGATCCCGAGTTGCCCATGCAGGCGCTTGAGCTCGACCTGCATCTCCTCGCGCAGCTTCGCGTCGAGCGCGGAAAGCGGTTCGTCGAGCAGGAAGAGGTCGGGGTCGAGCGCCAGTGCGCGCGCCATCGCCACACGCTGCCGTTGACCGCCCGAGAGTTGCGCCGTGCTCCGGCGACTCACGTTGGGCAGCTTGACGAGTTCCAGCAGCTCCTCGGCGCGCTGCAGACGCTCACGCTTCGGCACGCCGCGGATGCGCAGCCCGTACGCGACGTTCTCCGCGACGTTCAGGTGCGGGAAGAGCGCATACGACTGGAACACCATGCCGATGTTGCGCTTGTGTGCCGGCACCGCGGTGAGATCGACGTCACCCAAGAAGACGCTACCGGCCGAGGGCGTCTCGAGTCCGGCGATGATGCGCAGCAGCGTGGTCTTCCCACACCCCGAGGGACCCAGGAAGCAGATGAGCTTGCCAGGCGGCAGGTCGAGCTCGACGTCGTCGAGCGCGACCGTAGGACCGAACGCCTTCGAGAGGCCGCGAACCGAGAGTGGGCGCAGCCGCTCGCTCATGGTCGAGATGTGCGGGGGCGCTGCAAGCAGCGCCCCCCACTCCGTGCGTGGCGCGCCCGAAGCACGCCCGTTCCCAGCACGTGACTCGCTGGAACCACGGCGGTGTTCAACGCGTGACGCGCTCGGACCAGACCTGATCGAGCCACTCGCTGCGCTCGAGGTAGATGTCGTAGCGCGGGATGATCGGGGTGATCTCGCTCGACACCGCCGCGAACTCCTCTTCGGTGAGCGTCAGGTGCTCGCGTTCCACCGTCGGGGCGGTGCCGATGCTGCGGGCCACCAGGTCCTGGATCTCGGGCTGCATGAACCAGTCGATGAACGCGTGCGCCTCGTCGACCTTGTCCGAAGCGCGGGTCACCGCCCAGGATCCGGAGTCGAGCACGCCGCCCTCTTGCGGGAAGGTCGAGCGTACCGGGAAGCCGTCCGCGGCCGCGAGACCGGTGACGTCGTGGTAGTACTGCCCCATCGGGATCTCACCCGACTGCAGCGCCTGCTGGAACTGACCCTCGTCGCGGTACCACAGCTGCACGTTCGGACGGAGCTCCTCGAGCTTCGTGATCACCTCGAGGATGCCTTCCTCCGTGTCGAGGATGTCGGTACCCCCGAAGAACGTCGTCGCCGTGATCTCGAGCAGGAACGAGTTGGACGCCAGCGCCAGCAGCCCGAGTTGGTTCGAGTGATCGCCCCACATCTCGGCCCACGACGTAGGTGCTTCCGGGAAGACGTCGGTGTTGCTCACCAGCGTCACGTACCAAGAGACCGCGCCCACGCCCACGAGCTCCCCGGCGGCGTTCCGGTTGAGCAGTTGCGGGCGCATGTAGTGCAGGTTCGTCAGCGCGCTCTCGTCCAGCGGTAGCCAGAGCTCCGAGGCGATGCCGCGCTGCATCGCGACCTGCGCCATCATCGAGACGTCCGCCGGCGCCTGGCCGGCACGCGCGGCGGTCTCGAGCTGCACCAGCCACGCCTCGCCGGTGGGCTCGGCCACGGACTCGACGGCGATGCCGGTGTCCTCGGTGAAGCGCGGGAAGATGTATTGATCGAAGCTGTCCTTGAAGTACCCGCCGTACACCCCGATCTTGAGACTGCGGTCCTGGGCGGACGCCAGACCGCCCAGCGCCAAACCGGTCAGGGCGAGCAGGGCGACGAACGTGCGGATGGTCCTGATCTTCATGCTTCCTCCTCGACCGCACAGGGCGTTCTCCCCCGGGGCGGTCACGTCCGGGTGCCTTCGTATGGTAGCGCCGCCGCGTGCGCGACGACGCCGGCGAGACGGCGGGCGGCTTCCTCGAGTCGATCCGGCGGGTAGTGGGCGAACGACAACCGGAAGCGGTCCTGGTTGGCGTTCTTGGTGGAGAAGCGACTCCCTGGCGTGTAGCCGACGCCGCGAGCGCGCGCAGCTGGCAGCAACGACAGAGCGTCGCTGCCGGGCACGCGCAACCACACGAAGTAGCCCCCGGCGGCGTCGGCCATCTCCGCGCCGGGAAGGTGGCGCCGAAGCGCCGCCGCGAGCGCGCCGGCGCGCAGCGCCAGTTCGGCCCGGACCCGGGAAACGTGCGCCGGCAGTACCCGTTCATCCAGCAGCTCACCCACCAGCGCGGCGACGAACGGGTTGGCGCCGCCGCCACTCTGGTACAGGCCGCTGTGCTCGATGCGTTCGAGGACGCGCTCGTCCGCTTCGACCCAACCGAGGCGCAGGCCCGGCGCGAGGATCTTCGAGAACGAGCCGAGGGAGACCACCGGACCCCGAGCGTGCGCGCGCGCCTCACCCACCAGGCTGGCAGGCGGCGCACCGTCGAACGCCAGGAAGCGGTAGACCTCGTCCGCCACGACCATGACGTCATGGCTCGCGGCAACGTCGAGCAGCGCGCGCCGCCGGGAGGCGTCGAGCGTCGCGCCGGTCGGGTTGCCGAAGAACGGCACGAGGTAGACGAACGCAACGCGGCGCTCGCCGAACCCCTCCGTCAACGCAGGTCGCAGCGCGTCCGGATCGATCCCCCCGTCATCACCCGCGATCCCGACGACGTCGAGACCGTGATCTGCGAACACGTCGCGCGCTAGGTGGTACGTCGGCTCCTCCACCAACACGACGTCGCCAGGACGGGAGAAGAGCGTGCACACAAGGTCGAGCGCTTGCGAGGCGCCCGCCGTGACGAGCAGGCGCTCCGGACGTACCGCCTCGACCGAGCCGTGCTCGAGGTTGTTCGGGTGCGCGAGTGCCTCCCTCGGCGCCGAGGTCTCGGACGGCCCGGCCGACCTCGCGACCCTCGCCGACGGTGGGGTCTCGGCGTGGCGTGAAGCGGCGCCCATCTCCGTCAGGAACGACGCCAACGACTGGCGGAAGGCATCGTCGCCGCGCTCGGCGCCGTACTGCAGCGGCGAGGCGTCGTCACCGGCCAGGCGCCGCGCGGCGGCGTCGCGTAGATGCGCGAGCGGCAACAGGCTGTCATCCGGATGACCACGCGCCAAGTCGATGACGGCGTCGTCGGCGCCGCCCTGTCTGGCCATGCGACGACCGCGCGACGCTGCAAGTTCTTCCTCCGCCATGGGCGGAGTATTCACAATCGGCAGTCCGGTGTCAACATGGTTGACGATTCTGTATCCACCGTGGCACAGTTCCCGGTAAGCATGCCGAACGCCCCGCTCTCGCTCATGCCCGATGCCTTAGGCGCGTTCTCGGAGCAGCCCGCATGACGCTCGAGGAGTACGCACGCCTCGACGCGACCGCCTTGGCGTCGTTCGTCCGGACCGGTGAGGTGTCGGCCGCGGACCTGGCGTCTTTGGCGCGTGCCGCCGTCGCCTTGGCGAACCCAGCGCTCAACGCCGTGATCGAGGTGTACGACGATGCGCCCGCGACCGTCGTCGGCGCGCTTGCCGGCGCCGATCACCAGCCGGCGGGTGGGCGATTCGACGGCGTTCCGCTCCTGTTCAAGGACGCCGGGGCGTCCCAGGTAGGTAGGAGGCAGGAGTTCGGCAGCCGTCTCGCGGCGGGACGAGTGGCCGACCACGACACCGAGCTGACGCGCCGCTTCCGCAGGGCCGGGTTGGTTCCGGTGGGCCGCACGGCGTCCCCCGAGTTCTCGCTCTCGCTCTCCACCGAATCGGTGCTTCGCGGTCCTACGCGCAACCCGTACGATCCCGAGCGCTTGGCGGGCGGCTCTTCGGGTGGTGCCGCGGCGGCCGTGGCGAGCGGCATGGCGCCGGTGGCGCACGCGACGGACGCGGCTGGGTCGATACGCATCCCGGCAAGCGCCTGCGGGCTGGTGGGTTTGAAGCCGTCTCGCGGACGCGTGTCGCACGGACCCGACGCGGGCGAGCCGTTGATGGGCATGGATACCGAGTTCGTCCTGACGCGCAGCGTGCGCGACGCCGCCGGCATGCTCCTGGCCGTCGCGGGAGCGGCCCCGGGCGATCCCGCGCCGGCGCCCGACTGGTCCGGCGCCGAGCGAACGACGCTCGAGCACCTGGCCGCGGGCACGGAGACGAGCGGACCCCGGTCGTTGCGCGTGGCCGTCTGCGTCACGCCATGGGGCGCGTACGACCTCGACCCAGACGTGACGGCCGCCACCTTGGCCGTCGCCGACGACCTCGCAGCCATGGGTCACGCGGTCGAACCGGCAAGCCCCACGTTCGACTACGAGGCGTTGCTGTGGGCAGCAGGCGTCGGGTGGGCGCTCGGCTTCGACGCGCTGGTCGACGACATCGCCGCAGCCACCGGGCGTCCGGTCGACGCGTCCACGCTCGAACCGGTCACGTTGCAGCTCTACCACGAGGCCAAACGCCTGACGGCTACCGAAGTGGCGCGAGCCGAGGCCGTGCGCAACGAGGTGTCACGCGCCACGGCAGCGTTCTTCGAGACCTACGACGTCCTTCTCACGCCCACGTTGCTTCGTCTGCCGGAGCCGCTCGGGAAGTACTCCCAGAGCGCGGCGCACCCGGACTTCGCCTCGTTCTTCCGCCTGTGCGAAGAGGCCGGTGCGTTCCTGCCCCTGTTCAACGCCACCGGCCAGCCCGCGCTCTCGCTGCCGCTGGCGTGGAGTACGGGCGGGTTGCCGATCGGCATGCAGTTCGCCGGTCGCTACGCCGACGAGGTCACCCTGCTCTCGCTGGCAGCGCGACTGGAACGATCGCGGCCGTGGCGCGACCACCTGCCTCCACTCCACGTCACCCGACTCGCGGCGGACACACGTGACGGAGCGCCGGAGGGGTCCGGCGCCGCCATGGGGCGAGAACGCGCATGAGCGGTCCGACCCTCGACGACCTCGACTTCGCGATCCTGGCGCACCTCCAGGAGGACGGGCGGCGCTCGTTCACCCATATGGCGCGGGCCCTTGGCGTGTCCATCGGTACCGTGCGCAACCGGTACGCGCGCCTGGTGAAGGATCGCTCGCTCCACGTCGTCGGGCGCGCCGACCCGCACCACGTCGGGTTCCGCGCGCCCGCCAACATCCACCTCACCATCACGCCGGCCCGCCGCACCGAGGAAGCGGCGGAGGTCATCGCCGCGTTCCCGGAAGTGAGCTACGTGGCGGTGGTGTCGGGCGAGTACGACCTCGAGGTCGACGTCATGTGCCGCGACCTCGAGCACCTCACGGAGCTCGTCACGCAACGCATCCAGCGTGTCCCCGGCGTCAGCAGCACGCGCACGAACATGATCCTGCGCGTAGTGAAGTACGGCCAGCCCGACCTGCGCCTCGTGCGCCCGCCGACCGAAGCGACCTGAGGAGGAGCCCATGCAGCCAGACAGCCCCCGACCCCCGTACCGGCCCGTCGACGCCATGGTCTACCCTCGTTTCGAGGGGATCCGTACGTTCATGCGCCTGCCGCACGTGACCGAGTTGAGCGGCGTCGACGTCGCCGTGGTCGGGGTGCCGTTCGACACCGGCGGCACCTACCGCGTGGGCGCGCGGTTCGGCCCTTCGGGCATCCGCCAAGAGTCGATGCTGCTGCGGCCGTACCACCCCGAGCTCCGCGTGAACGTCTTCGAGACGCTCTCGATGGTCGACTACGGTGACCTGCCGGTGACACCCGGGTACCTGCCGGAGTCGCACGCGCAGATCACCGAGGCGGCGGCCACGGTCTTGGGGGCGGGCGTGACGCCCGTCTTCCTAGGCGGCGATCACAGCGTGTCGCTGCCGCTGCTGCGGGCGGTCGCGAGGCGTCACGGACCCGTCGGCCTGGTGCACTTCGACGCCCACAACGACCTGTGGCACAGCTACTTCGGCGGCAAGGACACGCACGGCACGCCGTTCCGCCGGGCCGTCGAGGAGGGCCTACTCGACCCCGGCCGCTCCATCCAGGTGGGCCTGCGCGGGTCGCTCTACGGCCCCGAGGACGTGAGCATGTCGGAGTCGCTCGGGTTGGCGATGATCCGCGCCACGGACATGCACCACATGGGGGCAGCAGCGGTGATCGACCGCGTGAGAGACCGGGCAGGTTCCGGCCCGCTCTACCTCAGCTTCGACATCGACTTCCTCGATCCGGTCTACGCCCCCGGCACCGGCACCCCCGAGGTGGGCGGCGCCACCGGGCAGCAGGCGCTCGAACTCGTGCGCGGCCTGGCTGGACTCGCGTTCGTCGGGTTCGATCTCGTGGAGGTCATGCCTCCCTACGACGTCGGGTCGGTGACGTCGTTGCTGGCGGCGAACCTCGCCTACGAGATGATCTCGCTGGTCGCGGTGGCGAAGCAGCAGGCGGCGGCGGC